>NZ_CP094516.1:6302500-6625700 GCF_029909975.1 Bradyrhizobium sp. ISRA430
CTCGATGAGCTCAATCAGGCGCTGAAGACGCCGGCGCCCGCGGTCGAGAACAAGGCCAATATCGATCTCGTCGGCAAATACTACGACAAACTGATCGCAGCGCTCGGCGACGATCAGAACTGAGCCCGTCGGCGAAGCGTAGGCGCTTCTTGTTGGGACGATTGTCCGTCTCGCGCCTCACCCTGCGTTGTCATGCCCCGCGAAAGCGGGGCATCCAGTACTCCGCGGCGGTGGTGGCGAGAGCGAGCTCCACGACAAACGTCTCTGGAATACTGGATCGCCCGGTCGAGCCCGGCGATGAGGAGAGAGTGTGTGTAGCTGAGTGCATCGGCGGCCATCCAAACGCTCACCACTACAACCAAAAGCCCCGGAGACATCTCCGGGGCTTTCGTCGTTTCTGACCTTGCGAACTTTCGAACGCGTTACGTCCTCGTCCGCATCCGCATCATGAAGCTGTCGAAGCTCAGCTCGGCGACCTGCATCCAGGCCAGCGACTCGTTGCGATAGGCCGACAGGCTCGCATACATCTTGCCGAAATGCGGGTTGCTCTTGGCGAGATCGGCGTAGATCCCGTTCGCCGCGCCATAGCATGCTTCCAGCACTTCCTGTGGGAAGGGCTTCAGGATCGCGCCGGCAACCAGGAGCCGCTTCAGTGCCGGCGGGTTGACGGCATCGTACTTGCCCGTGACCCAGGTGAAGGTGTCGCGCGAGGCAGTCTCGATCGCGGCCTGGTAATACTTCGGCAGCGCGTTCCACTTGTCGAGGTTGATGACGTTGTGGCCCTGGCCGGTGCCTTCCCACCAACCCGGATAGTAATAGTACTTCGCGACCTTCACGAAGCCGAGCTTCTCGTCGTCATAGGGGCCGACCCATTCGGCGGCATCGATGGTGCCCTTCTCGAGCGCCGGATAGATGTCGCCGCCCGCGATCTGCTGCGGCACGCCGCCGACCTTGGCGATGATCGTGCCGGCGAAACCGCCGACGCGGAATTTCAGACCCTGGAAATCCGCCATCGACTTGATCTCCTTCCGGAACCAGCCGCCCATCTGGGCGCCGGTCGAACCGGTCGGAATGCCGATCGCGTTGTACTCCTTGAGCAGATCGTTGAGCATCTCCTGACCGCCGCCCCAGATCAGCCAGGAAATGTGCTGGCGCGTGTTGAGACCGAACGGCAGGGCGGTGCCGAACGTGAAGGCGGGGTTCTTGCCCCAATAATAGTAGAGCGCGGTGTTGCCGATCTCGACGGTGCCGTTGGACACAGCGTCAAGCACTTGCAATCCCGGGACGATTTCGCCGGCGGCAAATGGCTGAATCTGGAAACGGTTGTCCGTTATCTCGGCGACGCGTTTGCTGAAATACTCGCAGCCGCCGTACAACGTATCGAGCGATTTCGGCCAGCTTGCAGCGTACCGCCACTTGATTTCCGGCATCGATTGCGCAATCGCGGGCGCTGCGACCGTGCTTGCGGCAAGGCCAAGACCGCCCGCC
Source organism: Bradyrhizobium sp. ISRA430 (assembly GCF_029909975.1). NCBI lineage: Bacteria > Pseudomonadati > Pseudomonadota > Alphaproteobacteria > Hyphomicrobiales > Nitrobacteraceae > Bradyrhizobium > Bradyrhizobium sp. ISRA430. Next base: position 6,303,989 of record NZ_CP094516.1, read on the forward strand.
TTCAGGAATTGACGACGTTCCATTCGCTTCCCCTCTGTTGCTGTCGATACATCGACGAGGGATACGATCTTCGTGTCGCTTTGGTCTTCGTCGCTGCTCGACGTTTCTTGGTGTCCGGAATTCAATGTTCCAGGATCGCGGTCAGGATGACGAAAGGCCAGGCGCAAATCAAGGGCGCGCCCGGCCGCCGGTGGTGCCCCGCTTCAATGTTGCGCTGCGAACGCGGCTTCCATGGCCTTGCGCACCTTCACTGTCTCGTTGTTGGCATCGAACTCGACGTCGCTCCAGCGCACGACCTCGCCGTGCGCGACGTCATGTCTCAGCCGAAGGCGGTGCGCCAGACCGATCGGCAGCGCGCCGGCCGCGAGGCTTGCCGCCGCCGGCATCAGCTTGCCCCATACCGTGTAGCCGCCTTCGCCGTCCAGCATCTCGCCGGCGCGCAAAGGCCGCTTGGCGACCGCCGCAACGTCGCCGCGGAAGCCGTAGGCCTGCCCGGTCGGCTCGCCGCGCAGCGCGGCCGAAAGGATCGAGACGTTCAGCTCCAGCCCGATCAGATGATAGGGCTTGTACATCGCCGCATAGCGCCCGCTCGCGTCGGTCTTCAGCCCGTACTGCTTGAAGCAGTCGGCGGCATAATCGTTCGGCGCCTCCAGCACGACGTATACGCCCCAGCGCAGATCGCGAAACACGGGCCGGCCATCGCGCTCGAGCGACGAGACCACCTCCACCACCCCCGACCGCTCCAGCACGCCGCCTCGCTCGCGCGGACGCATCACGTGCGGCAGATCGTCGACGCCGCAGGGCGGAAACTTCAGCCCGCTCGCGGGCACGTCGAGCCCGCAGGCATTGGCGATCGCCGCCATCTCGATCGCAGACTTGGTGCCGTCGAGGAAGGAGTTGAACATCTGCGGATTCATACCGGCCGACTGTGCCTCGCCCGCAGTCAGGCCGTAGTGCTGCCAGACATTGTCCGGGGTCACGTCATGATAGGCCGGCAGATATTTCGTGCCCTTGCCGGCGGCGACGACGCGAAAGCCGGTGGCGCGCGCCCAGTCGACCATCTCCGCCGTGAGCGCCGGCTGGTCGCCATAGGCGAGCGAATAGACAACGCCGGCCTTGCGCGCTTCCTCAGCCAGGAGCGGGCCTGCCAGCACGTCGGCCTCGACATTCACCATGACGATGTGCCTGCCGGCCGCGATCGCGGCGCGGGCGTGGCGGATGCCGACCGCCGGGTTACCGGTCGCCTCCACCACGACGTCCATCGCGCCGCCGGCAATCGCGCGCGCGCCGTCATCGGTGAAGGTGGTCGCAGCGATGCGTGCGGCGTCCCAGCCGACGGTGCGGCAGGCTTCGCGCGCGCGGTCGCGATCGATGTCGACGATGATCGGCACCTCTAACCCCGGCACGTGCGGCACCTGAGCCAAAAACATCGAGCCGAATTTTCCGGCACCGATCAGCGCCACGCGCACGGACTTGCCGGCGGCGGCGCGGGCTTGAAGCAGGCGGAACAGGTTCATGGGGGTGTTTCCGTAAGTGCTATTGCTGCCGGGATAACGCGAACGTCCAACATTCGTCATTCCGGGGCGCGACAAAGTCGCGAGCCCGGAATCCATTCATCCGCGTCCTCTGCGGCGCGATGGATTCTCCGATGCGCAATTGCGCATCATAGTTCGACGTTCCCGGGCCGCGCTTTGCGCGGTCCCGTCGCGTCGCCCCGGAATGACAGCGACAGCCTACTCTGCCGCCTGCCTTGGCGCACGTGCAAGGTGCAGCAGGGCGTCGTCGTCCACCGTCTTGATCGGCGTGAAATCGCGATGCGCGATGTATTCCGGCCGCGTCGGCGTGCGGATGTAATTCGAGACCGCGTTCAGCGTCAGGTACACGATCTTGCGCGGATAGGGAGTGATGTTGCCGCTCGAGCCGTGCACGAGGTTGCCGTGGAACATCAGCATGCCGCCGGGCTTGCCGGTCGGCGCCACGATGCCGCCCTGGTTCACCAGCCGCGTCACGGTTTCCTCGTCCAGCGTCCACAACGGATACGACGTGGTCGCAAGATCATGCGCGGCCTCGAGGTCGCCGGCATTCTGGCTGCGCGGCACCAGCATGAGCGGACCGTTGATCGGCATCACCTCGTCGAGGAAGATCGCGATGTTCATCGCGCGCGGCTCGGGCATGCCGTCATCGCGCTTCCAGGTGCCGTAGTCCTGGTGCCATTGCCAGACATCGCCGGTAAAGGCCGATTTCGCGTTGATTTTGAACTGGTGCATGTAGACCGGTTCACCGAAAACCTGCTCGACCGGCCCGATCATGCGCGGATGCGCACCGAGGACCCCGAATGCTTCGTTGTAGAGATGCGCTGCGAAGGCCGTGCGCGGTGCGCCGCTCTTCTCGCGCCAGACTTCGGGGCGGTCAGCGTCGTAGATGCCGACCGCCTCACGTGCGAGGAAATCGACCTCCTCCCGGCTGAACAGCTCGGGCAGAAACAGCCAGCCCTCGCGGTGGAAGAACTCCAATTGCTCCGGGGTCAGTTTCATGGGGGTATCCTCCTGTTTGTTTTGCTTTTTGTCATTCCGGGGCGATGCGCAGCGTCGGACCCGGAATCCAGTCATCCGCAATCTCTCGCCCGATGGATTCTCCGATGCGCAATTGCGCATCATAGCTCGACGCTTCGCATCGCCCCGGAATGACGGCGTTTGCGACTACGCTGCCGCATCGTCCGTCGCTTTCAATCTCTCCTCAGTCATCCGTCCTGCCGTCTGCGCATGCGCGAGCGCGGCGCGTTCGGCCGCCTGCGCTTTGCCCGCGAGAATGTGTCCGGCGATCGTCGCATGCTCAGCCCAGGCGCTGTCGCGATAGTCGAGCTCGGAGAGCACCGTCGCCATCGAGCGGCGCATGTGCGGCCATTGCGGCGCAATCGTCTCCTCGATCACGGGATTGCCGGCGAGGCGATAGATCGCGCCGTGAAATTCGACATCGAGCACGATCAGCTCGGACAGCGGCGTCTTCCGATTGATGGCGTGTCCGGCACGCAGCGCGGCTGCGAGCCGCTCGCGTCCCGCCGCATCGCTTGCCGCGCGCTCGGCGGCGAGCCGGGCTGCGAGCGCGTCGATCGCGCCGCGCACCTCGTAGAGCTGACGAATGCGCGCGGGATCGAGCTGGGTGACTTCAAAGCCGCGCCGGCCGCTCTCGGCAACCAGGCCTTGCCGATGCAACAGGTGCAGCGCGTGCGACACCGGCTGACGCGACACGCCGAGCCTGTCGGCGAGCTCGTTCTGACGGATGCGCTGACCGGGCTGAAGAGTGCGGTCGGAGATCGCCTCCAGGATCCGCGCGTAGACCTGGTCGATCAAATTGGGGAGCGGGTCGAGAGGGATCACGCCGGCGACTCCTTCGGAATACGGAATTCCGTATTCGGACGCTACCGCTGGGCAAGGGGGGCGTCAAGCGGGCATCACGCCGCTGCAGCGGATTTGTCGACTAAGCTATTGTAAACAGGTTAGTTTTCGACATTTTTCTCGGGCTTGGCCCGGACTGCCATTCTACCTTGCATGGGGTTGTTTTCGCGAAAATGCATCGGGTGACGCCGGACGCCATGCGGCCTAGCTGTCCAGCACCTCCACCTCCATCGCCGCGATCCGCTCCGCATCGGCCACGGCTTCGATCCCGGAGATCCTGTCGCCGTTGAAGCTGACGCGCAGGGCGATACGTAGATGGCCACCGAAGATGACGGCGACGCCCATGACACCATCGACCAGCGCGGGCCGTGCGGCCTGGGCGCGTCCCTTGAAGGTCTGCGCGACTGCATCGGCGCCCAGGATTTCAGGCAGCGAGCCGAGCCGCACCGCGGCCTGATCGGCGCGCATGACGACCTCGGGATCGAGCACGGCGAGCAGGCCTTCGAAATTGCCTTCGCGTGAAGCCGCGAGGAAGGCCTCGACGATTTTTCGCTGGCGGGAGAGATCCGTCTCGGGCACCGGCGCGCCCTGCACCCGGCGCCGTGCGCGGCTGGCGAGCTGCCGCGACGCCTCGACCGAGCGACCGACGATCGGCGCGATCTCCTCGAAGGGCACGGCGAACATGTCGTGCAGCACGAAGGCGAGCCGCTCCGCCGGCTGCAGTGTCTCCAAGACGATCAGCAACGCCGCGCCGACGGAATCGGCCATCTCGGCCTCGCGCTCGCGCGCATCGTCGACCGGCTCCGGCACGTCCGGGCCCATCGGGTCCTCGCGGCGCGATTTCCGCGCCCGCAACATGTCGAGGCAAATGCGCGCGACGACCGTGGTCAGCCATCCCCGCAAATTCGCGACATCCGAGGTGTCGCTGCGGCTCAGCCGCAGCCAGGTCTCCTGCACGGCGTCATCGACCTCGCCGCGCGATCCAAGCATCCGGAACGCGACGGCGCGTAAATGATCCCGATTGGCCTCGAACTGTTGGCTAAGAAAATTCTCTTCAGTCATCGGTCACATTCCCTTCGCGTGATCCGTCATGCCCATGACGACGCAAATCCGGCCGATGTGACCGGAGCCGTCGAAATTCCTGACATGGAGACACGACATGATGCACGCACGTATGAATCACCCGGTGATGGTCCTGCCCGAGGCCATGAAGGCGCTGCAGGACCTGAATGCCGTGAACCAGCAAGGTCTCTCGGAAAAGCTCCTGGAACTGGTGCACCTGCGCGCCAGCCAGATCAATGGCTGCAGCGTCTGCGTGGATATGCATCCCAAGCTCGCCCGCAAGGCCGGCGAGACCGACGAGCGCCTGTTCGCGGTCGCCGCCTGGCGCGATACGCCCTACTTCACCGAAGCCGAGCGCGCCGCGCTGGCACTCACGGAGGCGGTCACGCGTCTCGCCGATCGTGAAGACCCGGTGCCGGATGCGATCTGGAACGAAGCCGCCAAGCATTTCGACGAGCGCGAGCTATCGGCGCTCGTCCTCTCGATCGCGACGATCAATGTCTGGAACCGGCTGAATGTCGCGGTCAGGGCTCCGGTCGGCTCGTGGAAGGTGTGAGGAATGTAATCTTTCCCTCTCCCCTTGTAAGGGGAGAGGGAAAAGGCCTACTCCCTCAAAAACGCGTCCACCGCTTCGCCATATTCCAGCGGTGCCTGCTCGAACATCCAGTGGCCGGCATTCGCGATCACCGCCGTCTTCGCGCCGGCGATGTGCTCGGCCAGCACGCGCCAGATCACCGACAGGCTGCCCGTCGTCGCGCCGCCGCCGATAAGAAGCGTCGGCGTCCTGATCGCCTGCGCGTCGGACAGCGTGTAGGGCCTGCGCTGTTCGTTGATCTGGCCGAGGAAGGTGATGGCGTTGTCGCGCAGTTGCTGCTTCGCCGCCGCCGGCACGCGCCGCCACGAGCCGTCGCCTTCGATGCCTTCATAGAAATTCTGCAGCGCGCCCTCGACGTCGCCGGCGCGGATCATCTCGACCGAGCGTGCCGTACGCGCGGCAAGCGGCGGATGCGCAGGCGTGCCCGCCGGGACCGGCAGCGTTGCGTCGAGATCGCCGCCGGGCTCGGCCAGCACCAGTTTTCGCAAGAGATCAGGCCGCGCCTGGGCCACGCGAAACGCGATGTGTCCGCCGCGCGAGTGCCCCATCAGGTCGACCGGCAGGGGGCTGACCTGCTCGATGAAGCCGATCACGTCGGCGACATGCTGGGCCATCTTGTAGTCGTCGCCGACGGCGTCCCAGTGCTCGGGAAAGAAATGCCGCAGGCTCACCGAGATCACGCGATGATTCTGCGACAGCGGGCCGAGCACCGAATACCAGGTGCGGAAGTCGCCGAGCGTGCCGTGCACACAGACCAGCGGCGGACCTTCTCCGATTTCGAGATAGGCCATGTCGTAACCGTTGACGCGAAATGTCTGCATGATCAGCCCGCCAGAAAATCCAGCACCACTTCAGAATATTTTTGCGGCGCCTGCTCGAACATCGGATGCGTCGCGTTCGGAATGATCGCCGTCTTGGAATAGGGGACGTGCGCCGCGAGTGCATGCAGCACCTGCGGCAACAGGCCCTTCGTCCGCGCGCCGAGAATGAACAGCGTCGGCATCCCAATCGATTCCGCATCGGCCTTCGAGAAGGGTGGGCGATTGTCGCGGACCTGACCGATCAGGGTGAAGGCGTTGTCGCGCAGGTTTTGCTTCACCATCGCTGGCAGCCGCGGCCAGGTGCCGGGTCCTTCCAGCGTGTCGACGAAGACCGCGAGCCCGCCATCGACGTCACCGGCTGCGATCTTCTCCGCCGAGGCCGTGAAGCGTGCCAGCAGCGGTGAGGGGCCGCCGGCATAGTCGGGATCGAGGCTCGCATCGAGCTCGCCGCCGGGCTCGGCCAGGATCAGCCGCCGCAACAGATCCGGCCTCGCTTGCGCCACGCGAAAGCAGATGTGCCCGCCGCGGGAATGGCCCATCAGGTCGACCGGGCCGAGGTCGAGCTTCTCGATGAAGGCGATGACGTCGTCGACGTGCTGCGCGATCGAGTAGGTGTCACCGATGCCGTCCCACGGCGCCGGGAAGAAGTGGCGCAGGCTAACGCAGATCAGCCGGTGCCGTTGTGTCAGCGGGCCGAGCACGCAGCCCCAGATCCGGAAGTCGGACAGCGATCCGTGCACGCAGACCAGCGGCGGCCCCGCATTCGCGTCGCCCACGTCGAGATAGGGCATGTCATATCCGTTGACGTGAAGGCTCTGCATTCTGGACTCGCGGAAAGGAGCGGAACTCCTGTGCAAGATTCCCGGAAACCGGGTGGATCGCAACTATTTCCAAGCCTAGATTTCGCAGGAAGATCACAAGCGGGGGCCTCGACGAGGAAGCAAGCCAGGAAAGTAGCCATGACTGACCAGCATTTCGCCTTGTTCGAAACCAAAATCGGTCTCTGCGCCATTGCCTGGGGGCCGCGCGGCATTAATGGCACGCAACTGCCGATGGGCGGCGAGGACAAGATCCGCACCCGTATCCACCAGCGCCACACTGATGCCAGCGAGGCCGAGCCGACGGCCCAGGTGCAGCAGGCGATCGACCGCATCGTCAAACTGCTCGCGGGCGAGCCGGACGACCTCACCGACATCCCGCTCGATCTCGACGGTGTTCCCGACTTCAACCGCGGCGTCTACGAGATCGCCCGCACCATCCCGCCGGGCAAGACCATGACGTATGGCGACATTGCAAAACGCCTCGGCGGCGTCGAGCTGTCGCGCGATGTCGGCCAGGCGCTCGGCCGCAACCCGTGCCCGATCGTGGTGCCCTGCCATCGCGTGCTCGCGGCCGGCAACAAGCCCGGCGGCTTCTCCGCCAAGGGCGGCGTGGTCACCAAGCTGAAGATGCTCGAGATCGAAGGCGCGCTCGTCAACCACACGCCGAGTTTGTTTGATTGATGCGCCGCTCGCGCAGAAATCGCAGGGTGGGTTAGCGTAGCGTAACCCACCTCTTCTCTCTCGGCGACAAAAATGGTGGGTTACGCCAGCGGACTGCGCTTCGCGCAGCCGCGGGGCTAACCCACTCTACGGGATTTCGATCTCGGCTACACCGCCGCACAGACGAACCCGTTGCCCTTCCGCCTGATCTTGCCGACCGACGGCGAGGGAAAATGCGCGGGGCAGCACAGCGTGTCGGTGTCGCAATAACGCTCCAGGAAGCTGCGGCGCGTCTTTGCGGCTTGCGCCTGATCGACGTCGAACTTGGGTGACAGCTCCGGATAGAGCGTCTGCAACGGCGAGTGCATGAGGTCGCCGGAGAACACGGCGTCGTCCTTGCCGCGACCGATCGTGAACGCGACGTGACCGGGCGTGTGGCCGGGCGTCGGCAGGATGCGGACATGATCGCCGATCTGGTGGTCGTTGCCGACGATCTCGTGGCGCTTGGCCTCGACCACCGGCAATACGCTGTCCGCGAAGGGCGGCACCTCGGCCTTCGCATTCTGCGCGGACCAGTAGTCGAACTCCTGCTTGGCGAATACGTAGCGCGCCTTGGGGAAGGTCGGCACCCAGCGGCCGTTCTCAAGCCGCGTATTCCAGCCGACGTGGTCGACATGCAGATGCGTGCACATCACGAAGTCGATGTCGCCAGCCGAGACGCCGGCGGCGCCCAGCGCGCGCAAGTACGTGTCGTCGGTCTTCATGTTCCATTTCGGCCGCTGCGGCCGCGGCTTATCGTTGCCGATGCAGCTATCGATCAGGATGGTGTGATGCGGCGTCTTCACCACATAGGACTGGAAGCACAGGATCAACATATCCTGGTCATCCAGCGCGTTTGCTTCCCGCATCCATGCGCGGTTCTCGGCCAGCACCTCGGCCGTGAGTCCGGGCAGCATGTCCAGCGCCGGCAAGAACGTGGTTTCCTGCTCGATGATGCGGTGGATGGTGAGATCGCCGACCGAGATTTTGAGGCTCATGAGAACTCCCGCGGGTTACGCCGGAGGCGGCACCGAGATCTTGACGGAGGGCCGCTCCAGCATCTTCTGATGGAAGGCGTCGAGTTTCGGATAGGCCTTCCGCCAGCCGCAATCGGCGAAGCGGAAGTCGGCATAGCCGAGCACGCAAACGAGGCCGATCTGCGAAATGTCAAACCGGCCGTTCAGCACGTCCGGCATGTTCTCGAAGCGTGCCATGCCGGTCCAGGCCCGGTTCCAGTGGTCGTCCGACCACGCCTGCCATTGGAGGCCCTGCGGCCGCACCATCTTCTCGTAGCGGCACAGCAGCATGGAATCGAGCATGCCGTTGATCAGGGAGTGATTGGTCTTCGCCTTCCAGCGCTGCGGGCCGTAATCCGGGAACAGGCTGCCGCCGGCCATCTCGTTGAGATATTCGACGATGACGTAGGAATCCAGGATCACGTCGCCATCATTGGTAATCAGCACCGGCAGCTTCTTCAGCGGCGTGATGCGCGAGTAGTCCTCGTTGACCTGTCCCGGCGCGACCGTTGCGGGGACGAGCTCGATCTTGTCGATCAGCCCGAGCTCGATCGCAGCGATGCGCACCTTGCGCGCGAAAGGCGAGGCGGCGGAGAAGGAGAGTTTCATTGAAATGTCCTACGGGATATCGGGCAATTGATTTGCGTCATTGCGAGCGAAGCGAAGCAATCCAGGCTGTCTCCGCGGAAAAAATCTGGATTGCTTCGCCGCGGAGCCTGTCATCGGGCCGGCCGAAGGCCGGACCCGTTGGCTCCTCACAATGACGGCGTGGCGCAGTGGTGATTGCCGCCTACGCCGCGACGATCTCCTGACGCTGCTCGCCGAGGCCTTCGATGCCGAGCGTGACGACGTCGCCGACATTGAGGAAGGTCGGCGGCTTCATGCCCATGCCGACGCCGGGCGGCGTGCCGGTGGTGACGACGTCGCCGGGCAGCAGCGTCATGAACTGCGAGACGTAGGAGATGCACTTGGCCATGGAGAAGATCATGGTCGCGGTCGAGCCGGTCTGGCGGCGCTGGCCGTTGACGTCGAGCCACATCGGCAGGTTCTGCACGTCCTTGATCTCGTCCTTGGTGGCGAGCCACGGCCCGAGCGGGCCGAACGTGTCGTGCGATTTGCCCTTGGTCCACTGACCCAGACGCTCGATCTGGAAGTTGCGTTCGGAGACGTCGTTGCAGACGCAGTAGCCGGCGACATAGTTCAGCGCCTCGGCTTCGGAGACATACTTGGCGCGGGTGCCGATGATTGCGGCGATCTCGACCTCCCAGTCGAGCTTGGTCGAGCCGCGGGGCTTTTCGACCGCGTCGTTCGGGCCGCAGAGTGCGGTATTCGCCTTGAGGAAGAAGATCGGCTCGGCCGGAATCGGGTTGCCGGTCTCCTTGGCGTGATCGCTATAGTTGAGGCCGATCGCCACGAACTTGGAGATGCCGGTGACGGGGGCACCGAACCGCGGCTTGCCGGAGACGGCGGGCAGCGAGGCGGGGTCGAGCGCAGCCAGCTTCTTGAGGGATTCCGGCGAATAGGCCTCGCCGGTCAGGTCCTTCACATGGGCCGACAAGTCGCGCAACTGACCGGATCTGTCGATCAGGCCGGGCTTTTCCGCACCCTTTTCGCCGTAACGAACAAGCTTCATTCTCGTTTCTCCCTGAGATGGACCGATCGGTTAAATAGCTTCATGGAACAGGGCGGCGGGAAATTCAACCGCCGACTGGCGGCCGTTCGCGCATTGCTCCCCCTCATCCTGAGGAGCCCGCCGAAGGCGGGCGTCTCGAAGGATGGACGCGGGCGAGAGCGGGGCCTCATGGTCCGAGACGGGCGAAGACGCGCTCCTCTCCATGAGGAGCAAACGTCACGATCCCAGCGCCTCGAACCTGAACGCGTCGCCCTTGCGCTTGATGTATCCGGCCGAAAAATGCCCGCCGATCACCAGTGTCGGCGCATCCGCAAAGCGCGAAAACAGCTCGCGTCGCGTTTCGGCAGACTGCTTCTGGTCGGAATCTGCTGTCGAGGACCAGTCGAGATGCGCCATCTGGCACGGGTGATGGGCAACATCGCCGGTGAGGAGACCCTGTTCGCCTTCGGACCGGATCAGGATGCTCATATGCCCCGGGCTGTGGCCCGGCGTCGGGATCATGCTGATCTCCTCGCAAAGCCGATGGTTGCTCGCGATCAGCTCGGCCCGGCCGGCATCGACGATCGGCTTCACGGAATCATTGAACACCGCCTGCTTGTCCGGCTCGGTGGAGTGGTCGCGCCAATGTTCATATTCGGTCCTGCCGAACACGTAGCGTGCTTTCGGAAAAGTCGGCAGCCATTCGCCGCCGACGAGCTTCGTGTTCCAGCCGACATGGTCGACGTGAAGATGCGTGCACAGCACGATGTCGATGCTGTCTGGCGTAAAACCCGCCGCCGTCATCGTCTCCAGGAACGGGCTCGTGCGGTTATTCCAGGTCGGGACGTTGCGGCCCTGCTTGTCGTTGCCAAGGCCAGTGTCGACGACGATCCGCTGCGAGGGCGTCTCCACCACCAGCGAATGGATCGACATCTTCAGTCGGCCTTCATCGGTGGCGAAATGCGGGATCAGCCAAGGCAGCTTCCGGATTTCCTCATTGCTGGCGAGCGGCAGAATGAAGCGCGTCGAGCCGACCGTCTCTAATTCCACCACCTTGGTGATCACAACCCTGCCCACCTTCCACTGCATTCGGCGCATTCCCATCTTGTTATCGGTATCCATTGTCATTCCGGGGCGGCACGAAGTGCCGAACCCGGAATCTCGTGATTCCGGGTTCGATGCTTCGCATCGCCTCGGAATGACGGCTGAACGGGCACTTTGGATAGACATTGCGGGTTTCAGCCAGCAGGCGCAATGGATCATCTGATGCGATGCGGCGTTATTGCGGGAACCCCGGGAGGGAGCGATGCCAGAGCTTGCGATTTCCGCCGAGAAAGTGACCTTCATCATCGAGAAGGCGCGTGAATTCGACGTCAAGGAACTGGATTCCGATCCGGACTCGGGCTCCAACCCCACCGATGACGACGCGGTCGACGTCCTGGAAGATGACGGCTCCGATCCCGTCGGCGGCGAGCTCGGCGGCTTCATTGCCGCCTTGAACGAGGACGAGCAGCTTGATCTCGTTGCACTGACCTGGCTCGGTCGCGGCGACGGCACGATCGAGGACTGGGACGACTTGCGCGCCCGTGCCGTGGAGGCGCGGGGCGAGTATCGCAGGCCCCGGCAGGAAACGGTGCAATATCTGCTCGGCGACCCGATGCTAGGCGACCTTTTGGCGGACGGCCTCGATGCGTTCGGCATCGACTGGACCGACGAGCGCCTCACCGCCGATTCCTCCGATCCCAGCGAGCGGGATGAAGACGAGCCGACGAAGCGGCGTTGAGTAATCTCACCTCGCCCCGCCCTTGTCCGCCGAAGCTTCAGCGAAGGCGGATGCGGAGAGAGGTCGGAATTCAAGCGCAGCTTGAATTCCGGGTGAGGGGGAGCTTCAGCGAGTCGGACTCTCATCGTGCTTGCGGAGAGAGCCCCTCACCCCAACCCTCTCCCTGTAAGAACGGGGAGAGGGAGAAGAGTCTTACAGCGTGCCCGGGAAGGCGCCGCCGTCGAGCAGGATGTTCTGTCCCGTGATGAAGCCGGCCTTGGCGCCGCAGAGGAAGGCACAGGCATAGCCGAACTCGTCGGGATGGCCGAAGCGGCCGGCGGGGTTGAGCTTGGCGCGCTCGGCCAAAAGCTGGTCCGGCGTGATGCCGCGCTTCTCGGCTTCGGCCTTGGCGGTGCCGCGCAGGCGATCGGTCTCGAACGGGCCCGGCAACAGGCCGTTGATCGTGACGTTGTTGATCACGGTCTTGCGCGAGAGGCCGGCGACGAAGCCAGTGAGGCCGGCGCGCGCGCCGTTGGACAGACCGAGAATGTCGATCGGTGCCTTCACGGCGGCCGAGGTGATGTTGACGATGCGGCCAAACTTGCGCGCCATCATGCCGTCGACGGTCGCCTTGATCAGCTCGATCGGGGTCAGCATGTTGGCGTCGATCGCCTTGATCCAGTCGTCGCGGGTCCAGTTGCGGAAATCGCCGGGCGGCGGGCCGCCGGCATTGTTGATCAGGATGTCCGGATCGGGGCAGGCCGTCAGCACGGCCTCGCGGCCCGCAGGCGTCGTGATGTCGCCGACGATCTCGGTGACCGTGACGTCCGGATGGGCTGAGCGGATGTCGTCCGCCGTCTTCTTCAAGGCTTCGGCGCCGCGCGCGGTCAGCGTGACGTGAACGCCTGCATCGGCAAGCGCGATGGCGCAGGCGCGGCCTAAGCCCTTGCTGGATGCGCAGACGATGGCGCGGCGACCTTTGATCCCAAGATCCACTGTTTCACTCCCGTGATGTCAGGCAGGTTTAGAGGCGCTACATTAGCCAACCTCGGCGCCGCTGATAAGGGAGGTGCTCGCATCAAAACGCATGGCGTGGCGCTGCGGCGATGCAAATGCGCCTGATCGGATCCGTCGCTCCTGCTTGAGGCGGTCGATTGCGGCGGCGGCCTCCGGCGGCAGCGACTTGAAGCCGATCTGTCCGACCGCCGAGAACAGCGGTCGCTCGATGGAACGAATGAGCGGCGAGCCGATCATTCCCGTTTCAGATTGCCAAGATCGTCTGTATTGATGGTTGCAAAAGCTCCGGGAAATCGCCCAAGGAAATCGTCATGTCAGACCTATTCGACGTCAGTAAAGAAACCATTCTCGTCACTGGCGCGAGTCAGGGGCTGGGGCGGCAATTTGCCCGTGTTCTGGCGGCGCATGGCGCGGCCGTTGCGCTCGCGGCACGGCAGACCGGCAAGCTGAAGAGCCTGGAAGAGGAGATCCGCGGCAAGGGGGGCCGCGCGGCCGCGGTCGCCCTCGATGTCACCGACACCGCCTCGATCGCCGGCGCCGTCGATGCCGCGGAGGCGGCGCTTGGTCCCATCACCGTGCTGATCAACAACGCCGGCATCGCGATCGAAAAGCTCGCGACCGAGCAGACCGAGTCCGATTGGGACGCGGTGATCGGCGCCAATCTCAAGGGCGCCTATTTTCTCGCGACCGAAGTTGCGCGGCGCATGATCGCGCGCAAGCAGTCAGGCAACATCGTCAACATCGCCTCCGTGCTCGGCACCGGCGTCTTGAAGGCCGTCTCGCCTTACGCGATCTCCAAGGCCGGCATCATCCAGGCTACAAAGGCGATGGCGCTCGAGCTTGCCGGCCAGAACATCCGCATCAACGCGCTCGCACCCGGTTACATCGATACCGAGATGAATCACGATTTCTGGTCGACGCCTGCGGGGGAACGATTGACAAAACGCATCCCGCAGCGCCGCGTCGGCGCCGAGTCCGATCTCGACGGCGCGATTTTGCTGCTGGCGTCGAAGGCGTCGCGGTACATGACGGGGAGCGTTGTGACGGTTGATGGCGGGTTCTTACTAAACTGAAGCCGCATTTCTCGGCGGCGAGGCTCACTAAGGCGTCGTCCCGAGGCGCCCCGGAATGACGGTGTTGATGTTTGCTACGACATGAATCGCATCATCTTCTCCAGCCGCGCTATCTTGCCGCCATAAGGCGGGTAGAGGTCGGCGAGCCGGTTGAATTTCGAGCGATAGAACACCGGCTTCAACTTGCTGAACGTGCGAAAGCCCCATTCGCCGTGATAGGCGCCGGTGCCGGATGCGCCGACGCCGCCCATCGGCTGGTTGATTTGCGTGAAATGAAACAGGCAGTCGTTGACGGTGACGCCGCCGGAGACGGTGCGCGCCAACACCTCGTCGCGGGCAGTGCGATCCTTGCCGAACCAGTAGAGCGCGAGCGGCCGGTCGCGCCGGTTGACGAAGGCGATTGCGTCGGTCGGATCGCGATAGCCCAGCACCGGCAGCACGGGACCAAAGATTTCCTCCTGCATCGCTGCCATCTCTTCGGTGGCGCCGACCACCAGCGTCGGCGGGAATTTGCGATGTGCCTTCCAGTTTGGATCGTCGGGCTTTGCCGGCTGCAGGATCTTTGCGCCGCGAGTCGCCGCATCCGCCACGAGGCCCTCCAGCCGCGCATAATGCCGATCGGAGATAACAGCGGTGTAGTCCTTGTTTGCGGGATCGGTGCCGAACATGCGCCGCATCTGCGCACGCACCTTCTCGGCAAAGGCCTGCACAAAATTCTCCGGCACCAGCGAATAGTCCGGCGCGATGAAGGTCTGTCCGGCATTGAGCAGCTTGCTGTAGGCGACGCGCTCGGCCGCCTCGTCGAGATCGGCCGATGCGTCGATGATCGCGGGCGACTTGCCGCCGAGCTCGAGCGTCACCGGCGTCAGATTGCGTCCCGCGGCTTCCGCGACCAGCCGGCCGACCCGGGTCGAGCCGGTGAATACCAGGTGATCGAAGGGCAGCGTCGCAAACGTCTTTGCGACCTCATCCTCGATGCCGGTGACCAGCACTTCCGTGGCGTCGAATTTCTGCGCGACCGCCTGCTTCAGCAGCGCGGAGAAATGCGGGACCAGCTCGCTCGGCTTGATGATGACGCGGTTGCCCGCGGCGATCGCGCCGATCGCGGGTGCGAGCGTGAGCTGGAGCGGGTAATTCCAAGGCGCGATGATGCCGACCACGCCGAGCGGCTGCGGGATCAGCCGGTTGCGTGCGGGCAGGAATTGCAGCGCGGTCGCTACGCGCTGCGGCGCCATCCAGGTCTTCAGGTGTTTGGTGGCGTGCCGGATTTCGCTGAACACCAGAAGCGTCTCGGCGATGGTGGTCTCCACCGCCGAGCGGTGGCCGAAATCGGTTGAGATCGCCTGCTGGAAGCGTTCTTCGTTGTCGGCGACCACGGCGCGCAGGCGCGCCAGCCGGTCGAGGCGTTCGGCGAGGTCAGGGGGCCGGCTCGGCCCGCGACCGCGCGACCATGGCCTGGAAGGCGTCCTCCAGCGCCCGCAGCGGGGCGCTCGTCAGGGATTTGTCCATGGCGCTTCCCCTCAAAATGGCGTTTCCCCTCAATCTTGTTGCCGCAAGCTGGCGCTTTTGCGGAACTTCTGGCAAGAGCGCGCCAACCGGGCATCGGCCCGCTTGCCTGTCATAAAGTCGAAAAAAACGTCGCCGCGGGCCTTTCCAAACCCGGCCCGGGTTGATACATACCCCCCGCACCCGATGGGTTTCGCCCCGGGTAGCCTTCCAAGGAAGCCGTTGGGACGCGATGAAAACCGCGCGAGCAGCGCAGGTCCTCATCCACCGTCCCCGGTACTCTGGTGAAGGCATGCAACGGTTTAACGCGGGGTGGAGCAGCCCGGTAGCTCGTCAGGCTCATAACCTGAAGGTCACAGGTTCAAATCCTGTCCCCGCAACCACTTTTGTTGTAACTCGCTCGCCGTCCCGGTCTAACCACCGGGACGGATATTTAAACGGCCGGGCGAGGTCCAGCCCGGCAGTGTTCCGCGCGCCGCTGATCGAGGAGCTGCGGAGAGTATTGGGTTATCCTCCTGCTGTCGACGCCTACATCGTCGTGTGGCTCCTAACCGAACAATCCAGCGCTCAGGCTGCTGAGGTTATGGACGGCCCAGCCTCCTGTGCGCATCTTGACCGGCCCGGTTTGTCATAAACCGATTGGTCGGCCGGGTAGGCGGGTCCTCAGGTAAATCCATCGCGGATTCTGAGGGTTTTGTCGGATAACCCTTTTTGAGCGCCGATGGTACCATCAGCTCGCTCCTGTTGCCGGAGCGTTGGCGACGACAGGCGGCAACGCGTATAGCACGTACCCCCAATAGGCAGAGGACTCTGATGTGCCGTCTTCTGTTCGCCGCTGTTTCCGCAGTGTTGATTCTGGCCGCGGTCAGTTCGGTCTCGCCCGCGGTCGCGGCCCGCTACTGTCTCCAGGGCCGCCATTGGGGTTATCCCGGCAACTGCCAGTTCTCGACTTTCCAGCAGTGCAGGGCGGCTGCCTCAGGCACTAATTCGTCCTGCGGCATCAACCCGCGCTATGCGTCTGGGCGCCAGCGGCAGGGCAGACCGTAACCGAACTCCGGAGTGGATTTGCTTCGAGTCGTCGTTGGCCAATGCCGGATCGCGAAGCTAGAGCGGTTCCCGATCAGGTTGGTTCGTATCCAGCGGCTGCGAAGTAGTTGGCGCATTCGCGCGGCGTGAAGCGATCGAGGCAGCGTCCGATTGCGTTCCACAAGCCTTCGACGGTGCGCTCGGCGGCCCTGCGCAGCAGCGCTTTCAGCTTGGCGAAGGCGTTCTCGATGGGATTGAGGTCGGGACTGTAGGGCGGGAGATAGAGGAGCTTTGCGCCGGCAGCCTCGATCGCTGCGCGCACGCCTGCGCCCTTGTGGCTGCCGAGATTGTCCATGACGACGATATCTCCTTCCCGCAATTCTGGAACGAGCACCTGGTCCACATAAGCCTGGAAGGCGAGCCCGTTGATCGGCCCATCGAGAACCATCGGCGCGACCATGCCCGACAGGCGCAGGCCTGCAACAAAGGTCGTTGTCTTCCAGTGGCCGTGCGGAATGGAGGCCCGCAGCCGCTCGCCGCGGGGCGCACGCCCGCGCGGGCGTGCCATGTTGGTTGACGCCCATGTCTCGTCAATGAAGATGAGCTTGTCAGGATCGAGGCCAATCTGGCCGTCGACCCACTCTTCTCGCTTCTTCAGGACGTCCGGCCGCTCTTGCTCAGTGGCGTATACAGTCTTTTTTTGAGCGTGATCTTGCGACGCTGGAAGAAGCGCGACAACGCGGAGACGCTGAAAGCGTGTCCATCGGCGGCGAGCGCCGCCTTCAGTTCCTCCAATGTGCTGTCGGGCTTGGCCGCAATCAGCGCGAGGATGCGTTCAGCTTGCGCTTCGATCGCCTGCGAGCGTCGATCGCCGCCCTGTGGCTTCGGCGTCACTTCGCCCGTCTCGCGCGCTTGCGCCATCCAGCGGATCGCACTCGACACGCCCACTCGAAAGTGCGCAGCGGCCTCCCGACACGACATGCCGCCCGCAACGGCGGCAACCACACGCTTGCGGAGATCAATCGAAAGAGGTGGCGCCATGCCCGCCGGCCTCCTTCGCCAGCAGGCAGTTTGAATCAGAACCGGCGTGATTTGGGAATCCCTAACGATTCAATTTGGTCGGGAACCGCTCTAGGCGAGCCGATACGGGTGAGCATTGACGCAGCATGCAGAACAGCCCAAGGATCGAGAGGCTAATAGCGGATGGCGTACAGCGTCTTCGCGATTTCTTCCTCTAGTCTTTGTCCTCCAAGAAGCGATATGCGTGATGGCGCTCAAGGGCACGGGACGGGAGACCGGTTCCTCGCCCAAGCTCATGCACCTCGTGCATCGCGTATTGCTTGAGCGACTTTCGTCGCTTGCGAAACTCGTCCGATCTTTGCGCCCGCAACGATCGTTCTCCGGCGTCTGCTTTCCTTTGGCGCCATGCCTTCGCTCGCGGTGGCTCCGGCAGGGGGATAAGGAATGAAGTTCGCGGCTCGACGCAGCGCGAGAGCTTTTTGAGCCGCTTCAACATGTGCGGTCCGAGCTGCCAGGTTGTGAAGACGCCTGAGCTCGTTGTTCACCCGCTTCAGCGCAGCGGCGAAGACCTGCCTGCGTTGTGATGGATACTCGGTGGTCCCGGGGAAGCTTGCTCCGCGAGCCTCACCTTTTCTCCGTGTCTCTCGCCGCTTTTGCCGGCTGAGCGTTCTCTCCTTATCGCGCATCTTGCGCAAGCGAGGCCGCATGGCCTGAAGCTCCGTCGCTTCGACATCATAGATGGCGGGATGGTGCGTGAGGCGGATCGTCTCGTATTCTTCGTGGCTGAGGATGCTCCGTTCGAACTTGCATGGGAGCGACATTGCCATTCCTCCATTTGATTTCCAACAGTGCAGGCAACAAGACTCGTTTAGATTGCAATGCGGGTCTTACCAGATGTTGTCCCCAATCTTGACCCCCTCGTCATCCGACATATTCGCGTTGCGCTCGCCCTCACCGAGCCGGACCTCGATAGCGGTGTCCGCATCCGCAACGACCACCTGCTCCAAGCGCTGCTACCGCAAGAACTGCTTAAATCGTCGAAGCGAAAGTAGGAACAGGATTGCTCCGATCAACGGCAAGGCAGCGATCTGCGGCCAGACGACAGCAAGATCGGCGCCGCGAAACAGCACGGCTTGTGCGAGAATGACGAAGTGGGTGTTGGGCGCGGCCAGCATGATATTCTGGATGATCTCGGGCATGCTCTCCCGTGGCGTCGTGGCTCCAGACAGCATCTGAAGCGGCATCAACACAAGCATCATCAGCAGGCCGAACTGCGGCATGGATCCGCCGACCGTCGCCAGAAAGATGCCCAAGCTTGTCATTGCAAACAAATAGAGTGCTGTACCGAACAGGAACAGCGGGATCGAGCCGCCGATCCGGACCGCGAGCAAGCCCTGCACAACGAAGACGAGGGAGACAGCGGATGCAACAAGAACGACAAGACCCATCGACCAGATCTTGCTGGCCATGATCTCGAACGGCGTCACCGGCATGACCAGCAGATGCTCGATCGTGCCGTGCTCACGCTCGCGGATCAGTGCCGCGCCGGTCAGGATGATCGACAGCATCGTGATGGAGGAGATGATGTTGTTGATGGCGCCGAACCAGCTCTTGTTGAGTTCCGGATTGAAGCGTGCGCGTAGCGCCAGATCGATCGGCAGCGGCGCGGCCGAACGGTAGCGGGACAGAAACTCGCCGACCTCGTCGCTGACGATGGACTGGATGTAGCCGCTTCCCGTGAAAGCCTGCGACATGCGCGTCGCATCCACGTTGAGCTGGATGGCGGGCGATCTCTGCGCCAGCAGGTCACGCTGGAAGTTGGGCGGGATGTTGAGAGCGAAGGTGTCGAGCCCGGCATCCATGCGTGCCATGATGTCCGATTGCGGGATCAGCCGCGGGACCGTGAAATAGGGCGGGCTGAACGCGGTGATGATGCGCGTGGCGGCCGGCGACCTGTCCTCGTCGACGATAGCCAGCGCCGCCTGGTTCAGCGTCTCGGGCTGAGCCCTGGACGAGGTATAGATGGAGACCGTGAAGGCATAGACAATCAGCGCCAGCATCATCGGATCGCGCAACAGGCCCCGCAGTTCCTTGACGCCGAGCTGGACGATATTGCCTGCGCGCATGATTAGTTCGCCTGTTTCTTGAGCAGCAGCACGCCAAGCCCGAGCAGCACGGGGATGGTAACGAGAAGCGCAAGGAACGGTCCCGAAAGATCGCCGAAGTCGAGCCCCTTCGAGAAGGTGCCGCGCGTGATGGTGACGAAATGCGCCGTCGGGTAGATCCGTCCGAAGATAGCGGCGGCGCCCTGGAGCGATGAGACCGGATCGATCAGCCCCGAATATTGCGTGGCCGGAATCATGGTGAGGAGCGCGGTCGCGAAGATCGCCGCAATCTGGCTCGTCATGAATGACGAGATGACGAGTCCCATCGCCGTCGTGACGACGACGTAGAGGAGGGCGGCCGCCGTGAAGGCCGCGAAGCTGCCCCTGAAGGGAACGCCGAACGCGAACACGGCGAAAGCCGTCAGCAGGAAGAAGTTCAGCATGGCGAGCGCGACATAGGGCAGCTGCTTGCCGAGCAGAAACTCGATCCGGGTCACCGGCGTGACGAAGAAGTTGATGATCGATCCCAGCTCCTTCTCCCGCACGACGCTTAGCGTCGCCAGGATCGCCGGGATGATCAGGAGCAGGATCGGTATCACGGCGGGGGCCATCGCGACGATGCTTCTGATATCGGGGTTGTAGAGGAAGCGGACCTCAAGCTGGTAGTCGCCGGTGGTTGCGGCATTGCCCAGGAGCTGCCGGGTCCGTTGCGCGAGCCAGGTCGCGTGCATCGCCTGGACATAGCTGCGCACCGTCTCCGCGCGCGACGGCATCGCGCCGTCGACCCAGGCGCCGATCTGAACGTTGCTGCCGCGCGCGACGTCGCGTCCAAACCCGGGCGGGATTTCGATCGCGAGGCTCAGCTCGCCGTTGCGCATGCGGCGGTCGAGATCATCATAGTCGGCGATCGGCGCGAGCTCGGTGAAATAGCGGGACCCTGCGATCTGCAGGACGTAGTCGCGGCTGATGGTGGTGTCGTCGCGGTCCATGACGGCGAAGGAAAGATTCTCGACGTCCATGTTGATGCCGTAGCCCATCACGAACATCAGGATGAGGCTGCCGAGAATGGCAAGCGTGGCGCGGATCGGATCGCGCCTGAGCTCGAGCGCCTCCCGCTGTGTGTAGGCAAACATGCGTCGGGGATCGAAGAAGCTCAAGGCGCTGTGCATGGCCCCGTGCGTCTTGGCGGTGGCGGCTTCGGTCACATGCGGCGTGGCACGCGCCACGCTCGCGTCGGTCGCGGCGATCGCGTCCTTCAGGTAGGCAACGAAGGCTTCTTCTAGGTTGCCGCCGCCGCGACGCTCTGCGATCCCTGCCGGCGTGTCGCTGATCATCACCTTGCCGGCATGCATCAGAGAGATGCGGTCGCATCGCTCCGCCTCGTTCATGAAATGAGTGGACACGAAGATCGTGACATTGTCGCGCCGTGACAGATCGGACAGGATCTGCCAGAAGCCGTCGCGGGCGACCGGATCGACGCCGGAGGTCGGTTCGTCCAGGATCAGGATGTCGGGCGCGTGGATCATGGCGACCGCAAGCGACAGGCGCTGGCGCACGCCAAGCGGCAGCGCGTCGGGCAATGCGTCGATGACATGGGTGAGGTCGAAGTCGTCGACCATCTTGCGGACACGATCCTCGATGGTGTCAGGCGCGAGACGGAACAGCCGCGCGTGCAGCTTCAGGTTCTGGCGAATCGTCAGCTCGGAATAGAGCGAAAAGGCCTGCGACATATAACCGACGCGCCGCCGGACATCCATGTCATTGGGATCGACCTCGTGCCCGAACAGCCTGGCTTCGCCTTCGCTCGCCGGCAAAAGCCCAGTCAGCACCTTCATCGTCGTGGTCTTGCCGCAGCCGTTCGAGCCAAGGAAGCCGAAGATCTCGCCGCGGGCGATGCGGAAGCTGACATGGTCGACGGCCGTGAAGTCGCCGAACCTGACGGTCAGCCGCTCGGCCTCGATTGCGATGTCGTCATGATCGCTTGCGCGCGGTGGGATCACCACCTCCTTGTAACCCCGTCGCTGCTCCTCAGGCAGCAGGGCAATGAAGGCTGCATCGAGATTGTCGGCGCCGGTCTGTTGCAGCAGCTTCGCCGGAGTGCCGGTCGCTAGCACTCGCCCGTCCTTCATCGCAACGAGCCAGTCGAAGCGCGCGGCTTCCTCCATATAGGCGGTCGCAACGACGACGCTCATGCCCGGACGATCCTTTCGGATCGTCTCGATCAGCTCCCAAAACTGCCGGCGCGAGAGCGGGTCGACGCCCGTCGTGGGCTCGTCGAGGATCAGGAGATCAGGATCGTGAATCAGCGCGCAGCAGAGGCCGAGCTTCTGCTTCATGCCGCCCGACAGCTTGCCGGCTGGTCGATCGGTAAAGGGACTAAGGCCGGTGTCCGTGAGGAGTTGCCGTATGCGTTCCTCCCGCTCGCACTGGTCGTGCCCGAACAGGCGGCCGAAGAAATCCACATTCTCGAAGACAGAGAGAGTCGGGTAGAGATTCTTGCCCAGGCCCTGCGGCATATAGGCGATCTGCGGACAGGTGCGCCGTCGGTGCGTGCTATCCGCCATATCGCCGCCGAGCACCTGAATCCGTCCATCCTGGATGGCGCGGGCGCCTGCGACTAGCGAGAGCAGGCTGGACTTGCCGACGCCGTCAGGTCCAATTAGGCCCACCATGCGTGCTGAGGGAATGTCGAGCGTGACGCCATCCAGCGCACGAGTCTTGTCGTAGGACAGCCCGACCGCTTCGAGGCGTATCACCGGCGCCGGAGAGAGTAACTGATCGCCGTTCGACGTATCGCTCATTTGACCAGATGTTCCGTCAATTGCGCCGGCCATTCGGCGTCAGGGTCGAGCCGGACGAAGGCCAGGCCGGGTAAGCCGGTCTTGACCTGCTCGATGTTCCGCCGCAGCAGGTCCGGTGAGATATGCGCCCTCACGCGGAACATCAGCTTCTGCCGCTCCTCTTCGGTTTCGACGGTCTTCGGCGTGAATTGTGCGACGCTGGCGACGAACGTCGCCTTGGCGGGAATGACCCATTGCGGTGCTGCGTCAAGCACGAGGCGGACCTCCGAGCCGATCGCGACGCGGCCGGCCTGCGCCGTCGGCAGGAAGAACGTCATGTAGACGTCGCCGAGGTCGACGAGGTTGAGCACGCGTCCGCCAGCGGAGAGAACTTCGCCCGGCTGGGCCACGCGGAATTGGACGCGTCCGTCGCGAGGCGCGCGCAGCGTCGAGTCGTTGAGATCGGCCTTGATGCTCTCGATGGCGGCTTTCGCCGCCTCGACGGCAGCTTCCGCATCGACGACTTGTGCTTCGGCGGCGCTGATCGCAGCTTCCGAGCCGGCGAACTGGGCCTCCGAAGCGGCCACAGCGGCGCGCGCGCCGTTGGCGGCCGCCCGGTCGTCGTCAAGCACCTGCTGGGACACAGCGTTGGTTCTGATCAATGTTTCGGAACGTTGCAGCTTTCGATCGGCCGCATCGAGCTCCGCGCTGCGCTGGTTAATCACAGCGGTCGCTGTCTTCTTCTCGGCCTCGCGCTGGGTCACGAGGCTCTTGGCGGTGTCGATCCCGATCGTGGCACGGCGCAACTGCGCCTGGGCCTGGCGGTACTGTGCCTCGAGCTGCACGGTATCCATTTGCGCGAGCGCCTGTCCGGCCGACACCAGATCGCCCTCCCGCACCAGGATGTCCCTGATGCGCCCGGGCGTCTTGGTCGCGATATCGATTTCCACGGCCTCGATGCGGCCGTTGCCGCTGGCGAAGCCCGCCGTAAGGCTGTCGCCTCCCAGCTTCTGCCAGGCGAAGTAGCCGCCCGCGCCGAGCGCCACGACGAGGAGAGCGATCAGCCAGCGTTTTCGATTGCGCGTCATGGTCTAGGCCGTTTCATCGATAGGCGGCGTCAGCCGGGAGGTTGATTGGGATTTCGTCTTCACCCGCTCGCGCAGGCGCTGGAACGTCACGTAGAGCATCGGCACCATGAAGATCCCGATCGAGCTTGCAGCGAGCATGCCAGCGAATACGGCTGTGCCGACGGCACGGCGGCTGAGTTCAGCGGCGCCGGTTGCGATGACGAGCGGCAGGAGGCCGAGGATGAACGCAACTGACGTCATCATGACGGCGCGGAAGCGCATATGAGCCCCTTGGATCGCGGCATCGGCGAGTGCCACGCCCGCCTCACGCTGCTCCTTTGCGAATTCGACGATCAGGATGCCGTTCTTGGCGGCGAGCGCGATCAGGACCACGAGGCCAATCTGACCATAGAGATCGAGACTGAGGCCGGCGATCTTGAGGCCGACATAGGAGCCGAGGACACCGACAACGACCGAGAGCAGCACCGGGATCGGGATCACCGTGCTCTCGTAGAGCGCGACCAGAAACAGATAGGCGAACAACACGGCAAGCATCAGCACGATGCCGGTCTGGCCGGCAGCCTGCTGCTCCTGATAGGCCGTGCCGGTCCATTCGAAACTGTAGCCCGCGGGCAGCACGGCGTTGGAGATGTCCGCCATTGCCGCAATTGCGGTGCCGGATGAGATGCCGGGCGCCGGGCTGCCGTTCACCGTTACCGAGCGATAATTGTTGTAGCGGGTAACGACCTGCGGTCCGGTCACGATCTTGATGCCGGCCAGCGAGCGTATCGGCACCATTTGGCCGGTGTCGTTGCGCAAGTAGATCCGCCAGATGTCGGAGATGTCGGCGCGATCGAACGCCTCGCCCTGGACGTTGACCTGCCAGGTGCGGCCGTACAGGTTGAAATTGTTGACGTAGATGCCGCCGAGCGTCGCCTGCAAGGCGGTGAAGATGTCGCTCACGGGGACGCCGAGCGCCTGCGCCTTGCGGCGATCGATGTCGAGGAAGATCGAAGGGTTGGTGGCCGTGAAGGTCGAAAACACGCGGGCGAGCCGCGCGTCGGCATTGGCTGCGCCGATCAGCGAGTTCGTGACACTGGAGATCGCGGCGGGGCTCTGTCCCTCCAGCGCCTCGAGCTGGTATTCGAACCCACCGGAGGTGGAGAGGCCGATGATCGGCGGCATGTTGAAGGGCAGCACGTTCGCCTGCGGGATCTGCGCGCCGGCTTCGAAGGTTTTCGCGATCATTGCCTGCGCCGAATCTGCGGCCGCCTTGCGATCGGCAAAGGGCTTCAGCCGGGTGACCACCAGCGCACTGTTTGGCTCGGACGCGCCGTCCAGCAGGGAGAAGCCGATCACGGAGAGGACGTGATCGACGGCCGGCATCTGCTTCAGAATGTCCTCGATCTGTTGGGCGACGTCGCTGGTGCGCGCCACCGAGGCGCCGTCGGGCAGTTGCACCGAGGTGAAGAAGGCGCCCTGGTCTTCTTCGGGCAGGAATCCCGTCGGCGTGATCCGCGACATGCCGAAGATTCCGCCGGCGAATACGGCAACGAGCAGGAGGGAGAGTCCGGCCACGCGCACTAGCCGGCGGACGCCGCCGCTATAGCGGTCGCGCAACCAGTCGATGCCGCCAAGCACGCGGCCGATGATGCCGCGCCGCGGCCCGGTGTGACGCAGGAACAAGGCGCAGAGCGCAGGCGACAGCGTCAGCGCATTCAGGGCCGAAATCATCATCGCCGCGCTGATCGTGACCGCGAACTGGCGAAACAGCGTGCCCGAAATGCCTGGAATGAACGCGATCGGCACGAATACGGAGAGCAGCACCAGCGTGATGGCAAAGATTGGCGCCATGATCTGCGTCATGGCCTTCTTGCTAGCTTCGATCGGGGACAGCGCCGGCTCTTCCTCCATCACACGTTCCACGTTCTCAACCACCACGATGGCGTCGTCCACCACGATGCCGATGGCGAGCACCATCGCGAGCAGCGACACTGTGTTGGCCGAATAGCCGAGCATGAACAGCACGGCGAAAGTGCCGACCAGGCTTACCGGAACCGCCACCGCCGGGATCACGGTGGCGCGGAGATTGCCGAGGAAAATGTACACCACGATCACGACCAGAACGAAGGCCTCGGCAAGCGTCCGCAAGACCTCGGTGATCGTATCCCACACAAAGCTCGTGGAATCGTATTGCACGAGGTAGCTGAGCCCGGTTGGGAAACGTTTGGAGAGACGTTGCATCGTGGCCGCGACCGCCTTCGCGGTCGTCACGGCATTAGCACCCGGCGCGAGATAGATCGCGATCGGCACGGCAGCGCGTCCATCGATCCGCGCCTCGCTGTCGAGATTTTGCGCGCCCATTTCGACTCGTGCGACGTCCTTCACTAGAAGCGAGGAGCCATCCGGATTGGCGCGCAGCACGATGTTGGCGAATTGATCGGTAGTGGCGAGCCTGCCGAGAGTCTGCACATTGAACTGGAACTGCTGGTCGTCGCTGATCGGCCGCGCGCCGATGCGGCCGACCGGCGCCTGAACGCTCTGGGTGCGGATCGCAGCGATGACGTCCGACGGGGTCAGGTTGAGGCTGGTCAGCCGCTGCGTATCGAACCAGATCCGCATCGAGTAATTCATCTTGGCGAACAGATTGGTCTGGCCCACCCCCGGTGTGCTGGCGAGGGCATCAAGTATGTTGATGATCGCGTAATTGGTGATGAAGAGCGGATCCTGCTGTCCGTCGGCGCTGTAGAGCACCAGGAATTGCAGGATCGCCGAGGACCGCTTGCGCACCGTCACGCCCTGCTGCTGGACTTCCGTCGGCAACTGCGACAGGGTGCTCTGTACGCGGTTGTTGACGTTGACGGTGTTGATGTCGGGATTGGTGCCGAGCGCGAAGGAAACGGTGAGCGTATAGGTGCCGTCATTGGCGCTGGTCGATTTCATGTAGAGGGCGCGGTCCACGCCGATGACTTGCGCCTCCAGTGGCTGGGCGACACTGCTTTCGACCACCTCCGCGGACGCACCGGGGAAGGTGGCGGAGACCGTGACCTGCGGCGGCACGATGTCCGGAAACTGCGCCACCGGGATCTGCACCAGCGCCAGGGCACCGGCGATGGTGATGATGAATGCGATCACCATCGCCAATCGCGGACGATCGATGAAGACCGCGGACATCATGGCTTGGTGTCCGTGGCTTTGCCGGAAGGGCCGGCGTCGCCCGTGGCGGCCTTCATGCCCGACAGGATCAGCGGGCTTGCCGGCCCCGGCGCGACGATCTGGCCGGGACGCGCCCGCTGGAGGCCCTCGACGATGACCTTGTCGCCGGCAGACAGGCCGCTGATCACGGCGGCGATGGTGGGCGTGGATTGTCCGAGCTTGATGCGGTGCTGCTCAGCCTTGTTGCCGGAACCGACAGTAAGGACATAGTCACCCTGCTGGTCCGACAGCACCGCAGAGCGGGGAATCGCCAGCACCTCGATCGGCTCGACGCCCTCGAGCACGACAGTGACGAATTCGCCGTCGGTCAGTTCGTGTACGGTCACGCCTGCGGCCGAAGGCGCGCGCAGGATCGGATTGGCGATCTCGCCGCGCACGGTGACCGTGTCGGTGTTCTGCGCGATGGTGTTGTCGACGAAGTTCAGCTTGCCGGCTTGGCCAAACATGCGGCCGTCGGGGAGCCGCAACCTGATCACCACGGCTTCCAGGCCGCCTTTCGGGCCGTAACGTTCGCGCAATTCCAGCGCTTGGCGCAGCGGCACCGGGAAGGTGACATACATCGGGTCTTGGCTGACGATGGTGGTCAGCACGCCTGAACTCGGACTGACCACATTGCCTTCAGTGACCGCCGTTCGCCCGATCTTGCCGTTGATCGGCGCGCTGATCACGGTGTAGTCGAGGTTGATCCGGGACGCCTCGACCTGCGCCTGCGCGGCTTGCACCTGGGCTTCGAGGCTGCGCTGGTTCGCGATTGCTGCATCATAGGTCGATTGTTGCCCGGCCGGTCCGCCGAGCAGCGTCCGCGCGCGCTCGGTCGTCAATTTGGCGTTCTCGAGCGTCGCTTGGAGCTGCGCCACCTGTGCTTGCTTCGACTCGAGGTCAGCTTCGAAGGGACCGCGTTCGAGATGATAGAGTTGATCTCCGGTCTTGATTTCGGCGCCTTCGACGAACAGTCGCTTTTCCAGAAAGGCAGTGACACGCGCGACGACGTTGACGCGATTGATCGCCTCGATCCGTCCGATGAACTCGCTGGTTTCGGTGATCGGCCGCCGGGTCGCTTCCACGATGCCGACCGCAGGAGGACCGGCGGGAGCAGGCTGTGTCCAGGCTGTCCCACGGATGATGATCGTCATGAGGCTTGCCACGAGCAGTCTGGCCGAGACTTCAGCAAGGTCCATCGTCCGCTCCTTGCCCCAGGCCTGGGATGAGTGGCTCAGGCCTCGCTCACTCCTGTGTTGTCCGGTTGCTGCGTGCAGGCTCGTCGTAACCTTTGCGATGGCTGTAGAACATCAGCGCGATCAGGCCGCAGCCCGACACCAGCACGAGGATGGCGGCGGCTCCCAGGATGATGTTGCCGTAGAGCGGCATGGGTGTCGCCTGCCATACCGCTACGCAATACCAGGTGGCCACAACGAGAAGGACGGCCAGCACCGCCGCAAGGAGCCATTGGTTCTTGGTACGCACTGTCTCCTCCATCGCTGGGTTACGGGCCTGCGAGAGGCGGTGCTAAGTCCACCGCCACCCGCAATGGCGTCGGCCGCGATGCCACCAGCAGACCCAGCGCCGCCTGCGCCGCGGCGGCGGCGGACGGCCCCAGCCCGGGCGTGGCGGCGGTGGCGATCCCCACCATTGTGCGCGCCAGGTGAGTGGGGGGCGGCCCCAGCCGGGCGTTGGTCCCCAAACGGGAGCGGGCGGCGGCGCCCACCAGGGCGGTCGCGGCCGGCCCCAGCCCGGAGCGGGCCCCCAACCGGGGGCAGGCGGTGGCCCCCACCATTGAGCCGTGACGAGGTCTTCCGGCTTGCCGGCCAGGCCGAGATCGGGAGCGATCGGCATTGCTTCCGCGGCTTCGATCAAGCGTACGCCGATGGCGCCGATCGCTGCTGCGGCAACGGCATTCTGGGCAAAGCCTAGGAACGCGCGGCGGGTGGGAGCGCTCATTGTCTTCTCCTCTTTTTGTTACGCAGTTCTCCGTACGGACTGAAGTGCGTAGAGCAGCCACGCCAGGCCGTGCGAAATCAGGTCGACGCCGAGCAGGAATCCAAGGGCCCAGACACTGATAGTGGGGAAACTGAACAGGATCAGCACACCGGCGAGCAGTCCGACGATGCCGGAGATCAGCATCATCCAGCCGTTCTGTCGCCAATGGGCGAAACTCAGCACGCATCGAATGATGCCCGATGCAAACAGCACGGCGCCCAGGAAATAGGTCAAGATCAGCGCGCCGGATTCCGGCTGGGTGAGCAGCACGATTCCGAAGGCGAGATAGAGCGCGCCGAGAAGGATCTGCCACAGGAAACCGCCCCATCCCCTGGTCCAAAAGGAGTGGATGATCTCAAATCCGCCGGCTGCGATGGCGGTCAGCCCAATCAGCTTGACGCTGATGATGGTCGCGAACACGACGTCGCTTAGCGCGAGCATGCCGGCGGCAATCAGTACGATACCGAGAAGAGCGCAGACCCACAGCGGCGGGGCAACCAGGGTTTCAACGCCGGTTCTGCTGTCAAAGACCGTCATGCGATCCTCCTGATCGGCGATGGTTTGGTTGACACGCGTGGGATGCTAGCTTCGAACCGGCAACGCCGACATCCGACGAAACCCTGAGCAACGGGGCGGAAATATTCCCTGTCGATGTCGCGGCGCCCCCGCGCCTATCGCCGTCCTCTTGGTCCCAGCGTCAGGTTGGTCACGCCGGCGGCGAGGTTGAGCCCGATTGAGCGCTCGACCGATACCGGCTGCAACATGACACTTCGGCGCGAGCCGCCGATCAGGACGTTGGCTCCGAGGCCGGGGCCCAGGGCGACATTGCCGCTCGCTCCCACATAGCTGCCCCGCAACGTGCCCGGACCGACACGCGAGTTCTTGGCGAACACAGCCCACGACAAGGTACCGGCCGAGGTTACGCCAAGGTCAAGACCGACGCGTCTGATGCGTCCCTCATAGATGTATTGTCGCTGCGGCCGTTGTGCATAGAATACGCAGCGCAGCGACTGCGCGGATCCAAGCACCAGTCCGACGCGCGGCGTGCTGAAACACAATAGTCTGCCGACTCTGAACGTCTCCGCGCGGGCCGGCGAGGCGGCCGTGCAAAGCAAGATAAATGTGCCGATGGACCCAAGGAGCCGCACAATTCGCATTCAAGCCTCCACTTGGTTTTTCGTGTCCGCAGAGGTTGCTGCGGGCCGTCGGTCCTGCCGAAGCCAAAACGTGATGCCGAGGCCAATGAGCAAGACAGCGCCCAGCAGGAAGAAGAAGAAGGACTGCTTCAGCCAGGATATCGCCGGGACTGCAACGCCCATCGCAAGGCCGAGGAAGGAGATTTGCAGCGAAAGAAGGCTGACACCCGCGAGGAACGTGCCGAGCGCGAGCAATGTCAGGAGGACCAGGCCGGTTGCCGGTGTTGGAAGCAACTGCTGGACGCCGGAGACCAGCATGATGTTCATCGTGACGAGGACGGCAATCCAGTGCAGCGTCTGTGTCCAGATCAATCGAAGCTGCGCCTCCTTGCCTTCGGTCTCTGGCCATTTCGTGACGACGCATACCACGCCGATGGCAAGTGCCAAGAATTCCCAGTAGCCGACGAGAGGCTGGTGCGAGACGTTGGCATAGGCGACGCCTGCGATGGCGAGCACGAGCGCCACCACATAGGGAAGCTGCTGCAAGAGGAAGTGGGGCATCCCCGATTGCCTCGATGGAGGCTCAGGGTCGTCGCTTCGCTGCGGATGAATTTCGCTCATGGCCGATCTACTCACGCTTGTCCGCTGCTGTTCGCTTGGGATCGTCGCCAAGGTAGTCCTCGACATAGAACCTGATGATCGCGACCCGACCGATGGCGACCAGTGGCATGGCGAGCGCGATCCCCATGACGCCGAATAGCGCACCCAGGAGGACGATCGCGACCAATGTCCAGGCCGGAGGGATTTCGACCGCCTGGCGTTGGATCAGCGGGCCGATCACATATCCTTCGATCGATTGGATGATGGTGTAGATGACGACGGCCCAGATGAGCAGAGAGGCGCCGAGCGGCATCGCCACGAGCGCGATTGGAAGCGCCGCAACGATCGGCCCGAGATAGGGAATGAAATTCGATAGACCCGCCTGTAGTCCAAGCACGAAAGGACCAGGGAGGCCAATGAGATAGAGTGCGACCCACACGCACAGCGTCATGAGTATGATGCGGATGAGCTGTCCGACCAACCACAGCCGCAAGACGCTGCCCATCTCGTCCATGACGGCTCTCGTCCGCTTGCGGTAGGACTGTTTCACCAGCATGACCAGGCTCTCGCGGTGGCTGGTCGGATCGAAGGCAAAGAGGATCCCGAGGAACAGGATCACGAGTGCGCCCGTCAGAAGACTGGAGGCTCCGCCAAGCAGGAATTGGGCATGGCTGAGAAACCGACCCTGATCGGAAAACAGCCACTGCGCGAAGTCTCGGCCCCACTCCGGACCGAGCAGGTCGACACCGTATGACAGGAGGTGCTCCTGCAAGATGTCGAGCTGGGTGTCCATGACCTTCAGCAGCAGGCGCGTCTGCTCCGGCAGCTTGCCTGCGCCCCAGTCGAGTCCAAATCCCGACAGAGCGGAAAAGAGTAGAAGAACGAGCGTCAGCCGATAGGCACGATTCAGAGGAAGAACGGGAGCTAGCGCCCTCGCAGAAGCGTCCAGAAATGCCGCGAACAACACACCTGCGAACACAATGAGGAGGCTCGAAACCGTCTGCCAAACCAGGAATAGGGCAACGCACGTGGCGAGCAAAGTGACGCCGGTCGCCAGAATGCTGCGCTGTCCTGTATCCTTGGTTTGATCGGCAGGATCATCGCTGAGAACGACCTCGCGGAGTCTCTCCGATCCTATCCTGGGATCGCTCATCAATCGCTCCAATTGCAGGAATGAGATCATCCTCTGCGGCGTGCTAGGTGCGAACGCGCCGACTGCCATAGTGCGGATGCTTGCCGCCGCGATGACGCCAGTAGCGGTGCTTCGTCGGATTTGTATTGGTATTTGGCGTTGCGCTCTTTGATGCGGGCGTGCCGGCTTCCCTTGGCGTGGCCATGCTGCTGTCCTTCGACTGCGCCAGGGCCAGGGTTGACGGTGCGGTGGCCGCCACCACCACTCCGCCCAGGATCAAGGCGCTACACACAGCCTGGATGTTCATATTCGCCTCCAGATGGACAGGGACTCAAATCGAGATGGCTCCAACAGCCAGCGCGTAGACGCCGGCGCACGCGGCGATCGTTATCGCTGCAAACATGACGGCTTCGAACGGTCTGAAGGTGACCTCCTTGCGTTCGCGTTTTGCGAGAAGGAACAGCAGCGTTCCGGGCGCATAGAGGATTGACGACAGCAGAAGAAATTTTGGTCCGCCAGCATAGATCATGCCGGCCGCATAAAGCGTCGCGACGCAAGAGCGGATTCCGTCGACGATGCGGGCGCGCTCACCAGCCGCGTAGGTCTCGCCGGCCCACGCGAGCTTCAAGGCGTACGCCGCGACAAAGAAATAGGGAATCAGCGTCATCGCGCTCGTCATCTTCAAGGCGAGCGTGAAGGCATATTCGGCGAACCAGGTGACGAGCAGGAATATCTGGATGACGCAGTTGGTCAGCCAGAGCGCGCCTGCGGGGACCGCGTGCGCGTTCGCGCTGGCGAGAAAGGAGGGCATGGTGCGGTGGACCGCCGCAGAATGCAGGACTTCGGCCGCCAGCAGCGACCAGGACAGGTAGTTGCCCAGGATCGAGATCAAGAGTGCGACGCTGACGAACACGCCGCCCCAGCCGCCGACCATCGATTCCATCACGCCCGCCATCGACGGTGTCGGGAGACCCGCGAGCTCCTGTCGTGGCAGGACGCCGTAGGACAGAAGCGTCACAAGGACGAGAAGGCAGAGAACGGCCAGAAAGCCCCCGACGGTTGCGATGCCGATGTCGGCGCGATCACTGGCATAGCGGGAGTAGACGCTTGCGCCCTCGATGCCGACGAAGACGAATACGGTAAGCAGCATGGTGCCGCGGACCTGGGTGAACACATCCGCAAGGTTCGGCTGCTCCGTACCCCAGAAATTCCGCGAGAACAGCTCGCCGTTCAAGGCAATCGCAGCCACGACGATGAATAGCAATATCGGGACGATCTTCGCGTAGGTCGCGACCGAGTTGAGAGCGGCTGCTCCCTTGATGCCGCGCAGCACCAGAAAGTGAACACCCCACAGAAGCAGGGATGCCGAAGCGATGGCGGTCGGTGTCGTGCCATCACCGAAGACCGGGAAGAACTGCCCGAGCGTGGCCTTGATCAGAATGAGACAGGCGACGTCGGCGAGGCAACAGCCGATCCAATAGCCCACGGCTGAAGCGAAGCCGATATAGTCTCCGAATCCGGCCCTGGCGTAGGCGTAAATGCCGGCATCGAGGTCAGGCTTGCGGCGTGACAGCGACTGGAACACGAACGCCAGCATGAGCATGCCGGTGCCTGCGATAACCCAGGCGATCATCGCTCCGAGCGCCCCAGTTGCGCGTCCGAAAGATGCAGGCAATGCGAAAATGCCGGAACCGACCATCGAGCCGATCACAAGCGCGATGAGCGCATTGCGAGAGAGCTTTTGATCGGCCTCGTTCGACGAAGGAGCCATGACAGAAGATGGCCTTCCAATCCGAGATGAGGCGGGCACGGCTGCCGGCCAACTCCAAACAAAGACCTTAGAGGCACCGTTCTCGCTCGCACATCAGGGATTCTCTGTAGGAGGCACGGGCAGGAAATCGGGAGGGCCGCGGCTTTAGGGGCCGCCGTCAGGTCCTTCCAACGGGGCGGTCGTGCTTTGGTCGCGACCGGATGCTCGCCATCTTGCAAAGTGCTGGTGGCCGCCGCGAATGGCCGGGTACGCGCTCCGGAAACTGCGGCGGAGTAGGGTGCTTCACCGCCGGCACTCAGGTGATTGTCTGATGCCGCGTCCTGAGCCCGGGGGATAGGATCGTCTATTCCGCGGGGTCAAGAGGAGGCAAGCGATGTCGAACTATGATCAGAACCTGACGACCTCTGGCGCGGCCGGTGGTGGCACGATCGCGGTGGACGTCGGATTACGCGACTACATGCTGCGCATTTACAATTATATGGCTACGGGCGTCGCTGTGACCGCCGTTGTCGCGTGGATGACCTATCAGTTTGTCGGTCCTGAATTGCTGCAAAGCCCGCTGATGTGGATCTTCATCCTGGCGCCGCTCGCGCTGGTGTTCTTCATCGGCTCGCGCATCGACACGCTGTCGGCGCCAACGGCGCGGCTTCTGTTCTTCGTCTATGCCGCGCTCGTCGGCATATCGCTCTCGATCTTGCTCCACATCTACACCAGTTCCTCGATCACCCGAGTATTCTTCATTACGGCCGCGACTTTCGGGGCGCTCAGCATCTTCGGATACACGACCAGGCGCAATCTCTCCGGGCTCGGTACGTTCCTGTTCATGGGCCTCATCGGAATTATCATCGCAGGCCTGGTCAACCTGTTCCTGCGGTCGACCGCGCTGGATTGGCTGATCTCGATCGTGGGCGTCGGCGTCTTCGCAGGCCTCACGGCCTACGATACGCAGCGGATCAGGGCGATGTACGACGGCAGGGACGATGAAACCGCGGCAGGTCGCAAGTCGGTGATCGCCGCGCTGTCGCTTTATCTCAATTTCATCAACCTGTTCATGATGATGCTGCGCCTTGCCGGCAGTCGACGCTAAGAGGCGACGGCGGCCCTTCAGGCCGCCGGCCGCTCCGCGGCACTCGCGAGCGCGTCGCGCAGGGCCTTTTCCTTGGTTTCGTCCAGGGATGTTTTCAGAACGACCCCTCCGGCATCCTTGATTTCCTTGAGCACCTTGTCCGCGGTCATGTGCTTGATCAGGACGAACAAGGCCGCGTTGCCGGTCTGGAGGCTCGCGGATAGCTCCTTCATAAAGGAATCGTTGATGCCGAAATCGGAGAGCGCGCCACCGAGCGCGCCGGATGCGGCGCCCACCGCGACACCGAGGATCGGATTCAGGAAGAGCACGCCGATCAGAAGTCCCCAGAAACTTCCTGTCATCGCGCCCATGGCGGTGGTATTGACGAGTTGATTGAGCTTGATGTCGCCGGAATCCGATTTCACGGCGATCACTGCGTCGCTGATCGTGATGAGGTATTCTTTTTGAAGTTTGAGCAACCGCTGACGCACCTCTTCGGCTTTCGCCTCGGACGGATACACGATCGCCACTAAATCGGACATTGCAACCTCCTGATAGGAGTCCCGTTCGGCTCGATGGAGGGGCCGTTTATGGGACGCTTGCGTCGACGCTAGCGGGTCGCCGGTGCACCCGACATCAGAGAAAACCCTGGGCCCGAGGGATGAATGTTCGGATGGTTCGCGGACCATAAAGGGTGGGTTCGCCTGCATCATCGCCGGGCAAAGAGACCGCGATCGCAACCGCCGGCGAGGAGAATCCCGACCCTGGACTAGGTAATCACCCGATATGCCGCGCTCCTCCCTGGGCGCATGGTTTCGGCCGTGAAAGAGCAGAGTGGCCGCGACGTTGCTTGCCGCTCCGGTTCGAGGCCTCCAGATGACTGCGACGCCATCAACTCAAAAACTTTCACTGTTTGCGCTGACCGCGATGGTGGTCGGATCGATGGTTGGCTCGGGAATCTTCTCGTTGCCGCGGACCTTCGGCATCGCAACGGGCCCGTTCGGCGCCATCTTCGCCTGGTGCATCGCCGGAGGCGGCATGTACACATTGGCTCGCGTGTTCCAGTCGCTGGCCGAACGGAAGCCTGATCTCGACGCCGGTGTCTATGCTTATGCGAAGGAAGGATTTGGCGACTATCCCGGTTTCCTGTCGGCATTCGGCTACTGGATCGGGAGTTGTATCGGCAACGTGTCCTATTGGGTCCTGATCAAGTCGACGTTGGGCGCGTTCTTTCCCGTGTTTGGTGACGGCAATACCGTCACGGCGATCATCGTCGCTTCGATCGGGATCTGGCTGTTTCACTTCATGATCCTGCGCGGGGTGCAGCAGGCGGCCGCGATCAACACCATCGTCACGATCGCTAAGATCGTGCCGATCCTAGTCTTCATCGTCATCCTGATCTTCGCATTCAAGGCCAACTTATTCCGGACCAATTTCTGGGGCGGCGAGGGCATGCCAGACGCGAGCCTGTTCCAGCAGATCCGAGCGACCATGTTGGTCACGGTGTTTGTTTTTCTCGGAATCGAAGGCGCAAGTGTTTATTCGCGCTACGCCAAGGAACGCTCCCATGTTGGCGCCGCGACCGTTCTGGGGTTCGTGATCGTCACGAGCCTGATGGTGCTCGTGACCATGCTGCCCTATGCCGTGCTTGCGCGCGCAGAGATTGCGGGCATGCGGCAGCCGTCGATGGCGACGGTCCTGGAGGCCGTGGTCGGACATTGGGGCGCTGTCTTCGTCAGCGTCGGACTGCTGATCTCGGTCCTCGGGGCATATCTCGCCTGGTCCTTGATCTGCGCCGAGGTGCTTTCGGCCGCCGGTCGGACCAACGACATGCCGACGCTGTTCGGCACCGAGAACGCGAACAAGGTGCCGGCGGCCGCGCTCTGGCTGACCAATGCCGTCGTCCAGCTCTTCGTCATCAGCACCTACTGGTCGCAAGATGCCTTCTCGCTGATGCTCAATCTGACGAGCGTCATGTCGCTCATCCCGTTTTTCCTGGTCGCGGCCTACGGGCTGCTGCTCGTCAGGCGCGGTGACACGTACGAGAAGAGCCTCACCGAGCGCAGACGTGACCTGATCTTCGCCGGTATCGCGGTCATCTACACGCTGTTCCTGATCTACGCCGCCGGAATGAAATTCCTGCTGCTGTCCGCCATCCTCTACGCACCCGGCACGGTGCTGTATTTCTGGGCGCGCTTCGAACAGAAAGCAAAGGTCTTCACGCCGGTCGAGTGGGTCATCTTCATCGCGGCTGCGATCGGCGCGGTCGTCGGGATTCACGGATTAGCTACCGGCTACATCACCATCTAGGCAAGGCATTTCCCGAGGTACCTCCCATGGCAAAGCACGCTTCGGAACCCGCGAGTCCCTTCGGCGTTCATTCGGAGGTCGGCCAGTTGCGCAAGGTCATGGTCTGCTCTCCGGGCCGTGCTCATCAGCGCCTCACGCCCTCCAATTGCGATACTTTGCTGTTTGACGACGTGTTGTGGGTCGACAACGCCAAGCGCGATCATTTTGACTTCGTGCAGAAGATGCGCGACCGCGGCATCGACGTCATCGAAATGCATAATATGCTCACCGAGACCGTCGCAATCCCCGAGGCCAGGAAGTGGATCCTCGACAACCAGGTCGTGCCCAACCAGGTCGGGCTTGGTCTCGTCGACGAGCTTCGCTCATATCTGGAAAGCCTCAAGCCGCGCGATCTTGCGGAAACCCTGATCGGCGGCGTGTCGACTCATGACTTTCCGGATGCCCATGGCGGCGAGATGCTCAAGCTGGTCCGTGAGGCCGCAGGGATGACCGAATATCTGCTGCCGCCGCTCCCGAATACGCTGTACACGCGGGATACGACATGCTGGATCTATGGCGGCGTCACGCTGAACTCGCTCTATTGGCCGGCGCGGCACGAAGAGCCGATCCTCGCGACTGCCATTTACAAGTTCCATCCGGATTTCGCCGGCAAGGTCAACGTGTGGTGGGGCGACCCGACCCAGGACCACGGGCTTGCCACGTTCGAGGGCGGCGACGTGATGCCGATCGGCAAGGGCAATGTCCTGATCGGCCTGAGCGAACGAACCTCACGGCAGGCCATCAGCCAGGTCGCCGCGGCTCTGTTCAAGAAAAACGCAGCCGAGCGCGTGATCGTGGCCGCGATGCCGAAGTTGCGTGCGGCAATGCATCTCGATACCGTCTTCACCTTCGCCGACCGAGACTGCGTGCTGCTCTATCCCGACATCGTCTACAACATCACGGCATTTTCCTACCGGCCGGCGAACAATTCCGCTGGTCTCGAACTGCGCAAGGATGAAAAGCCGTTCGTCGATGTTGTGGCTGAAGCCCTTGGCCTGAAGAAGCTGCGTGTCGTCGAGACCGGCGGCAACGCCTATATGCGGGAGCGAACGCAGTGGGACAGCGGGGCCAATCTTGTCTGCGCATCGCCAGGCGTCGTCTTCGCCTACGACCGCAACACCTACACGAACACCCTGCTGCGTAAGGAAGGCATCGAGGTGATCACAATCGTCGGTGCTGAGCTAGGGCGTGGGCGGGGCGGCGGTCATTGCATGACGTGCCCGATCATCCGGGATGCGGTGGATTACTAGGGCGGACCGGTGCGGCAATGGAGCAGCCGCCCTGGCGCTTCGACGCCGTTCTCGGGATCGAGGTTCAGCTCGACCCCCAAATGGTCGATCGTGAGCGCGCCGCTGTTCGAAGCTTATTGGTTCACCGATGGCCTGAATTCCGGCCGGCACGACCAGCTCTATTCGGCCGATATCGGTCTGAAGTACAATTTCGCCGGCAATCTGTCGCTTGGGACCACAGTGCTGTACGTGGTGCGAACATCGAACGTTCTGGTACGAAATTACAGGGACCTTCGGATCGGCCCGAGACTTGATTTTGCCTTCTGAAAGATCTGCAAAGATGATGGGACGCGTATTCGTGCTGATGGGGCTGTCATTGCCGTACCGGCAGCTTCGCCCGTCCCTGCGGACCCTCGTGGTTCCGTTGACCGGGGTCGGCGTTTGGACACCGATGCCCTGAGGGACGATGTCCGCACGAACCGCCTTGAGATATCTTCCATCCCCTCGCGATTGCTCCCACCCCGCAGGCTGCGCCGACCAAGAAGGGAAAGAAGAAGTCCAGCGCGCGCAGCGGCAGCAATCGCTAGCGGACGGTCGGGTAGTTCCATTTTGCAGACGCGGTGACGACCGGCGTCGACGACTCCTATGACTACTTGGCGCGTCGCTGCGAGGGAACTCGCGGCGAATGGCGGCACAAATTGCATAGTGTCGTATGCCAGGATCTATTTCACCAACGCGGGATTTCCATCCTAGGAGAATACTACCTATGGTGTGCAGAGCCAAGCGGTGTATACTCGGTGCATCCTAGGGGTGCGTCTTGCAGTCCGATGACGGGTGCCGCACCGCAGGGAGGCAGCT
Organism: Bradyrhizobium sp. ISRA430; assembly: GCF_029909975.1. NCBI lineage: Bacteria > Pseudomonadati > Pseudomonadota > Alphaproteobacteria > Hyphomicrobiales > Nitrobacteraceae > Bradyrhizobium > Bradyrhizobium sp. ISRA430. Next base: position 6,342,700 of record NZ_CP094516.1, read on the forward strand.
TCGATACTGACCGTTAAGGCTCGATTTCGAGAGTTGCTGGGAAGAGTGAGTGCGTACCGTGAAGCCACGCAATTCTCCTGCCTGCGAGTCTACGAGAGCCAGCGCCAGGGAATGGTTGCAGATTGGCTCTAAAGAGGCCAGCGACCGGCTGTACTGGGACTACGCTGAGGATCTTCTCTTCGTGGTACGCCCTTCGCATGAAGAGCGTTTCACGTACGAGGGGATCAACCCGGCCTTCGAGGCTCTCCTCGGAATTTCATCGCGGGAAATCCAGGAACTCGACGTCTCTGACTGCCTGGCAAGAGAAGACGCCAAGTCCGTTTGCGAAGCCCTGAGGGCGTGTCTTGCGGAAGGGGCGGAGGTCAGAATCCGCCATAGTCTCGCACTTGGCGGCTCGCGGCAGAATATGGAGACGACCGTCGTTCCAATCGTCGATCCCATGGCCGGCATCGTCGTCCAATTGATCGGCAGCCATCGGATCCTGCGCAGGGAGTCTCCTGAAGATGCAACTAACGGGGCTGGCGACACCCACATGAGCCTCAACCTGGCCTCCATGCAGGAGGATATCCAGCAGCGGATTGCGTCTGAGCTCCATGATTCGACGTGTCAGCATTTGATCGCCGCGAGCCTTGGCCTGATGCGGATCCGCTGTCGCCTCGGTGATCCGGCCGAGGCCGAGCGGCTTTGCGATGGCATCGATGCGTCGATTGACGAGGCGCTGAGGGAAATCCGTACGTTGGCCTATGTACTGCATCCCCAGAACCCGACCGTCGGCGGGTTGAAGGCGACGATCGAGCAATATGCCCAGGGTTTCGCGGCGCGCACGTCGTTGCGGGTTAGCACCAGGATTTCGGCCATCGTCGATCGATTGCCTTACGAGAACCAGCGTTCGTTGCTGCGGGTCATTCAGGAAGCCCTCACCAACGTATTTCGCCACGCAAAGGCGACGGAGGTCAAAATCGTTGTCGATGAGACCGACAGCCATTTCCGGTTGACTGTCAGCGACAATGGGCGCGGCTTTCCAGTCAACTCGGCAAAGCACGGCACGAAAGCGATCTCGATCGGCGTTGGCATTCCCGCGATGAGGGCGAGACTTGAGCAGCTTGGCGGTACGCTCGACATCCAGTCCGACCCGGCAAAGCGGCGCTCCGGCACTGTTCTGTGCGCAGTGTTCCCGCATGGTCGTGCGGCGAGCAGGCGCAACCGGCGAAAGGTTACGACCATCATGAGGGCCCACGCAGGCGCACACTAAAGGAAAAACACTGACACCGGTGGCGAGCGGACATCGTCCGCGGGCTCGTCGCGTGCCACCGCGTCAACGAACCTGGAGTGCTCTGTCATGAAGCGTATCCTTATCGCCGACGATCACGAAGCGGTGCGTTCAGGTCTGCGCGCGGTGCTCACGCAGCGCGCGGATTGGGAGGTCGTCGCAGAGGCGACCGACGGTAGCAAAGCGGTGACTGCCGCAATCGAGAGCCGGCCTCATGTGGCCATTGTCGATTTCTCCATGCCGCGGATGACCGGAGTCGAGGTTGCACGACGGATCAGGGATTATCCGCTCCAAACGGAAGTACTGATCTTTACGGTGCACAACTCCAGCCTGCTTGCCCAGCAGGCGTTTGAGGCTGGCGCGCGCGCGTTCCTGCTCAAGTCGGACGCGAACAAGCTGCTGCTGGCCGCCGTCGAGTCGCTCCTGCTGCACAGGCCGTTCGGCATCAGAAACTGGTTGAATGAACTGGATCCGGGATCGGTTGATGGAGATCGGCACCACGGGCTCACGCCGCGCGAGCAGCTCGTCGTCAAGCTGGTCGCGGAGGGTTACAGCAATAAGGGCATCAGCGCGATCCTGAATCTTAGCATCAAGACGACTGAGGCACATCGGGCGGCCGCGATGCGCAAGCTGGACGTAAATTCAACGGCGGGCCTGGTCCGATACGCGGTTCGGGCCGGGCTGGTGGAGGCATGACAATGACCGGGGTGGACCGCGACAGCCACGTCAGTACATTCGCCGGGGTCTCTCAGGGTTTTGTGGGATAACCCTTCCAACTGCGATCAGTATGATCATTCGACTTGACTGACCGTATTACCGTCGATCGCGACAGGTCAGAGCCGCATATGGGAACGACGCCGTGAAACGCATCGTGATTGCGGATGATCATGAAGTCGTACGTTCCGGGCTTCGTGCGATCGTCGAAACGCGCTCCAACTGGATCGTGAGCGGAGAGGCGACCAACGGCGAGCAGGCCGTCGCATTGGCCTTGGAGACCAGGCCGGACATTGTGATCGTCGACTATTCCATGCCGATCATGAACGGGCTGGAGGTCAGCCGGCGCCTCCGGGCGCTGCACTTGCGGACCGAGGTGTTGATCCTGACGATGCACGAAAACGAGGAACTGCTGACTGAAGCCATTCTGGCGGGCGTCCGCGGGTTTTTGTTCAAATCGGATGCCCGAAAACACCTGATTTCCGCGATCGAGGCGTTGCTCGACGGAAGACCCTATTTCACCAGCGTCTTGCTGGAGAAACTGCTCCACGAATACCAGGTCAACAAGCAGAATAGATCGGGCATGCTGCTGACGTCGCGCGAGCAAAGCGTGGTTCAGTTGATTGCGGAAGGGCACACCAACCGGTCCATAAGCTCCATACTGAAGCTGAGCGTGAAGACCGTGGAGACCCATCGTGCGTCGGCCATGCGCAAGCTCGGGATGTCATCGACGGCTGAGCTGGTCCGGTATGCCATCCGCAAGAAATTGGTTGCTCCTTGAGATTTCCGGATCGGCAAAACGGGTCCCAGGAGCTTCCGTTCTTTATGCAGCGAACTGAGCTGGAGTTGGTCATGCAGAATACCATGAAGGCAGCGCTCGTCCGCGAGCTCGGCAAGCCCCTTGTTATCGAGGAAGTGCCAGTTCCGCGACCCGGGCCGGGGCAGGTCACCGTCAAGATTGCCGCTACGGGCGTCTGTCACACCGATCTTCATGCCGCAAACGGGGACTGGCCAGTCAAGCCAAAGCCGCCCTTCATCCCCGGACATGAAGGCGTTGGGGAAGTTGCGGCCGTCGGGAGCGGCGTTACGAACGTAAAGGAAGGTGATCGCGTTGGCGTGCCGTGGCTTTACACGGCCTGTGGTCATTGTGTTCATTGCCTGGGGGGATGGGAAACCCTTTGCGAGCAGCAGCAGAACACGGGCTATTCCGTGAATGGGAGTTTTGCGGAATATGTGGTGGCCGATCCCAACTACGTTGGTCACCTGCCGGCCAACGTTGGCTTCGTGGAGATCGCGCCGGTGCTTTGCGCCGGCGTGACCGTCTACAAGGGCTTGAAAGTGACGGACACCAAACCGGGCGACTGGATGGTGATCTCCGGCATCGGCGGATTGGGACATATGGCCGTGCAGTACGCCAAAGCCATGGGACTCAACGTGGTGGCAGTCGATATCGACGATGCCAAATTGAAATTGGCGGACAAGCTCGGTGCGGCATTTACTGTAAATGCACTGAAGGCAGATCCGGCCGGCGTCATCAAGAAGGAGATAGGCGGCGCGCAGGGCGTACTCGTGACCGCGGTCTCGCCCAAGGCATTCCAGCAGGCCTTGGGGATGGTCCGCCGCGGCGGTACCGTATCGTTCACGGGCTTGCCACCCGGCGACTTTCCGCTCTCGATCTTCGCTACCGTCCTGAATGGGATCACCGTGCGCGGTTCGATCGTTGGTACACGGCTCGACTTGCAGGAAGCGCTTGGCTTCGCCAGCGCCGGCACGGTGCGGGCGACTGTATCGACGGCATCGCTCGACGACATCAATGACGTGTTCGCGCGTATGCGGGATGGCGAGATCGAAGGCCGGATCGTTGTTGATTTCGAGGGGCGGCGCGCAAGCTCGTCGTGACCTTGAGGATCGCGGATCAGTATCGTGCGCTCCTGCCGCAGCTCCTGCTGAAGCTCAGGCCGGTGGTCGCGCAGGGCAGACTGGAGATCGAGCGCGACTACGATGCGATGACGGCGCCGGGCGCCGGAATCTACTCCCCGTTCTTCGCCTCGATGATCGATCAGATAGCCGCCCTTTACGCCGCCAATTTCACCGTCGACGAGCTGCGCCAGATCGAGGCGTTCTATGCCCAGCCGGCCGGGCAGAAATTCCTGGCGAAGTCGGATGCGCTGACGCAAGCGAGCGCGCAGATCGGCCAGGACGTAAGCCAGAAGGCCGCCGACGAATTGAAGCAGCGCCTGATCGAGGCGCTGCGCCAGAAAGGGCACAAGCTCCGAGATCGATCCCGCGTGGGTTCAGGCACGCGGGACGTTGCCTCGCGTGCCCGCGACCTCACTTCACCAGCGGACAGCCGCCGTCCTTCAGCGGCCGGAACGCCTGGTCGGCGGGAACCTCGGCGAGCAGCTTGTAATAGTCCCACGGCCCTTTCGATTCCTCGGGCTTCTTGACCTGGAACAGGTACATGCTGTGCACCATGCGGCCGTCCTCGCGGAGTGTGCCGTTGTCGGTGAAGGCGTCGCGCACCGGCAGCTCGCGCATCTTGGCCATCACCGTCTTGGTGTCCTTGGTGCCGGCGGCCTGCACCGCCTTGAGATAATGCAGCGTCGCGCTGTAGGTCGCGGCCTGGTTCATCGTCGGCATGCGCTTGACGCGCTCCATGAAGCGCTTGCCGAAGGCGCGTGTCTTATCGTTGAGATCCCAGTAATAGGCCTCGGTGACGATCAACCCCTGCGCGAGCTTCAGCCCCAGGCTGTGCACGTCAGAAATAAACATCACGATCGCCGCGAGGTTCTGGCCGCCGGCGACGATGCCGAACTCGCCGGCCTGCTTGATCGCATTGATGGTGTCGCCGCCGCCATTAGCAAGCCCGATGATCTTGGCCTTGGAGGCCTGGGCCTGGAGCAGGAACGAGGAGAAATCCGCGGTGTTGAGCGGATGCTTGACGCTGCCGAGCACCTTGCCGCCGGCGGCCTTCACCACCTCGCCGGTGTCGCGCTCGATCGAGTGGCCAAAGACATAGTCCGCGGTGAGGAAGAACCAGGTGTCGCCGCCATTCTTGACGATGGCGCTGCCGACGGTGTGGGCGTTGGAATAGGTGTCGTAGGTCCAGTGCGCGGTGTAAGGCGAGCAGGATTTGCCGGTGATGTCGGAGCTCGCCGCATCCGTCACGATCATCACCTTCTCATATTGCTTCGACAGCTCCATCACGGCCAGCGCCGTGGCCGAGGTCGGCAGGTCGATGATCATGTCGACGCCCTCGGTCTCCCACCATTTGCGCGCGATCGAGGCGGCGACGTCCGGCTTGTTCAGCACGTCGGCGCTGACCATGTCGATCGGCTTGCCGAACATCTGCCCGCCAAAATCTTCGATCGCCATCTTGGTGGCCTCGACATTGCCCATGCCGCCGATGTCGGAATAGACCGAGGAGAAGTCGGAGAGCACACCGATCTTGAGCGGGGCCTGCTGGGCGGACGCGGGGGTGATCAGGGCGGCCGACAGCAGGCCGGCCGCAGAAACGAGTGCTGCGATAGGTCTCATTGAAGCATTTCCTCTTGCGCGGGACTATCCTGCCCCCTTTGTCCGACAAAGTTAGGGTCGGGTTCCGACAGAGTCAATTTGCTGCGCCTGCGGCATAGCATTCGCCATTTGACGCGCATTCCGGTCGGCCCCTATACTTTGTCGGACAATCGCCATTGGAGGCAGGTCTTGCCCGTCGCGCCGCTGTTTCGTCCGATCGATGTTGCGCCGGCCTATCAGAAGGTCGCCGACGCCATCGAACGCGAGATCGTCAATGGCCGGATCAAGCCCGGCGATCCCATCGGCACCGAGCACGATCTGGTGCGGCAGTTCGGCGTCAATCGCTCGACCATTCGCGAAGGCATTCGCGTGCTCGAGGAGGGCGGACTGATCAAGCGCGATTCCTCGCGCCGCCTGCACGCCTGTCTGCCGCGCTACAGCAAGCTCGCGAGTCGCCTCAGCCGAGCGCTGGTCCTGCACGAGGTGACGTTCCGAGAACTCTACGAGGCCTCGATGACGCTCGAAGTCGCCAGCATCGAAGGCGCGGTGGAGCGGGCGACGGAAGAGAATATCGCCGAGCTCACCGACAATCTCGTGCGCAGCGAGGCGGTGGTCGGCCATCCCGCAGCGCTGGCCGAATGCGACGCCGAATTCCACGTCCTGGTCGCAAAAGCATCGCAGAACCGCGTGCTCCAGCTCGCGCGCGAGCCGGCGGCACAATTATTCTATCCGACGACCGAGATGATCGTGACCGGCGTTGCCGAGGGCGGCCCACGCCTGGTCGCCGCCCACCGCCATCTCATCGATGCGATCCGCCGCCGCGACCGCGAGGCCGGCGTGCTCTGGACTCGTCGTCACTTGCAGGATTGGCGGCGCGGTTTCGAGAAGATCGCGTCGCTCGATCGCTCGGTCGAGCACATGTACATGGAGCATGCGCAGGCGGCGCGGCGCAGATAGCGCCCCTGGAATTTCAACAAATAAACAAAGTAACGGAGGGACACATGACCGGCGACATCGCAGCGACCATCTCGAAAGCCCGCGAGCATTCCATCGGCGATCTCCTGCGCCGCTCGGCGGGCCGCGAGCCGAACAAGCTCGCGGTGAGCTGCGGCAATGTGAGCTGGAGCTTTGCCGAGCTGGACGCGATCTGCAACCGGCTCGGCCGCGGCCTGCTCGGCCTCGGGGTGAAGAAGGGCGACCGCCTCGCCGTGCTCTCGCGCAATTCGCACGCGTTCGCGGCGCTCCGCTTTGCGGCGGCACGGATCGGCGCGGTGCTGGTGCCGATCAACTTCATGCTCAATCCGGACGAGATCAATTTCATCCTGAAGAGCTCCGGCGCAAAGCTGCTCGCGACCGGTCCGGATTTCGTCGAGCCCGCGCGGGCCGCAAGCGCCAGGGATTGCTCGGTCGAAAAGCTGATCTGGCTGCCGGGCGAGGATCCCGCCACGGCGCCCGCGGGCCTGACCACCTTCGACGATCTCCTGCATGCCGACAGCGCGTTCCTGGAGGCCTCCATCGACGGCCGCGACCTCGCGCAGATCGTCTACACCAGCGGCACGGAGTCTTTGCCCAAGGGCGCGATGCTGACCCATGAGGCGGTGATGTGGCAGTATGTGAGCTGCATCATCGATGGCGGCATGAACGCCGAGGACAAATATCTGCACGCGCTGCCGCTCTATCACTGCGCCCAGCTCGACGTCTTCCTCGGCCCGCAAATCTATCTTGGCGCCTCCGGCGTGATCACGGGCAAGCCGACCGCCGACAACATCCTGGCCCTGATCCAGGCGCACGGGATCACCTCCTTTTTCGCGCCGCCGACGATCTGGATCGCGATGCTGCGCTCGCCGAATTTCGACAAGACCGATCTGTCGACGCTGCAGAAGGGCTATTACGGCGCCTCCATCATGCCGGTCGAGGTGCTGCTCGAGCTTCAGCGCCGGCTGCCGAACGTCAAGTTCTGGAATTTCTACGGCCAGACCGAGATCGCGCCGCTGGCGACCGTGCTCCGGCCCGAGGACCAGCTTCGCAAGGCCGGCTCGGCCGGCAAGCCCGTGCTCAATGTCGAGACGCGGGTGGTCAATACCTCGATGGAGGACGTCAAGGTCGGCGAGGTCGGCGAGATCGTGCACCGCTCGCCGCATCTGCTGTCCGGCTATTACAATGATCCCGTGAAGACCGCCGCGGCGTTCGCGGGCGGCTGGTTTCACTCCGGCGATCTCGCCACCGTCGATGCCGAGGGCCACATCACCGTGGTCGACCGCGTCAAGGACATGATCAAGACCGGCGGCGAGAATGTCGCGAGCCGCGAGGTCGAGGAGATGGTCTACCGCATTCCGGCGGTCTCGGAGGTTGCCGTGGTCGGCCTGCCCGATCCGCGCTGGATCGAGGCGGTGACCGCGATCGTCGTGGTGAAGGCCGGTGAGACGCTCGATGAGGACGCCGTCATCAGGCACTGCGCCGGCCAGATGGCACATTTCAAGGTGCCCAAGCGTGTCATTTTCGTCGACAGCCTGCCGAAGAACCCCAGCGGCAAGCTGCTCAAGCGCGAGCTACGCCAACGCTTCGTCGGCGGCGAGACGCTCGACAAGGCGATCCAGAAGAATTTCGGAACGTGATGCGCCTGTTCCGAGGTCGCGGTATCGTTCGCCTCTCCCCGCAAGCGGGGAGAGGAGGAAGAACTCAATACTTCTTCACCGCAGCCCCGAACGCCAGCCACAGCGCCACCGATGCCAGCCCAAAGCCGCCGAGTAGCAGAAATGTGGGACCGTAGCCGACCCATTGCGCGATCCAGCCGCCGAGTGCAGGGCTTAAGCTCGCGCCGACGCCCTGCACGGTGATGACGGCGCCTTGGCCGAGATTGACGCGGCCGGTGCCGCTGAGCGATCGCGCGACCATGCCGGGGACGGCGACCGTCTGAAGTCCGGTGCCGATGCCGTCGAGCACCTGCATCGGCACGACGCCCCACCATCCCGTGACGAAGAACGCGAGCACGCCGCGGATGGGCAGGAACATGAACGAGACCAGGATCACCGGCCAGTAGTTTCGCTTGCCCGCCACGTGCATGGCGATCAGCGAGGTGGGGATCATCACGCCTTGCGCGACCACGATGGTGGTGGCGACGAAGCTCGGCCCGTTGGCCTGGCTCTCGGCCACCGCCGCAAGTCCGTAGAGCGGCACGATCGCGGCGTTACCGAGATGGAACAGGGCGAGCGCCAGTGCCAGGACGAGCGGCGGCTTGTGCTTGAGGAGCACCGACATGCCGCTCGGCGGGCTGTCGGGGTCGTCTTCCCGACAACCGCGCGCGGCGTGGTTGTCGATCGCCTTGGCCGGAATCATCAGCATGCACGCAATCGCGATGGCGCCGAACGCGGCCGCCAGCACGAACACGGCGCCGTAGCCGAATTTGTAGCCGAGATAGCCCGACAAGGCCGCGCCGACCATGTTGCCGGCGTGGTTGAACGCCTGGTTGCGTCCATTCAGCGCATTGAAGCCCTTCTGCTTGGCGATGCCGAGCGTGATGCCGGTCACCGCCGGAACGATGGCGGCGCTTGCCAGCGATTGTGCGACTTGCGAGAACGTGACCGCCCAGAAATTCTGGGAGATCAGGATGATCGCCGAAGCGGCGACCACGCAGATGCCGGGAATGACGACCCACAGCCGCTTGTTGCGGCTGGCATCGATGAAGCCGCCGACCGGCGTCGTGATCAGCATTCCCGCGACATTTCCGATCGTCATCGCCGTGCCGATCAGTCCGCTCGCCCAACCGCGCTCCTGCAGGAACACGCCGATGAACGGCCCGATGCCCGACTGCATGTCGGCCATGAAGAAGTTGAGCGCGAACAGCGGCCAGAGGCGTAGCGGGGAGGGGGAGCGCGATGTCATCGAAACGCTGAACGTGATACTGTCAAATCGAATTTGGTCTCGTGCAATGGTGATAACGAGCTTCAGTTGATCGCGCCGGCGCGGACGAAGACCTAACCGGCGGTGATCGCGTTGGTTCCGTCCCCCTTGCGGTCACGGCGTCGCGGTGTCACCTCATTGCTATCCCGTCGTCTCTTTCGGATCACGCCATGCCCCTCTGGACCTGCGAAACCTGCGGCGCGCAATTCCCGAACGGCGGGACGCCGCCGACCTCCTGTCCGATCTGCGAAGATGAGCGGCAGTTCGTGAACTGGAACGGACAGACCTTCCTCACCCGAGAGACGCTGGCCGAGCGCCATCGCCTGGTCTGGCGCGACGATCTCGGCCTCACCGGCCTCGCGCTCGAGCCGAGCTTTGCGATTGGCCAGCGCGCGCTGTTGGTGCCGCTCGGCGACGGCTGTGTGATGTGGGACTGCGTGCCGCTGGCAACGCCGGAGGCGATCGCGCAGGTGCGCACCCTCGGCGGGCTGAAGGCGATCGCGATATCGCATCCGCATTACTATGGCGCGCTTGCCGATTGGAGCGAGGCGTTCGGCGGCATTCCGGTCTATCTGCACGCGGATGATCGCCAATGGGTGACGCGCCCCCATGCCTCGATCGTGCACTGGACCGGGAATAGCAATCGCATCTCGGACGACGTGCTGCTCCTGCGCACCGGCGGCCACTTCGCAGGCGCCACCATGCTGCATTGGTCACGCGGCGCGGAGGGCAAAGGCGCGCTGCTTACCGGCGACATCGCGCAGGTGACGATGGACCGCCGCTTCGTCAGCTTCATGTATTCCTATCCGAACTACATGCCGCTCAATGCCGCCGCGGTGCACCGCATCGCTGCCGCGGTCGCGCCGCTCACCTTCGACCGCATCTACGGCGCCTGGTGGGGACGCAACATCGCTGAAGGCGCCAAGGCCGCGTTCGTGGCATCGGTGGAGCGATATATCGCGGCCATCGCCTAAAGCCGCGCGTGGATCAGAATGCGTCTTGCCTTCGCCAAATAACTGTACTAATAGTACAGTTATTAAGCGCGGCGCAACGATGCGTTTGCTGGTTAGGCATGATCGATGCATCGTCGTTTCAGCGGCGCGTTCTGTGGCCGCGCGAGCGGGAGTTGGGCGCATGATGACGCAGCGCGACTACGAGATATTCGAGGCCGGCGACGTCACGCTTCAGTCGGGCACAGTCTTCCCCGCGATGAGGCTCGCCTACAAGACCTATGGCACGTTGAGCCCGGCGAGGGACAACGTCATCCTCTATCCGACCTCGTTCAGCGCGCAGCACTACGACACCGAGTGGCTGATCCAGGTGGGCGGCGCGCTCGATCCCGAGCGCTACTTCATCATCATTCCGAACCTGTTCGGCAACGGCCTGTCGTCCTCGCCGTCGAACTCCGCCGCGCCGTTCCCGAAACTGACCTATCACGATGCGATCGCGGTCCAGCACCGTCTGCTCACCGAGCGCTTCGGCATCTCAAAGCTCGCGCTGGTCTATGGCTGGTCCATGGGTGCGATGCAGGCCTATCATTGGGCAGCTTCTCATCCTGATATGGTCGAGCGCGCCGCGGTGGTCTGCGGCAGCGCCCGCTGCGCGCCCTATAATCATGTTTTTCTCGAAGGCGTGAAGGCCGCGCTGACCGCCGATCCCGCCTTCCGCGATGGCCGCTTCGTCGAAAGACCCGTCGCCGGCTTCCGCGCGATGGGGCGGGTCTATGCCGGCTGGGCGATGTCGCACGGCTTCTATCGCGACGAGGTCTGGCGCGAGGCCGGCTTCACCTCGCTGGAAGACTATCTCGTCCGCGCCTGGGACGGCACCTTCGCGCGGCGCGACGCTAACGATCTCCTGGCGCAGATCGATATCTGGCAGAACGGCGACATCGGCCGCTGCGCCGCCTTCGGCGACGATTTCGACCGCGCGCTCGCGGCGATCAAGGCGCATATACTGCTGATGCCGGGCGCGACCGATGGCTACTTCGATGTGCGCGACAATGAGGACGAACTCGGCCGGCTCGCGGGCGCCCGCTCCGCGGTGCTGCATCCGATCCCGTCGATCCACGGCCATCGCGCCGGCAATCCGGTCAACAATCCGCGCGATCACGCCTTCATCAAGGCGGAGATTGCCGAGCTTCTCCGCAAGTAACGCGAGGCGCCGATCATGACTGACGCAACCGTCTCAAAGCCCGGCCACCGCCTGAAGCCGCTGACGCCGGCGATGCTGCGTGAATTGTCGGTCCGCTCCAACCTCAAGGGTTCTGTGCGCAGCCTCGGCCATTATGGCGTGATCGTGCTGGTCGGCGCGCTGATCTGGAAGGTCGATTCAAGCTATGGTGTGCTGCGGGCGCTGCCGCTGATGGCGGTGCAGGGTTACTTCGTCGCCTTCCTGTTCATGGCGGTGCACGAGACCGCGCATAAGACGGCTTTCAGGAGTCGCGGCCTCAACCTCGCGGTCGGCTATCTCTCGGCCTTCACGATCGGATTGCCTTACGAATATTACTGCCTGTTTCACTGGGACCACCATCGCTACACCCAGGATCCGGAGAAGGATCCGGAGCTGATCGTCGGCGTAAAGCCGACATCCGATACGCAGCTCGCGATCGCCTATAGCGGCCTGCTCCAGGTCGCCGGCCGTCTCCGGCTGATGCTCGGCCATGCCGTCACCGGCAAGGTCACCGTGCCCTGGATCCCAGCGAACAAGCGCGCCATCATCGTTCTCGAAGCGCGCGCCTATCTCGCGCTCTATATCGCGCTGCTCGCGATGTCGCTGTGGTTCTCCTCTGCGCTGCTGCTCTGGGTCTGGATTATCCCGCTGCTCATCGGGCAATTCTTCCTGCGGCCGTATCTCTATGCCGAGCATACCGGGTGCGAGCGCACCCGCAGCGCCTTCCACAACACCCGCACCACCTATACCGGCGCCATCGTCAAATGGTTCGCGTGGAACATGCCCTACCACGTCGAGCACCACGCCTATCCCACGATCCCGTTTCACGCGCTGCCGAAGCTCAATGGCATCGTCGACGACGAGATCATCTATCGCGGCCGCGGCTACATCAGGACGACGCGCGAGACCTGGGCCTGGTTTCGCGGGCAGCGGCAGGGGTGAGGCGGGATTGCGCGACGAATACCCGTTGCCGCTGTTTTGCCCGACGTGTCAAACGGTTTTGCGGGCGCGCGAGGCATCGTTCCGCTCTGCCAAGCTACTTTGCATGGGGTTGTTTTTCAGATTTTCACAGGGGGCGGCCTAACGCGGCCTCAACACCAGATCGACCAGGCTCCGCGCATAGGCCGGCGTGATCGGGGCGATGCCGAAGACGTAGCGGTAGAACAGGCTGCCGTAGATGGCATCGTAGAGGTCTTCGGCCGGACCTTCGGCCATGATGCTGCCGTCCACCTGGCCTGCGGCGATCATCTCCACCAACGCATCGCGGCGGAACTGCAGATAGCGTGCATAGAACAGCTCCGCCGATCCGGTCTTCGAGATGCATTCGGAGATCACCGCGAGCTGCACCTTGCCGAACTCGCCTTGCAACGCCTCGGCATAGGCCGAAGCATGGCGACGGGCTCGCGCCGCGTGCGTGCCGGAAGTCGCCGGCGGCAGTGGCAGCATTTGCGCGGCGTGGTGAAGGAAGGCGTCGATCAGGAGCGCTTCGCGCGACGGCCACCATTTGTAGATCGTCATCTTGGAGACGTTGGAGCGGCGCGCGACCGCGTCGATGGTGGTGGCAGCAAGGCCCGTCGCCGCCATCAGCGTGTAGGCGCTTTCGAGGATGGCATTGGTGGTCTCGACCGAGCGGGGGCGGCCACGCCGCGGCGCCGTGTCAGCCGCTTCACTCGTGCCTTTCGCCATGGCCTCGCCCGGTCCTGTTGCGCGGCGCCGCCGTCGCGCTGCGGCCGCTCCGCTCGGCATAGCGCAGCCGCTGCGCCCGGCCTAGCGGAAATCGCGAAGCCTTGCGGCTAGGCGCGCTGCCGCAAGGCTGCGGGCAGGTCCTGCCGCTTCGACCAGGAGATGTAATAGGCGACCGCGGTCATGGCGGCGAAGCCGGCGAGGCTCACCACGATCTGCATCACCACCAGATTGGGCCCGGTGATCAGGACGAGGTGGCCGGCAAACGACAGGAACACGCCGACGCAGAACACCGCGAGCCACTCCTCGCCGCATCTGATGACCGGCTGCAGCGACTTCCATTGCAAGGCCGGATGGTCGGCCCGCACCAGATGCGCGGCGAGGAAGGCGAGTGCGAGGAAATGCACCACGCGGTAAGGCGCGAGGTTCTCCCGGTCGGTCAGCGTGATGCCGTTGAGCAAGACATCCGGCAGGTATGCGGCAAGCGCCGGCGAATGCCGCATCAGCATTACCGCCATCGCGAACAGGAGATAGGCGCCCGCGAGCACGCGCAACCAGGCCATGCCGTGCAGTGCGCGGCTGGGCGCGCCGGTCACGGCGAACCAGCCGCCCAGCACCATCAGCATCTGCCAGCAGAACGGATTGAAGGTCCATTCCTGGTCCGGATAGAGGCGAAAGCTCCAGTCGAACCAGCGCGCGGCGACATACAAGGCGACCGAAGCGGCAAGCATCAGGTTCGGGCGCCGCAACAGACCCCACAACGCGAGCGGAAAGAATGCCATCAGCGGGATCATCAGTTGCAAGAGGTCGAGGTTCAGCGGTTCCTCCTGCAGCACCAGCCCGCGCACCAGGATTCGCAGCGGATGCTCAAGGATGCCGGAGATGTTGTATTCGTGGATGATCTCCGGCGCCATCGATTGCGAGGCGACATAGGCGATGGCGTCGATGTAGATCACGAACAGCACGACATAGGCGGCATAGAGCCGCCAGACGCGGCGGAAGATCCGCGTCACCGCGACGACGTAGCCGCGTTCCACTGCCATCTTGGCGTGGATGATGGCAACGCCATAGCCGACCACGAACACAAAAAGGTCGGCGGCGCCGCTGAAGCCGAAATTACGCAATGTCAGCAGGTTGGCAACATTGTTCGGGATGTGGTCGATGAAAATCGACCAGTTGGCAATCCCGAGCGTCAAATAGAGCCGGGCATCGTGCTGAAATGCGGCGAGGTTCGCCTTGACCGACGGTTTCATCGCAAAAAATGGCGTTTGGAATCAGGGGCGCTGCTTTTAGCGGCAACGATCGCCCTATCCGAGTAGCGATTGCGTGAACGCAGGCCCGGCTCGTTCGGGGACGAAAAATTTCGCGCATCGACCTGTCGATTTCCCGCAACCCCGTTCGTCTTGCAGCCAGCGCAACTTCTGCAAAAGGGGAAACGACATGAGCTCCTATCGTTGGATGATCGTGGCCTGCGGGGCCCTGATGACCTGCGTCGGCATCGGCGCGATGTTCTCGCTCGCGGTCTATCTTCAACCGATGTCGGTCGACACCGGCTGGTCGCGGACCGGCATTTCGAGTGCCATGACGATCGACTTCCTGGTGATGGGCGCCGCCGGCTTCGGCTGGGGCGCGCTGTCGGATCGCATCGGCCCGCGCGCGGTGACGCTGGCCGGCGCGTGCCTGCTCGGGCTCGGCCTCGTGCTGGCGAGCGGGACGACGTCGCTGATCTCGTTTCAGCTCACCTATGGCGTGCTGGTCGGGCTTGCGGCCGGCGCCTTCTTCGCGCCGATGATCGCAGCCGCCACCGGCTGGTTCGAGCCCAAGCGCAGGAGCCTTGCGGTGTCGCTGGTTTCCGCCGGTATGGGCGTTGCGCCGATGACGATTTCGCCGTTCGCACGCTACTTGATCTCGACTTATGATTGGCGCACGGCGATGATGACGATCGGCATCGCCGCGTGGGTCCTGCTGATCCCAACCGCGCTGCTCGTGCGGCGCGCACCGGTGGAGCGAGCATCAGGTCCAGCGCGCGCCGTCGACGAGCCCAAGCTCAGCGTCGGAGAGGCGCTGCGCTCGCCGCAGTTCATCGTGCTCGCGCTCACCTTCTTCCTGTGCTGCGGCGCGCATTCGGGTCCGATCTTCCACATGGTGAGCTACGCGATCGGCTGCGGCATCGCTCCGCTCGCGGCGGTGTCGATCTACAGCGTCGAAGGCCTGTCCGGACTCGGCGGGCGCCTGCTGCTTGGTCTGCTCGCCGATCGTTTCGGTGCAAAGCCCGTGCTGATCTCGGGGCTCCTGGTGCAATCCCTATGCATCGCGGCCTATCTGTTCGTGAACCGGCTCGAGGCGTTCTATGCGATCGCCGTCGTGTTCGGCACGGCCTATGGCGGCGTGATGCCGCTCTATGCGGTGCTGGCGCGGGAATCTTTCGGCCAGCGCATCATGGGCACCGTGTTCGGCGCCATGACCATGGTCTCGGCGATCGGGATGGCTTTCGGCCCCTGGGCCGGCGGGCGCATCTTCGATGCCAACAATAGCTATGCCTGGCTCTATCTCGGTGCCTCCGGCGTCGCGCTCGCGGCCGTGCTGGTGGCGCTGGTGTTCTCGCCGCGACGCGAGGAGCGGCTACTTCAGCCGGCGTGATCGTCCGGCTTGCGATACGACCGCGCAGGCGTCCTGTCGCCTGCGCTACATGGCCCGGCCGCGGTCCTCTATGGGCGGGCGCCGCCGGCCGGGGGCGGGGGAGGGGCAGCTTCCTCATCACATCCTCTTGATCCCCCGTCCCCTCGCGCTATATCCCGGTTTTCTCCTCTTCGATTTGACCGGGTAAACGCATGACGACCACAGATACGGCTGCGCATACGCAGCCCTTCCAGGCCGAGGTTTCCGAGCTCCTGCACCTGATGGTGCACTCCGTCTATTCGGAGACCGACATCTTCCTGCGCGAGCTCGTCTCCAACGCCTCGGACGCCTGCGACAAGCTCCGCTACGAGGCGATTGCCAATCCGGCGCTCCTGGGCGAGGGCGACGCCCTCAAGATCCGCATTGTTCCGAACAAGACCGCCAGGACGCTCACGATCGCCGACAACGGCATCGGCATGGAGCGGCAGGAGCTGATCGACCATCTCGGCACCATCGCCCGCTCCGGCACCAAGGCCTTCGTAGCGAAGCTGAAAGAGGCCAAGGACGGCCTCGGGCTGATCGGTCAGTTCGGCGTCGGCTTCTATTCAGCCTTCATGGTGGCCGAGAAGATCGTCGTCATCAGCCACCGTGCCGGCGAGAGCGACGTCTGGACCTGGACGTCCTCCGGCGGCTCCGGCTTCGAGATCGCCCGTGCGGGCGAGGAGGACGCCGCCCGCGTGAGGCGCGGCACCGAGATCGTCCTGCACCTGAAGGACGATGCCAAGAAATACCTCGAGACCTACGAGATCGAGCGCGTCGTCGGCGCCTATTCCGACAACATCCTCTTTCCGATCGAGCTCGTGCCGGAAGAGGGCGAGCCGCGCCAGATTAATTCGGCGAGCGCGCTGTGGCAGCGATCGAAATCCGAGCTGACGGCGGAAGACTACAAGAAGGCCTATCAGCAAATCGCGCCCGCTTTCGACGATCCCGCGATGACGCTGCACTATCGCGCTGAGGGCCGCTATTCCTACGCGGTACTGCTGTTCGCGCCGTCGACAAAGCCATTCGACCTGTTCGAGCCCTCACGCAAGGGCCGCGTCAAGCTCTATGTCCGCCGCGTCTTCATCACCGATGATGCCGACCTGTTGCCCGGCTATCTGCGGTTTATCCGCGGCGTCGTCGACAGCGAGGATTTGCCGCTCAACATCTCCCGAGAGATGCTCCAGAACAATCCGCAGCTCGCGCAGATCCGGAAGGCGGTGGCGACCCGCGTCGTCAACGAGCTCGAAAGCCTCGCCGAGAAGGACGCGGAGAACTTCACCAAGATCTGGGACGCCTTCGGCGCGGTGTTGAAAGAGGGCATCTACGAGGACTTCGAGCGCCGCGAAAAGCTGCTCGCGTTGTCGCGCTTCACCACCACCTCCGGCGAGAAGCGCTCGCTCAAGGACGTCGTCGCCGCCTTCAAGCCCAACCAGACCGAGATCTACTATCTCGTCGGCGACAGCATCGAGCGGCTGAAGTCCAGTCCGCGGCTCGAGGCGGCGACTGCGCGGGGCATCGAGGTGCTGCTGCTCTCCGATCCTGTCGATGCCTTCTGGACCTCGATGCCGATGGAGTTCGACGGCAAGCCGCTAAAGTCGCTGAGCCAGGGCGATCTCAACCTCGACCTGATCCCGCGCGTCGACGAGAAAGACGAGGCCAAGAAGGACGAGCCGGCCGCCGATGAGGCTGCCACCATCGCCGTGATCAAGGCTTCGCTCGGCGAGCGCGTCAGCGACGTCAAGGCGTCCACGCGCCTGACCGCCTCCGCCTCTTGCCTCGTCGCCAGCACCGAGGGCCCGAGCCGCGAGCTCGAGCGTATCCTGGCGCAGCAGAACCGCGGCATGCGTACCAAGCCGATCCTCGAGATCAACCTGCGCCATCCGATGGTTGCGGCGATCACCCGGGCCCAGGCCGGCTCCAAGCTGGTCGACGACCTCAGCCTGCTGCTGCTCGAGCAGGCACAGATCCTCGACGGCGAACTACCGGAAGACCCAGCCGCCTTCGCCACCCGGTTGAACCGGCTGGTGCTGCAGGGGCTGGGCAGTTAGCTGCCGTAGCCGAACGCTATCGCCGCGCGTCCGGCTGCGCTCCTTCCCCCTTGCCGGGGAGAGGGGTGGCCCGGCAAAAGGTATCCGTCGTCTTCCCGAAAAACGCAGCGTAATTCGTCCAACAGAGAGAGCGTGCCGTGTGGCACCCTCTCCCTAGCCCTCCCCCGCAAGGGGGGAGGGAACGCATCTCGCGTCTCTTCACTCGTCATTGCGAGGAGCAAAGCGACGAAGCAATGCGGGACTACTTCCGCGGAGACAGTCTGGAATGCTTCGCTGCGCTCGCAATGACGGAGCCGGTGGCACGCCGCCCTTACTCCGCCGCATCCTTCCGCTCCTCGCGCTCCACCTTCACCTCCGGCTTCTTCTCCATCCAGCGTAACAGCAGGTTGGAGAAGCGGTCGAGATAGAGATAGACGACCGGCGTCGTGAACAAGGTCAGTGCCTGGCTCACCAGCAGGCCGCCGACCATGGCATAGCCGAGCGGCTGGCGGATCTCGGCGCCGGTGCCGCTGCCGAGCATCAAGGGAACGCCGCCGAGCAGGGCCGCCATCGTCGTCATCATGATCGGGCGGAAGCGCAACAGCGCCGCCTGGCGGATCGACTGCTCCGGCGTCAGATGCTGCTCGCGCTCGGCGGCGATCGCGAAGTCCACCATCATGATGCCGTTCTTCTTGACGATGCCGATCAGAAGGATGATGCCGATCAGGGCGATGAGGCTGAAATCGAAGCCGAAGATCATCAGGATCGCGATCGCGCCGACGCCGGCCGACGGCAGCGTGGAGAGGATGGTCAGCGGGTGGATGTAGCTCTCATAGAGCACGCCCAGGACCAGGTAGACCACAACGAGCGCGGCGAGGATCAGCATCGGCACGCTGCTCAGCGATTGCTGGAACGCCTGCGCGGTGCCTTGGAAGGCTGTCGCCAACGTCGGCGGCGCGCCCATGTCGCCGACGGCGCGCAGCACCGCGTCGGTCGCCTGTCCCAGCGCCACGCCCTCGGCGAGGTTGAAGCTGATCGTCACCGCCGGAAACTGGCCCTGATGCGCGATCGCGAGCGGCCGCACCGGCTCGTTGGTCCAGGTGCAGATAACCGAGAGCGGCACCTGCTCGCCGGTCAGCGGCGACTTGATGTAGACCTTGTCGAGCGTGTCGAGCTTGCCCTGCAGGTCGGGCGTGATCTCGAGGATCACGTGATAGCTGTTGGTCTGGGTGAAATACTGCGCGACCTGGCGCTGCCCGAACGCGTCGTAGAGCGTGTCGTCGATGAGCTGCGGCTGGATGCCGTAGCGCGAGGCGGTGTCGCGATTGATCGTGAGCTGCAGCGTCGTGCCCTCGGTCTGCTGGTCGGTGGCGACGTCACGGAGCTGCGGTAGACTCTTCATGCTCGCCAGGATCTTCGGCGCCCACTCGTTCAGCTCGGCGAGATTGGCGTCCTGTAGCGTAAACTCGAACTGCGTGCGGGTCGCGCGGCCGCCGAGGCGCACGTCCTGCGAGGCCTGCATGTAGAGGCGGGCGCCCTCGACTTCGGCGAGCTTCGGCCGTAGCCGTGCGATGATCGCTTGCGCATTGGCATCGCGCTCCGCGATCGGCTTCAGCGTGATGTACATGCGTCCCGAGTTCAGCGCCGTGCCGCCGCCGCCGATGAACATCGCAATCGATTCGACGGCGGGGTCGGCCTGCACGATCGCGTTGAGCTCTTCCTGTCGCCGCTTCATCTCGGTGAAGGAGATGTCCTGCGGCATCTCGGAGACCGCTGTCAGGAAGCCGTTGTCCTGCTGCGGGAAGAAGCCTTTCGGGATCAGGATAAACAGCCCGGCCGAGAGCGCGACGGTGGCGAAGAAGATGAGAAGCGTCACGAAGCTGTGCCGCAGCGCGAGGTCCAGCCCGCGCTCATAGCTGCCGAGCAGGCGCTCGAACATCCGCTCGCTCCACTGGTAGAAGCGGCCGTGCCGGGCCTCCTGGTCGGCGCGCAGAAAGCGCGAGGCCATCATCGGCGTCAGCGTCAGTGACACCACCAGCGAGACGAAGATCGCCATCGACAGCGTCACCGCGAATTCGCGGAACAGCCGGCCGATGATGCCGCCCATCAGCAAGAGCGGGATCAGCACTGCGATCAGCGAAATGCTGATCGAGACGATGGTGAAGCCGATCTCGGCCGCGCCCTTGTAGGCGGCGGCGAGCGGTCTCTCACCTCGCTCGACATAGCGCGTGATGTTCTCCAGCATCACGATGGCATCGTCGACGACGAAGCCGACCGCGATCGTCAGAGCCATCAGCGAGAGATTGTCCAGCGAGTAGCCGAACACCCACATCAGCGAGCAGGCCCCGAGCAGCGCCAGCGGCACGGTAATGCTCGGGATGATCGTGGCCCAGAAGCTGCGCAGGAAGATGAAGATCACCATCACCACCAGCGCGATGGTGATCATGAGCGTGATCTGCACGTCCTCGACCGCGGCGCGAATGGTGATGGTACGATCGCTGATGATCTTGATCTTGATCGCAGGCGGGATCGCCGCGATCAGCCGCGGCAGTTGCGCCTTGATGCGGTCGACGGTCTCGATGACGTTGGCGCCGGGCTGCTTGAAGATGACCAGGAACACGCCGCGCTGGCCGTCGGCCCAGGCCGCGGTCTTCATGTCCTCCGGCCCGGCCACCGCCGCGCCGATGTCGCGGATCCGTAGCGGTGCGCCGTTACGATAGGCGACGATGACGTCCATCCAGTGCGCGGCCTCGAGGAGCTGGTCGTTGGCGTAGATGGTGTAGGCGCGTCGCTGACCGTCGATGTTTCCTTTCGGGCTGTCCGAGGTCGCGGTCGCGATCTGGCCGCGCACGTCCTCCAGCGACAATCCCTTGGCGACGAGCTTGGCCGGATCGACCTGGATGCGCACGGAAGGCTTCTGCTGCCCGCCGACGAACACCTGCGCCACGCCGGGAAGCTGGCTGATCTGCTGCGCGAGCTGCGCGTCGGTGCGGTCGCTGACGGTAGTCAGCGGCAGCGCGTCGGAGGTCGCCGACAGGATCATGATCGGCGAATCCGCCGGGTTGACCTTGCGATAGGTCGGCGGCGAGGGCAGGTTCTTCGGCAACTGGCCACTTGCCGCGTTGATCGCGGCCTGGACGTCGTTGGCGGCCGCGTCGATCAGGCGGTTGAGATCGAATTGGATGGTGATCGATGCCGAGCCGAGCGAGCTCGTCGAGGTCATCTGCGTGATGCCGGGGATTTGCGCGAGCTGGCGCTCGAGCGGCTGCGCCACCGAGGAGGCCATCGTCTCGGGGCTGCCGCCCGGAAGGGATGCGGACACCTGGATGGTCGGAAAGTCGACCTGAGGCAGCGGCGCGACCGGCAGCAGCGGATAGGCAACGAGGCCCACGAACAGGATGCCCGCCATCAGCAGCGAGGTGCCGATCGGATAGCGGATGAACAGAGACGAGAAGCTCTCTTGCATGCCCTGAAACCATCGACTGGCCAGCGCATCTTCTCCTCGCATGCGGCGGAGTCGCGCCCGAGAGCCCGAGCGCGAATGTGCGTTTCCTTCAGCCCTTATGTTTGTTGATGACCCCGGACCATCGTTGCTCCGGGGCCGGCGTTGTCTTGAGAGAGTAGTCCGTTCGCCCAGGCCTGCGAACGGAATCCTGCGCCGGATGCTTGCGACCTTTGTCGAAGGAATCGCGGCAGCGAGATATGCGTTCTATGCAGACCGATCGTGGGCCTCTTTCTTCGTTCGTGCCCCGTGTGACGCCGCGTCGCAACTTTTTCGAGCGCGCGTCACAAGCGGGAGAGGTATGTTCAGGAACGGTCGCTTTTTGCGCGGTGTTGTGCCATATCGAAATGGCATAACGCCTGCTGTCGCCAACGATTTGAGGAAAGTTTCCGATGCGCCTACCGCTCCTGACCATCATGGCGATTGCCACGCTGCAGGCCGTCGCGCCGGCGAGTGCCCAGACCTACGATCCGCGCTATCCGGTCTGCATGCACGTCTATACGCCCGGCGGCTGGGGCGGCGGCGGTGACTATTACGACTGCTCCTTCACCTCGCTGCCGCAGTGCCGTGCCACGGCTTCGGGCCGCTCCGCGAGCTGCGACCTCAATCCCTACTACGCCTTCAATGAGCCCCCGCCGCCACCACCGCCGCACCGGCGCCACAAGAAGGTGTACTAGCGCGTACATCTTCCGATTGCGCGGGGCCCGTTGCTGATGCGGCTTCGCCTGTGCGTCACGAGGGCAAGGTCATGCGCCACGCATTCGGTTTGATCATGGCCGCCGGTGTCGTGCTGGCGGCCGCTCCAGCTCATGCGCAGACCTTCGATCCGCATTTTCCCGTCTGCATGCACGTCTATTCCGGCGGGAGCGGCGGTGGCGGCGACTGGTACGACTGCTCCTTCACTTCCCTGCCGCAATGCCGTGCGACGGCCTCAGGGCTCTCCGCAAGCTGCGATCTCAATCCGTACTTTGCCGCCAACGAACCGCCGCGCCGCTATCGTGGGAGGCCCGACTAGCAACGTCGGCGTGCTCGAGACCGACATCGACGCCAAGCTCGCGCGCTGTGTCTTAGCCGATTATGATGGGGCACCGAATGAGGCGCCATACAC
This sequence comes from Bradyrhizobium sp. ISRA430, assembly GCF_029909975.1. NCBI lineage: Bacteria > Pseudomonadati > Pseudomonadota > Alphaproteobacteria > Hyphomicrobiales > Nitrobacteraceae > Bradyrhizobium > Bradyrhizobium sp. ISRA430. The sequence continues at coordinate 6,365,250 of NZ_CP094516.1, forward strand.
TCGGCTCCCCTCCCCCCTTGCGGGGGAGGGTAGGGGAGGGGGCAGCCCAGGAAAAGGTCTTCCCATCGTTGAGAGCGAATGCGAGGCCTGTCGTCAGATAGAGAGTGTGTGCCGTGTGGCACCACCCTCCCTAGCCCCCAAGGGTGGAACGCTCCGCAGTTTTGGCGCTAGCCTCGTTCAACGCGTCGCTACTCCTTCTTCACGCCCGAGAGTGCCACCACCTTGCGCCAGCGGTCGGTCTCTGCGGTGAGCATGGTGCCGAATTCGCCGGCATTGCCGTGCAGCGGGATCGCGCCGAGCTCGGCGATGCGGGTCTTGATCTCAGCGTCGGAGAGCGCGCTGTCGATCTCGCGATTGAGGAGATCGATGATCTCGTGCGGCGTGTCGCGCGGCGCGCCGACGCCGTAGAAGGAGCTCGTCTCATAGCCAGGAAGCGTGTCGGCGATTGGCGGAACGTCCGGCAAGATCTCCGAGCGCTCGTGCGTGGTCACGCCGAGCGCGCGCAGCTTGCCGGCCCGCACCAGCTCGAACGACGAGGTGACGTTGTCGAACATGCCCTGGATCTGGCCGCTCATTACGTCGGTCAGTCCCGGCGCCGAGCCGCGATAGGGCACGTGGGTGAACTGAACGGCGGCAAGCGCTTTGAACAGCTCACCCGAGAGATGCAGCGAGGTGCCGATGCCGGATGAGGCGATCGACATCTTGCCGGGATTGGCCTTGGCATAGGCAATGAAGTCGGCGACGGTCTTCACCGGCAGATCGTTGTTGACGACCAGCACCAGCGGAATGCGCGCCGCGCCGGCGACTGGTGCGATGCCCTTGGCGAAATCGTAAGGCAGTGCCGGATCGAAGGATGCATTGATCGCGTTCGCGGTCGAAGTCAGCAGCAGCGTATAGCCGTCCGGCGCAGACGTGATCACAGCCTGCGTGCCGATGTTGCTGCCGGCGCCGGGCTTGTTCTCCACGACGAAGGTCTGGCCGAGCCGTTCGGACAACCGCTGGCAGATCAGCCGCGACAGCACGTCGGTGGCGCCGCCCGGCGCATACGGCACCACCCATTTCACGCTGCGCGACGGATAGGACGGGTTGCCGATCGCAAAGGCACGCGGCGTGGCGAGGGTCGTGGCAGCACAGGCGGCGGTACGGAGAAAAGTGCGTTTCGTTATCATTGGTCTTGCCTCAACAAGGAAACCGAAGCTGCGTCCACGCTCTCCTCTTCCTTCTTGCCTTGGAGAAGGTGGCGCGAAGCGCCGGATGAGGGGTTGTCTCCACTCGCGAGATTGTCGGTGTGGAGAGAGACCCTCACCCGCCGAGCTGCGCCCGGGACCTCTCCCACAAGGGGGAGAGGGTGAGCACTCGTTCGGCGTCATAACTTTGCTATCGCAAGAATTGCGCCGGCTCGCACGCCGTTCCCTTCGGCTTGGTAAAGGATGGCTGCATTTAATCGTCAGCTAACCGGGTTTTACCTTGTCTCTTAACGCCTGATCAGGAGCCCACGGGCTAAGCTGGAGGGAATACGCAGAAGCGGCCCGAAAGAATGAACGACATGATCACCGGCGTCATCGAGCAGCCGAAAGCGGCGCGCCCACCGTCGGCTTCAAAAATCTGGCTGAAGGCGATCGAGCTCACCGCGCGCATCGAGACGTTGCCGGGCCGGCTGTTCGCCGACGTCGTCGAGGACTGGGCGCGGCGCCAGCCCGATCGCGCGGCGCTGGTGATCGAGGACGCAAGTCTCGACTATGAGGGATTGTCGAAGCGCATCAATCGCTATGCGCGCTGGGCGCGCTCGGTCGGCGCGAACAAGGGCGACACCGTCGGCTTGATCATGCCGAACGGCATCGACTATGTCGCCGCCTGGCTCGGCATCAGCCGCGCCGGCGCCGTCGTGGCTCTGATCAACACCAAGCTCGTCGGCCCGTCGCTGGCGCATTGCATCGACGTCGCAAAGCCCTCGCACATCATCATCGCGCATGACCTGACGGAGGCGCTGGACGGCGCGACGCCGCATCTGAAGACGCGGGCCAAGATCTGGACCCATGGCGACGCCCGCAGCGAACGCGCCATCGACGTTGCGCTCGCGGCGCTCGACGACGGTCCGTTGTCGCAAGAGGAGCATGGCGACGTCACCATCGATGATCGCGCGCTCCTGATTTACACCTCCGGCACCACCGGGCTGCCGAAGGCGGCCAGCATCAGCCATCGCCGCATCCTCAACTGGGGCTTCTGGTTCGCCGGCCTTGCGGGCGCGACGCCGCAGGATCGGCTCTACGACTGCCTGCCGCTGTTTCATTCGGTCGGCGGCATCGTCGCGCCCTGCAGCATGCTCGCCGCCGGCGGCTCGGTGGTGATCGCGGAAAGGTTCTCGGCGTCGAACTTCTGGCACGACATCGTGCGGCACGACTGCACGCTGTTCCAGTATATCGGCGAGCTCTGCCGCTATCTCCTCAAGGCGCCGCCGTCCGAATACGAGAATCGCCATCGCCTGCGGCTCGTCTGCGGCAACGGTTTGCGCGGCGACATCTGGGAGGATTTCCAGGCGCGGTTCGCCATTCCCCGCATCCTCGAATTCTATGCAGCGACCGAGGGAAATTTCTCGCTGTTCAATGTCGAGGGTCAGCCCGGCGCGATCGGTCGCATCCCGCCGCTGCTTGCCCATCGTTTTCCTGCAAGTCTCGTCAAGCTCGATCCCGACAGCGGCACAGCCTTGCGCAATGAAGAAGGCTTTTGCATCGCCTGCGCCCGCGGCGAGGCCGGCGAAGCCATCGGCCGCATCGGCACGGCGGACGAGGGCGGCGGCCGCTTCGAGGGCTACACCGACGCCGCCGAGACCGAGAAGAAGATTCTTCGCGATGTCTTTGCCAATGGCGATGCCTGGTTTCGCACCGGCGATCTGATGCGGATCGACGACAAGGGCTTTTTCCATTTCGTCGATCGCATCGGCGACACCTTCCGCTGGAAGGGTGAGAACGTCGCGACCTCCGAAGTGAACGACGCCGTGCGCGATTTCACCGGCGTGGTCGACGCCACCACCTACGGCGTCAGCATTCCCGGCACCGACGGCCGCGCCGGCATGAGCGCGATCGTCGTGAACGAAGGCTTTGACATCGCGGCCTTGCCCGCGCATCTAGCACAGCGCCTGCCGACCTACGCGCGCCCCGTCTTCGTCCGCATCTCGCACGAGCTCGATGCGACCGAGACCTTCAAGCAGAAGAAGGGCGATCTCGCACGCGAGGGGTTCGATCCGGGTGCGATCTCCGATCCGCTGTTCATGGTCGACCCGAAATCCGGCGCCTACGTTGCGCTGGATTCGGAGACCTATGCGCACATCATCGGCGGCGCGATCAGGCTGTAGAGGAATGATGAGGCCACGTCGTCACCACGACAACGGTGCGCTCCCTCCCCCTTGCGGGGGAGGGCCGGGGAGGGGGTAGCCCAGGAAAAGGTCTGTCGGTCGTCTCAGACGCCGCAACGCAGCTTCGTTTCCACAAAGTTCGTTTGCACAGACAGAGCGTGCCGTGTGGCACCCCCCTCCCTGCCCCTCCCCCGCAAGGGGGGAGGGAATGAAAGAGTGGTGCCCGCCTCACTCGGTCTGAGCGGACATCTCACTCGCTCATCTCGAAGATTCGCGTCGACGGCGCAGCAAATCAGAAGATGCGTCCAATTTTACCTGAATTGTCCAAGAGGCCATTTACTTCTGTCGGGTAAACAACGTGAGCCTTGGGAGGCGGTCAGCAAGAGCCGCCGCAACACGAACGATCGATAGCAAAAGCGAGCCAGCCATGTCGGTAAGGTTAAAGGTCATTGAAGCGATCAAGCAGATCGCCAAAGAACAGCACGTCGCGCTTCCCGAACTCTCGGACGATCTGTCCCTGCACGAGACGGGCTTCGACTCGCTCGCTTTCGCCATCCTGGTCGCGCGCCTCGAGGACGAGACCGGCGTCGATCCCTTCACCATTTCCGAGGACGCAGCGTTCCCCGCCACCGTGGGTGATTTCGTGCGGGCCTACGAAAATGTCCCCGCGTGAGATCTTTGCGCTCCGCGACCATCTCGGCGCGGAGTTGAAGGGGCGCACCCTCTCGGACGCACACAATAGCGTGTCGCTGACCGATATCCTGTCGCAGACGGTTTTGGGCGGCCGTCTGCGCGAGCTGTCCGGCCGCGCGGTGCTGCTCAAATTGTCCGATCAGCTCCGGTCGGGCCTTACGATGATCGAGCTCGACGGCATCGCCCGCCGCATGTTGCTGTGCCCGCCGGATCTCAATCCGGCGCATCTCGACGCGCTGATCGCCGATGCCGGGATCGATGCCGTCGTCACCGACGAGCCCGACCGCTGGGCCGATCGTGGTGTTGCGCTGGTTATCACCGCACGATTGCCGCTCACGCCGACCACACCGGTGCAGACCGAACGCGCCACCGAGTGGCTGATGCTCACCTCGGGAACGTCAGGCGTGCCGAAGATCGCCGGTCATACGCTGGAGGCGCTGACCGGCGCGATCGTCGCCGAAGGTCCCGCGCGCGGACCCGCGCCGGTCTGGGCCACATTCTACGACATTCGCCGCTATGGCGGCCTGCAGATCTTCCTCCGCGCCATCCTCTCCGGCGGCTCGATGGTGCTCTCGGACCCGCATGAGGCGCTCGCTGATCATGTCGGGCGGTTGAATGCGCGCGCAGTTTCTCACATCTCCGGCACGCCCTCGCATTGGCGCAAGCTGCTGATGAGCGGCTCGGCGGCGCAATTCGCCCCGCGCTACGTTCGCCTGTCCGGCGAGATCGCCGACCAGGCGGTGCTCGATGGGTTGAAGGCGGCGTTTCCGATAGCCTCGGTCGGCCATGCCTATGCCTCGACCGAAGCCGGCGTCGGCTTTGCCGTCAATGACGGGCTCGAAGGCTTTCCTGCCGACTATCTCGGCAACCGCAACGGCGTCGAGATGAAGGTCGTTGACGGCTCGCTGCGCATCCGCTCGACGCGCACGGCCCACGCCTATATCGGGCGCAACGCCACTGCACTCACCGACGATGACGGATTTGTCGACAGCGGCGACATGGTCGAGCTGCGCGGCGACCGCTACTATTTCGTCGGCCGCCGCGGCGGCATCATCAACATCGGCGGGCTGAAGGTTCATCCCGAGGAGATCGAGGCGGTCATCAATCGTCATGCCGACGTGCGGATGTCGCGGGCCAAATCGCGGCGCAGCCCGATTACCGGCGGCATCGTCGTCGCCGACGTGATCCTCGCCGACGGCACCGATCCGGCGCGGGCGACGGAGATCCGCGATCAGATCCTGGATCAGTGCCGCTCGCAGCTCGCCTCGCACAAGGTCCCGGCGGTGATCCGCTTCGTCGAGGCGCTCGACGTTACGCCGGCCGGAAAACTGGCGCGCACCGATGCATAATGTCCTCGTCACCGGCGGCAGCCGCGGCATCGGCCTTGCCATCGCAAGGCGTCTGGTTGGCGCCGGCTACAACGTGATCGCGGCGGCGCGGCGCGAGAGCGAGGAGCTCAAGGCCGCGATCGCCGAGTCCGAAGGCCGGCTGCATTTCCGCGCCTGCGACCTCGCCGTGATCGACGCGATCCCGGCCTTTGCAAAGCTCGTGCGCGACGAATTCGGTGCGATCTACGGCCTCGTCAACAATGCCGGCCTTGGCACCGAAGGCCTGCTCGCGACCATGCACAATTCCGAAATCGAGGCGCTGGTGCAGCTCAACGTGCTGTCGCCGATCATCCTCACCAAATATGTTGCGCGCCAGATGATGGCGGATGGTGCGGGGCGTATCATCAACATCTCCTCCATCATCGCCACTACCGGCTACAACGGCCTGTCGGTCTACGGCGCGACCAAGGCCGCAGCCACCGGGTTCACCCGTTCGCTTGCGCGCGAGGTGGGTAAGCTCGGCATCACCGTGAACGCGATCGCGCCCGGCTTCATCGACACTGAGCTCACGCACAATCTATCGGATGATGGACGCAAGCGTATCGCCGGCCGCAGCGCGTTGCGGCGCCTGCCGGAGACGGACGACGTCGCGCGCATGGTGGAATATCTGCTCGGCGAGGGCGGTCGCAACGTGACCGGTACCGTCTTCACAATCGACGCGGGAAATACGGCGTAAGCGGAACTCGGCCTTTCGTAACTGAGTTGATCCAGCCCAATTTCATTTCCCCGGATTTGGTCGTAAGATGCTCCGCAATCGGTTGGGTTACGTCAATCGATCTGCCCTAATCGACAGGGAGCAGTCCATGACCGCTGCGAACCAGGGCCGGGCATCGGCAGAGCCGTCGCGCGCAAAGTCGGATGAGATCAACAGCCAGCCGATGTCAAATCAGAATTCCGGCGATCATGGTCACGAAATGTACCCGCAGCAATTCGTCCGGCTCGTGGGCTGTCACGGCGTGCCGGCATCAGCGCTGCGCAGGCCGCAGGACGAGAAGCTGCACTAGCGCGCAGCGGCGCAGGTCCGGTGCTTCGGCAGGTCAATCCGTTCGAATGAAAATTCCGGCGGCCCTTCGGTGAGGCGGCGAATGCGGCGCTCGCGCTCGTCTGCCGGCAGCGCGGGATCGAGCAGGCGATCGATCTCGTGCACCGCGATCTCCTCGATTTTGGCGAAGTCCGATTTGATCGTTGCGCGGGACGGTGGCGACGCCGCGGGTGCATACTTCAGACCGATCTCGATCAGCCTCCAGATCGCATCCGAGCGTACCAAATGATGGGCCTCGGCCCAAGCATCGACGGCGGCGGTCAATTCTTGCGGCATCTTCACCGCGCTGATCACCTCGCGCCCAGCATGCGGAAGCACTGGAGTGGCGGGGTCCTTGCTACCGACGTCAGGCACCTTGATCATCCCGAACGATCCCTCAGATGATCGAATAGTAAGCAAAGCCCCGTCCGGCTGTTTGATGCCGATCAATGATCGCCGCGGCAATGCGGCGCGGCGCGATCTTGTTGTCCGGGCCTGATTCAGCCAATGATCGGCATTGGAGGGCGCCGGCCGGCGAACCCGGATCGATCCTGCCACGTATCTCTCTCGGACGCACTTCCCAACCATTCGGGATCACGATGACACCAGGCGATTCCTTCTACGGCAGCATTCGCGTCTTCCGCGGCTTCACCAGCCTGATGGATCCCGCCCTCTATGCGCCGCTGCCGGACGACTGGAGCATCGGTGTCGCCGACATCGTCGATTCCACCAAGGCGATCGCGGCGCAGCGCTACAAGGCGGTCAACATGGCCGGTGCCGCGGTGATCGCGTCCGTGACCAACGCGCTGGAGGGACGGGAATTCCCCTTCGTGTTCGGCGGCGATGGCGCGAGCTTTGCGGTAGCGCCATCCGATCTCGACCGCGCCCGGGAGGCGCTGGCGGCGACCGCGACCTGGGTGCGGGAAGATCTCGATTTGAAAATGCGCGTCGCGCTGGTGCCGGTGAGCGCCATTCGCGCGCAAGGTCTCGATGTCCGCGTCGCGCGCTTCGGTCCGTCGGCGAATCTGTCCTATGCGATGTTCTCCGGCGGGGGGGTGGGGTGGGCCGAAGCCGCGATGAAGCGCGGCGAGTTCGCGGTCGCCCCGGCGCCGGCGGGCACGCAGCCGGATCTCTCCGGCCTGTCCTGCCGCTTCGAGGAGATTCCGGCCTCGCGCGGCCTGATCCTGTCAGTGTTGGTGGTGCCGGCGCGCAGCGCCGATCCCAAAGCCTTTCGGAAGGTGATCGAGGATGTGATTCACATCGTCGAGCGCAGTCCGGATGCCGGCCGTCCCGTGCCGCCGCAGGGACCGCCCTTGAGGTGGCCGCCGCAGGGGCTCGACTACGAGGCGCGGGCGGCACGCGGCGGGCCGTTGTTCACGCGCCGCGCCGGCGTGCTCATGTACACGCTGTTCGCCTATCTGATCATGCGCTTCGACATCAAGATCGGCGGCTTCGTGCCGAAGCTCTACAAGCGACAGGTGGTCGAGAACTCCGACTTCCGTAAATATGACGATGGCCTGCGCATGATCCTCGACTGTACGCCGGAGCTCGAGCGCGCTCTCAGTGAGCGTCTTGCAGCCGGCGCGCGCGATGGTGTCGTGCGCTATGGACTCTACCCGCAGGACGCGGCGATGATGACCTGCTTCACGCCATCGGCGCTGCGCAGCGATCACGTGCACTTCATCGACGGCGCGCGGGGCGGCTACGCATCGGCGGCAACGGCGCTGAAGGCGATGATGGCGGGCACGAGCTAGTGGCCGACCCGGCTCCAGGTCTCGCCGCCGCAGAGCGCGCCGACACAACCTTCGACCCGCAAGCTTTCCGTTCCAGTCACCGTGATGCTGCTCGCATAGGTGCTGCCATCGTCGGCATTGTAGATCTGGCCCGACCATTTGTTCGGACCTGTGGGCTGCATGCCGCTGAACAGCGGCAAGCCGATGATCGGGCGCCGGGCGAGCGCAGGATTGGGGTTCTTGCTGTCGGTGGCGGGCTGTCCGGTCGCAGTATCGTAGGGCTCCCGCAGCCAGACGATGACGCCGCAGATGCCGCCGCCGCATTTGCTGACCTTCACGCGCGCATCGCCGGCCTGGGTCAGCCAGGTGCCGCTCGCGTCAGCGCTCTGCGCATGGGCGGCGGTCGCACCACACAGCGTAGTCAAAAGAATAGTGAAAACGGCGAATCTGTTGAACATGGAGAGCCCCGAAAATGGAGGCGCCTCCATACCAGCAAATCACGATAGTGCAACGCCGGGCGGAATCACATTCCTGCGTTGATTTGCCCCAGCGGGATCACCAAGGCAGGCCGCAGAGATCGATGGTGCCGAGACGTGGCGCGCGGACGATATCGAACACGAAAGGCGCCATGTATTCGAACCGGATCCGCCCCTCCGGCTGCTCGCAATAGATATCGCCGGTGAAGCGGTGCCAGTTTCGGGCCTCATAGAACCCGAAATTGTGCGGCTCGCAGACCAGGAGCGCGAAGCGGACCGCCTCGTTGGCCCGCATGGTGTGGACCGCGGCCTCAAGCGCCATCGTCGCGTAGCCGCGGCCGCGTCGGTCCTCGCGCGTGCAGACGCCGCCGATCCCGCTGACATGGACCTTGCGCCCGTTCCAGATGATGGTGCGGAAGTAGATGCCGACATGGCAGACCAGGCCGTCCTCCGGCGTCTCGATCAGCACGCGGAGATCGGCATTGGCCCATTTGACGTGCCGCCAAGGCTGCTTCTCGACGATCTGCGGTCCCCAGACCGCTTGATGCAGCGGCTTCGCGATCGGCCACGACGCGTCGCCGTTCAGGATGTCGATCTCGATGCTCATTGCTCTGTCTTTCGCATCTCCGCTCGGAAGGTGCATTCGTTCTGCCATAAACGCCTCAAAGGCAATGACATTTTGCAGCGAACCGGCAACCCGGCTGGACATCCGTTTCCCGCGACGAAGCTGCAATCGGGTCATGCCGTCGCATCAGGCATTTTCGCAAATTGGCGGTATTTAACGCCGCAGGAACCTTCTATAAGGGGTGACCGTTAGAACGTTCCCCACCAGTTGCGGACAAGAACCCATGACCTTTACGCTGCCCCCACTCCCTTACGCCTATGACGCCCTCGGCCAGTACATGTCGAAGGAGACGCTCGAATATCACCACGACAAGCATCATCAGGCCTACGTCACCAACGGCAACAACGCGCTCAAGGGGACCGAATGGGAAGGCAAGTCCCTTGAGGAGATCGTCAAGGGCTCGTTCGGCAAGAACCCCGCCGTGTTCAACAATGCCGGCCAGCACTACAACCATATCCACTTCTGGAGCTGGATGAAGCCCAATGGCGGCGGCACCAAGCTGCCGGGCAAGCTCGAGAAGAAGATCAACGAGGACCTCGGCGGCTTCGAGAAGTTCAAGACGGACTTCCAGGCGGCCGGCGTCGGCCAGTTCGGCTCGGGCTGGTGCTGGCTCCAGGTCAAGAACGGCAAGCTTGAAATCTCCAAGACCCCGAACGGCGAGAATCCGCTGGTGCACGGCGCCATCCCGATCCTCGGCTGCGACGTCTGGGAGCACTCCTATTACATCGACTATCGCAACCGTCGCCCGGACTATCTGAAGGCGTTCGTCGAGAACCTGGTGAACTGGGAATACGTGGAGTCCCTGTTCGACAAGGCGTGAGCCACTGGCTCCTCATTCCGGGTTCGGCTGTTCGAGCCGCGCCGGAATAACGGAAACAACCAAGGCGGTCGCATGCGCGGCCGCCTTTTTGTTGTACGGAATTCGTCCCCGCCGCATGGCCCTGCGCGAGGTGCGCATTGCTCCGGTCGCCGTTCTGTTTGCATCGCGTGGGCGGCGCCCTTAATCAGAGCGGGCATCCCCTCGATCCGACCCGAGCCCGTTGTCAGAACCTTCCCTGAAAGATCCGGCGCCTGCCGAGGACACGGAGTCCGAGCCGCGGCCGGGGCGGACCCGTAAGCCGATCGGCTGGTCGACGATCATCATAGCAGGCCTGGTGGCGGTGAGTGCGGCGCTGGTCTGGCGGCGTGACGGGACCAGCGGTGTTCTCGACATTCTGACCCACGATCTCTCCTTGTTCGGCGGCATCCTGCCGCGCGTGCTGGCCGGCTGCCTGCTCGGCGCTTTCATCTCGGAGATCCTGCCGCACGAGAAAGTCTCGCGCTCGCTCGGGCCGAAATCCGGCCTGATGGGCCTTTTGATCGGCACAGCCTTCGGCGCGATCCTGCCGGGCGGGCCCTTCACCGCCTATCCCGTGGCGAGCGCGCTGCTCGCGGTCGGCGCCGATTTCGGCGCCACCATCGCCATGGTCGTGAGCTGGACGCTGATCGGCTATGGCCGTGCGGTCGCCTGGGAAATCCCGATCATGGGTACCGACTTCACGCTGTGGCGGATCGTGATCTCGCTGCCGCTGCCGGTGCTCGCGGGCGCGCTCGGCCGCTTCGTCTATGCGCGGATCTATCCGAAGCCGATCGCGAAGGACGACGGGACGTGAGCGCCGCGCTTCTCATCGATATCCTGCTGTGGGGCTCGGTCCTCGGCGTCGGCCTGATTGCCTTCCGCCGCGGACCTCCGGTGTTCAAGGCCTCGCTCCGCGAAGGCTCCATGGACTTCGTCAACATCGTGCCGCGGATTGCGCTCGGGGTGATCGGCTCCGGCTATATCGCCGCGATCATCCCCCAGGAGGTGATCACCGGCTGGCTCGGGCCGGACAGCGGCTGGTTCGGGGTTGCGACCGCCGTGGTCGCCGGCGCCGCGACGCCCGGCGGCCCCGTGATCGGCTTCTCGATCGGCACGGTGGCGCTGAAGTCGGGCGGAGGCGTGCCGCAAGTGGTCGCCTATGTCGTCGCCTGGGCCCTGTTTGCCTTTCAGCGGGTGATCCTGTGGGAAATCCCGTTCATGCCGGCCCGTTTCGTCTGGTTCCGCTGTGCCGTCTCGGTGCCGTTTCCGTTCGTGGCGGCGGCGATCGCGATGGTGATCGGCAAGCCCTGAGCCGGGCGTGGACAGGCGTAATGTTATAATATAACGTCTTTGAATGGTTCCCGCTGCGTCTCACACCCACCATCACGATCACGCCCATCACCGCGCCCATTCTCATGGGCACGATCACACGCACGCCCACGTCCATGACGCCACCTCGCCGCACCCGGCGCAGGCCGCGCCGTGGTCGATCCTGCGCATGACCATGGCGAGCCGTCTCGTGGCGGCGCTCGCCGTCTGCGCCGTGCTGTGGGGCATGGTCCTTCTGGCGATGAGGTGACCATGGCGGCGCTGCATTTCCACAACGTCACGCTCGGCTACGACCGGCACCCGGCCGTGCATCACCTCAATGGCGAGGTCGCGTCCGGTGCACTGGTGGCGGTGATCGGGCCGAACGGCGCTGGCAAGTCGACGCTGCTGCGCGGCATCGTCGGCATCCTGAAGCCCCTCGACGGCAGCATCCATCTCGGCGGTCTCGACGCGCGCGACATCGCCTATCTGCCGCAGAGCGCGGAGATCGACCGCAGCTTCCCGATCTCGGTGTTCGATTTCGTCGGCACCGGGCTTTGGCGCGACACCGGCCTGTTCGGCGGCATCGGCAAGGCCGTGCGCGAAAAAATCCTCCGCGCGATCGCGGCCGTCGGTCTCAACGGCTTCGAGAACCGCCCGATCGGCACGCTCTCCGGCGGGCAGATGCAGCGGGTGCTGTTCGCGCGCGTGCTGCTCCAGGACGCGAGCCTGATCGTGCTGGACGAGCCCTTCAACGCCATCGACACCAAGACCACGGCCGATCTGCTCGCGTTGGTGAAGCACTGGCACGGCGAAGGCCGCACCGTGCTGGCGGCGCTGCATGACCTGGAGATGGTACGCAGCTACTTCACCGACACCCTGGTGCTGGCGCGTGGCCCCGTGGCCTGGGGACCGACGGCCGAGGTGCTGACGCCGGACAACCTGATGGTCGCGATGCGGATGTGCGAGGCGTTCGACGACAGCGCCGCGGCCTGCGGCGAAGATGGGCGCTCGCAGGCGGCGTGACATCCGATGATCCATGACGTCCTGATCGGCCCGTTCACCGAATTCGAGTTCATGCGGCGTGCGCTCGCGGCGGTTGTCGCGTTGTCGCTCGCCGGCGCCCCGATCGGCGTATTCCTGATGCTGCGGCGGATGAGCCTCGTCGGCGACGCCATGGCGCATGCGATTCTGCCGGGCGCGGCGGTCGGCTTCCTGCTCTCCGGCCTCAACCTGTTTGCGATGACGGCCGGCGGACTGATCGCGGGCTTTGCGGTCGCGATCCTCGCCGGCGTGGTCGCGCGCTCGACCGGATTGAAGGAGGACGCCTCGCTCGCGACCTTCTATCTCGCCTCGCTGGCATTGGGTGTCACCATCGTCTCGATCAAGGGCACCAATATTGACCTCCTGCACGTGCTGTTCGGCAACATCCTTGCCATGGACGACCAGACGCTGCTGGTGGTGGCCTTCAACGCCACCATCACGCTGCTGGTGCTTGCGGTGATCTATCGCCCGCTGGTGATCGAGAGCGTTGACCCGCTCTTCCTGCGCACGGTCAGCCGTGCCGGCGGACCGGCGCATCTCGCCTTCCTCGCGCTCGTCGTTATCAACCTCGTCAACGGCTTTCAGGCGCTCGGCACCTTGCTTGCGGTCGGCCTGATGATCCTGCCCGCGGGCATTGCCCGGTTCTGGTCGCGGGATCTTACCGCCATGATTTGCATCGCCGTGATCGGCGCCGCCGTCTCGGGCTACGCCGGGCTCGTGCTGTCGTTCCAGACCCGCGTGCCCTCGGGCCCTGCCATCATCCTGGTGGCGACGGTGCTTTATGTCGTCTCGGTCCTGTTCGGCCGCGTCGGCGGCCTGGTCCGTCAGATGTTTCCAGGCCGCCATCTGGAGGCGTGACGGACGATGCTGCGCCTTCTCCTCCTTTTGGTCCTGCTCCTGACGACGTCGTCGCTCAACGCCGCCGAGCGGCTCAACGTCGTCGCGAGCTTCTCCATCCTCGCCGATTTCCTCCGTAACGTCGGTGGCGACCGCATCAGCCTCACGACACTGGTTGGCGCCGACAGCGATGCCCATGTCTATACGCCGACGCCGGGTGACGCTAAGCGGGTCGCGGATGCCCGGCTCGTGATCGTCAACGGCCTCGGGCTCGAGGGCTGGCTGCCGCGGCTCGTGCAATCTTCCGGCGGTAAGGCGCAAGTAGTTACCGCGAGTGCCGGCATCGCGCCCTTGAAGCTCGGATCGGATGCCGACCCGCATGCCTGGCAGTCGATCCCGAACGCCAAGATCTATGTGACTGATATCGCCAATGCGCTGGCTGAAGCCGACCCGGATGACGCAGACTTTTTCCGCGCCCAGGCGAAGACCTATCTGGAAAAGCTCGAAACGGTCGACCGCGAGGTGCGTGATGCGGTGGCAAGGATTCCGCCCGAGCGGCGCAAGGTGATCTCGACCCACAACGCCTTCGGCTATTTCGCTGCAGAATACGGCATCCAGTTCATCGCCCCCTTGGGGGTGTCCACGGAAAGCGAGCCGAGCGCGCGCGATATCGCCGCCATCATCGGCCAGATCAGGGCCCAAAAGATCCCGGCCGTGTTCCTGGAGAATATCAGCGACGACCGGCTGATCCGGCGGATCGCGGCGGAGACCGGGGTTAGGATCGGCGGGACCCTGATTTCGGACGGTTTGACCGGCGAAAAGGGGCCAGCCCCCACTTACATTGATATGGTCAGGCACAATATAAAGGCCCTGACCAGCGCGCTTGACCAATAGGGCGGGGGCCACCCCGCCTCGCGTCGCGCGAAAAAGCCCGTAGTCCGGAGTTGTTATGTCTGAAGCGACTGCCCCCAAGATTCCCGTGACCGTCCTGACCGGCTATCTCGGCGCCGGCAAAACCACGCTGCTCAACCGCATCCTGTCGGAGAATCACGGCAAGAAATATGCCGTCATCGTCAACGAATTCGGCGAGATCGGCATCGACAACGACCTCATCATCGGCGCCGACGAGGAGGTGTTCGAGATGAACAATGGCTGCATTTGCTGCACCGTGCGCGGCGACCTCGTGCGCATCATGGACGGGCTGATGAAGCGCAAGGGCAAGTTCGACGCCATCATCGTCGAGACGACGGGCCTTGCCGATCCGGCGCCGGTGGCCCAGACCTTCTTCGTCGACGAGGACGTGCAGAAGAACGCGCGACTCGATGCGGTGGTGACTGTTGCTGATGCCAAATGGCTGTCCGACCGGCTGAAGGATGCGCCCGAGGCCAAGAACCAGATCGCCTTCGCCGACGTGATTGTGCTCAACAAGACCGATCTCGTCTCCAAGCCGGAGCTCGCGGAGGTCGAGGCCCGTATCCGCGGCATCAATCCCTATGCGAAGCTCCACCGCACCGAGCGCTGCTCGGTGGCCTTGGCTGACGTGCTCGATCGCGGCGCGTTCGATCTCGACCGCATCCTCGACATCGAGCCGGACTTCCTCGAGGCCGACGATCATGATCACGATCATGACCATCACCACCATGGCGACGGCCATCATCACCACGATGATCACGGCCACGGGCTGAAGCACTATCACGACGAGGATATGCAGTCGCTGGCGCTCAAGACCGACAAGCCGCTCGATCCGAACGTGTTCATGCCCTGGCTGCAAAACCTGGTGCAGATGGAGGGCCAGAAGATCCTGCGCTCCAAGGGTATCCTCGCCTTCCACGACGATGACGACCGTTACGTTTTCCAGGGCGTGCATATGATGCTGGAGGGTAACCACCAGCGGAAGTGGAAGGAAGGCGAGCCGCGCGAGAGCCGTCTCGTCTTCATCGGCCGCGAACTGCCGGAAGAGGCCATCCGCAAGGGTTTTGAGAGCTGCATCGTCTCGTGATGAAAGAGTTTACGCCGGCCGCCGATTCACCCTCGATCGTCTCCGTCACCGACCGCGTCAAGCCGCTCGCGCTCGGGATGGCCGTGACCTCATTGCACTTCCTCGCCGACCGCGCCGCCTTCGTCGGCGGCGAGGAGAATGTCGCGCTCGTCGGTGCTGGCGGTGATGTCAGCAGGATCTCCGTCCATAGCGGCGGCATTCTCTCCACCGCGTCCGACGGCAAGCGCCTCGTCATGGGCGGTGACGACGGCAAGGTAGTCGCGCTCGATGCCAAGGGCGAGGTGATCCTGCTCGCGACCGACCCGAAGCGGCGCTGGATCGATGCGGTGGCGCTGCATGCAGACGGTGCCTTCGCCTGGTCGGCCGGCAAGACCGCTTTCGTCAAGAGCGGCAAGAACGAGGCGAAATCGATCGAGGTACCCTCGACCGTCGGGGGCCTTGCGTTTGCACCGAAGGGCCTCCGGCTCGCGATCGCGCATTACAACGGCGCGACGCTGTGGTTTCCCAACATGGCGGCCACCGCCGAATTTTTGCCCTGGGCCGGCTCGCATCTCGGCGTCACCTTCAGCCCGGACAACAAATTCCTGGTCACCGCGATGCATGAGCCGGCGCTGCACGGCTGGCGGCTCGCCGACAACAGGCATATGCGCATGACCGGCTATCCCGGCCGCGTCCGCTCGATGTCCTGGAGTGCGGGCGGCAAGGCACTCGCGACGTCGGGCGCCGACACCGTGATCCTGTGGCCGTTCGCGAGCAAGGACGGCCCGATGGGCAAGGAGCCGGCGATGCTCGCGCCGCTGCAGGCGCGCGTGTCGGTGGTCGCGTGCCATCCCAAGAACGATATTCTCGCCGCCGGCTACAGCGACGGCACCGTGCTGATGGTGCGGCTGGAGGACGGCGCGGAGATCCTGGTGCGCCGCAACGGCACCCCGCCCGTTGCCGCGCTTGCCTGGAACGCCAAAGGCACGCTGCTTGCGTTTGCCGACGAAAATGGGGACGGCGGCCTTCTCGAGCTTTAATCTGTCATCGTTCTGACCGTATAGGGGGCCATGCGGTTTCTGACGACCTTCCAGCTTGCTGACTTTGCCGACACGCTGGTCAGCCTGGCCACGGCCTTCGTGCTGGGCACGCTGATCGGCGCCGAGCGGCAATACCGACAGCGCACCGCGGGCCTGCGCACCAACGTGCTGGTCGCGGTCGGCGCCGCGGCCTTTGTCGATCTCGCCATGCATTTGACGGGTGCTGACGGTGCGGTGCGGGTGATCGCCTATGTCGTGTCCGGCATCGGCTTCCTCGGCGCCGGCGTCATCATGAAGCAGGGCATGGACGTGCGCGGTCTCAACACCGCGGCGACGCTGTGGGCCTCTGCCGCGGTTGGCTCCTGCGCCGGCGCGGACCTCGTTGCCCAGGCCGCGGTGCTGACCGTGTTCATCATCGCCGGCAATACGCTGCTGCGGCCCCTCGTCAATGCAATCAACCGTATCCCGCTGAACGAGAGGACCCTGGAGGCGACCTACTATTTCAAACTCGCGGTCACGACGGAGGCCTTGCCCGACATGCGCGATCGCCTGATCGACAAGCTCGAGAACGCGAAATATCCGGTTGCCGATGTCGACGTGGTCGAGATCGGAGACGACCTGATCGAGATCGTCGCGAAGCTGGTCGCGACAGCGGTCGATCCGAACGAGCTGAACGCTGTTGCGGTCGAACTTCAGCGTCAGCCGGGCGTGCGCCACGCAACCTGGGAAGTCAGCACCATCGAGTAAACGCGGCGTTTTGGCGCGCAAGCGTGCGGTTCCCCGCTGGCTGGATACGGAACTGCGCTTCCGTGAATTTGTTGGTCCCGCGAATGAATGAGGGTGATCGATATGCCCGGCAAACAGGACCAACTGAAACGAGACCTTGCGATCGCGTGTGCGCTGTTCGTGACAGGGGTCGTGGTGTCAGGCCTGTCGCTGGCGCAGATCCGGGCCGAACATCGGATGCAGACGGCGCAGGCGACGGGACCGCTCCAGGGCGCCCCGTCCAACGAACCGGACAAGACCCCGGCGGAATCGAAGCCCGGCGGCGAGCGCCCGACCACGCCGGCACCCGAGCCCGCGCGCCCGGATCCGCAGACGCAAGGCGCGGCGAAGCCCACCCTGCCGCAGGCGCCCGCCGAGAAGATCGCGCCGCCGATCAAGGAACCGTCGGCCAAGGAGAAACAGTAAGCCCTTCCGCGCACGCGGTGTCATCACCCGCGAAGGCGGGTGATCCAGTATTCCAGAGGCGGTGCGTCGATACGGAAAGGCCGCGGCGTGCCCCGCTTTCGCGGGGCATGACAGCGGTATGTGGGCAGGTCCGCGTCGCGCGCCTTACCGCACCAAGATATTCCGGAACTGCCACGGATCGGACGTATCGATATCCTCCGGGAACAGGCCAGGGCGGTCCGTCAGCGGCGTCCAGTCGGTGTAGAAACCCTTCACCGGGCCGAGATACGGCATCTGGATTTCCAGCAGACGATCGAAATCCATCTCGTCGGCTTCGACGATGCCTTCGTTGGGGTTTTCCAGCGCCCACACCATGCCGGCGAGCACCGCGGAGGTCACTTGCAGGCCGGTGGCGTTCTGATAGGGCGCGAGTTTGCGGGTCTCCTCGATCGAGAGCTGCGAGCCGTACCAATAGGCATTGTTGTCATGGCCGAACAGCAGCACGCCGAGTTCGTCGATGCCATCGATGATTTCGTTCTCATCGAGGATGTGGTGCTTTTCCTGCATCTTCGCGGCGCGGCCGAACATTTCATGCAGCGACAGCACGGCATCGTCAGCCGGATGATAGGCATAGTGGCAGGTCGGCCGATAGATCGCCGTGCCCGACACGTCACGCACCGTGAAGTAATCGGAAATCGAGATCGATTCGTTGTGGGTGACGAGGAAGCCATACTGCGCGCCGCGGGTCGGGCACCAGGTGCGCACGCGCGTGTTGGCGCCGGGCTGCATCAGATAGATGGCGGCGCCGCAGCCAGCTTCGTGGGTACGCGCATTCTCGGGCATCCATTTTTCATGGGTGCCCCAACCGAGTTCGGACGGCTGCACGCCTTCCGACAGGAAACCTTCCACCGACCAGGTGTTGACGAAGACGTCCGGCTCTTTCGGCGACTTGGAGCGCTGGGTGTCGCGTTCGGCGATGTGGATGCCCTTGACGCCAGCCTGCCGCATCAAGTCCGCCCATTCGGCTTTGGTCTTCGGCCGGGGGGCATTGAGCTTCAGGTCAGCGGCGACATTGAGTAGCGCCTGCTTGACGAAAAAGGAGACCATGCCGGGATTGGCGCCACAGCAGGAGACGGCCGTCGTCGAGCCCGCGGGGCGCGCCTTCTTGGCGGCCAGCGTCACTTCGCGAAGGGCGTAGTTGGAGCGCGCTTCCGGGCCCTTCGAAGAATCGAAATAGAAGCCGAGCCAGGGCTCGTTGACGGTGTCGATATAAAGAGCGCCAAGTTCGTTGCAGAGCTCCATGATGTCGGTAGAGCCGGTATCGACCGAGAGATTGACGCAAAAACCCCGGCCGCCGCCTTCAGTGAGCAGCGGGGTCAGCAACTCGCGATAATTGTCCTTGGTCAGGCCTTGCTGGATAAATCTGACATTGTGCTTCTCGCAAAGTGCCTTGCGGCCCTTGTCCTTGGGATCGATGACGGTGATGCGCGACTTGTCGTAATCGAGATGGCGCTCGATCAAAGGCAGCGTGCCTTTGCCGATGGAGCCGAAGCCGACCATGACAATGGGACCGGTGATCTTCGCGTAGACCTGCGAGGCGGGGCTCATGGGATGGTTTCTCCGGAAAGTACTGGCGAACAAATGGTGAGGGGTGGATCAGGCGCTGCGGCGCTTCGCGGTCACTTCGATCTCGACCTTCATCTCGGGCTTGAGCAGCGCCGAGACGATGAGAAGCGTTGCGGCCGGGCGGATATCGCCGAGGACTTCGCCGCAGACGGCAAAGTGGGCATCGGCGTCCTTGGCGTCGGTGAGGTAGTAGGTCGCGCGGACGATGTCGGCCATCTCGAAACCGCCCTCCTTCAGGGCGGCGGCGATGGTCTTGAAGCAGTTGCGTGACTGGCTCGTGACATCTGCCGGCATCGTCATCGTCGTGTAGTCATAGCCGGTGGTTCCCGCGACGAAGGCGAAGTCGCCGTCGATCACGGCACGGCTGTAGCCGGCGGTCTTCTCGAAGGGGGAGCCGGTGGAGATCAGGCGACGGGACATGGGTTTCGACCTCGGTTGAAAGGGCTTGGCGCGGGGTTGTCGGGCAACTTGCTTGCCCGTGCAACCCCAAAGGCAACGCGGCGGCGAGCCTAGCGGGACTGCTGCGTCGTGTCCTGCGACGGCGGCGCGGCGCCGGTCCAGCGCCGCACCAGGATGTCCCTGACGATCATGACCGAGATCAGGATCAACAGGACCGTGGTGATGACGCTGCGCAGGCGCGTGCGGGCATTGCCGCCGGACGCGGCTTCGGTCTTCGCCATGATGGCAATCCCTTAAGCCGCGTGCGCATGCAGGGCGCGTGATGCCCGGCGTTTGGGCTGCGCCGCGCCGGTCGCCACGATCATCCCGGCTGCGCCGTCGAGCGCGCCTTCGGTGAATTCGACCGCGAGCAGGCGGTCGCCCTCGAATGGACCGGGCAGCGCGAGGCCGCCGGTCTTGGCGGCCGAGAAGCCGAAGCGGGCATAGTAGGGAGCGTCGCCGAGCAGGATCACGGCGGCATGCCCGCGCGCCCGGGCGGCGGCCAGCGCTTGATGCATCAGCGCGGCGCCGATCCCGAGCTCGCGGCAGGCAGGATCGACCGCAAGCGGTCCGAGGACCAAAGCGGGCCTGCCTCCGGCGCTGACATGCCACAGCCGCACGGTACCCACGAGTTTTCCCTCGCGCACGGCGGCCAGCGCGAGGCCGGCAGCGGGTGCGCGTCCGTCGCGCAGGCGCTGGCAGGTGCGGCTGTGGCGGTTGTCGCCAAAGCAGGCATCGAGCAGCGCTTCGCGCATCGCGACGTCGGCAGCACGCTCCGCACGGATCGCGAACGGAGCGGCTTTCGAGGTGAGGGCGACCTGTGGCTTCCGAAGAGCAGTCATGGCACGTCAGTCCCCGCCTGAACCGACGTGCTCGCAGCACGCCGGCCCAAGGCGTCGTCAGAAATCGAACATGTCAGGGAGGAGCCGGCGCGGCCGGCTCCCGGTTCATCAGGCCTCGAAAAGGAGGCGGATCAGATCTGGCACATCAGATGTGATACGTCTTCAGCGGCGGAATGCCGTTGAACGCCACCGACGAGTAGGTCGACGTATAGGCCCCGGTCCCTTCGATCAGCACCTTATCGCCGATCTCGAGCGTCACCGGGAGCGGATACGGGTTCTTCTCGTACAGCACGTCGGCGGAATCGCAGGTCGGACCTGCGAGCACGCACGGCGTCATGTCCGCCCCGTCATGCGGAGTGCGGATGGCGTAGCGGATCGACTCGTCCATGGTCTCGGCGAGACCGCCGAACTTGCCGATGTCCAGATAGACCCAGCGCACCTCGTCCTCGTCGCTCTTCTTCGAGATCAGCACGACCTCGGACTCGATGATGCCGGCGTTGCCCACCATGCCGCGGCCCGGCTCGATGATGGTCTCCGGAATCTGGTTGCCGAAGTGCTTGCGCAGCGCGCGGAAGATCGAGCGGCCGTAGGTCACCACCGGCGGCACGTCCTTCAGGTACTTGGTCGGGAAGCCCCCGCCCATGTTGACCATGGAGAGGTTGATGCCGCGCTCGGCGCAGTCGCGGAACACCTGCGAGGCCATCGCCAGCGCGCGGTCCCACGCCTTCACCTTGCGCTGCTGCGAGCCGACATGGAAGGAGATCCCGCACGGCTCCAAGCCCAGGCGCTTGGCGAAGTCGAGCACCTCGACGGCCATCTCCGGGTCGCAGCCGAACTTGCGCGACAGCGGCCACTCGGCGCCGGCGCAGTCATAGAGGATGCGGCAGAACACCTTCGCAGCCGGAGCGGCACGGGCGACCTTCTCGACCTCGGCGGCGCAGTCGACCGCGAACAGGCGAATGCCGAGCGCGAAGGCGCGCGCGATGTCGCGCTCCTTCTTGATCGTGTTGCCGAAGGAGATGCGGTCGGGCGTCGCACCGGCGGCCAGCGCCATCTCGATCTCGGCGACCGTTGCGGTGTCGAAGCAGGAGCCCATGGAGGCGAGCAGGGACAGCACTTCCGGCGCCGGGTTCGCCTTGACGGCGTAGAACACGCGGCTGTCGGGCAGCGCCTTGGCAAAGCTCTGGTAGTTGTCGCGCACGACCTCGAGGTCGACGACGAGGCACGGCTCGGTATCGAGGCCTTCGCTGCGGCGGTTGCGCAGAAATTCCCTGATGCGATCGGTCATAGCACCCTCCAAACGGCCCTCTGCGACAAGGACCCGTTCAAAATGTTCCTGGCCATGAGCGCTTTGGCGATGCCGCACGATGGAGACGCGACATTGCCTCGAGCTCGAGGTCCGAATTGTGCTGCCGTGGATTGGTTGGGAATTTTTCCCGCCCGCTCACCTGGCAATGAAGGACAAGCCTTTTCAGTAGCCCGCGCCGGCGTTGGAATGCCGGTAGAGACCAAAAAAGCCCGATCCGTCGTTGCTTTAAGTCGCGTCCCCCGCTGAGAGCGAGGTGCGCCGGTTCGCCTCCGGCTGCCAGTCACGGTTGCAAAGAGCGAAGTCACCTTCGACATGGCATCTCTTTGAGAGAGATGCTGGACGCTCCGGTCTTAGCTTCAGTCGTTGCCGACTTCTGCACTTCCGAAGAGCCCCTCGGCTTCTTCACCCCTTGGCGGCTGTCCGGCCTCTTGTCCGGATACCTACCGACTGACACACGACCACAGGCACGTGCGAAATTGGGCAAGTCCGCACATAAGCGTTTTGCTTCTGCTTCGCAAGAAATTTTTTAGGCTGAGAACAGAATTGCCTAACATCTGCTTGCACTGTGACGCGCAAGCGACGCTGAAGATGAACAGGCGTTAAGTTTTTCGAGCGCGCGCGTATCGCTCGCGCGTGTGTGCGTCAGCGTCGCTTCGTGAAAGGCTCGACGCGCTGAGCTGCGCGGATGAACGCGGTCATGACGAGCACGCCGAGTGTGAACAGCACCGCCTGGACGATGTGCGCGCCCTGGTCGCCGAGTCCGAACAGGATCGCGAGCGCCCAGCCGCCGGCGAACGCCGCGCCGAACACTTCGGCGCCGATCAGGATGGCGGCGCTGACGACCGTGATGACGCTCGGCCAGACGATCTGACGGGAAGAAGAGGCAGGCGCGTTCATAGGCAAAAGATCCGTGGTCTGCGAGGGCCGCAATCTCCCCGAAAAGGCGGCCGGGAGCAAGGCCAAATGGCCCAAAAAAGCCCCATGGCGTGCTATAGCTGGCCGCAACAAACCAGCTCAAAAATCGGGACCAACGATGTCAGAAACCCGCCAAGATACGGGCACCGCGCCGGCCGACGCCAATCCGCTGCTGAAGGCCTGGGTGACGCCGTTTGCGACCCCGCCGTTCGACGAGATCCAGCCGGAGCACTTCGTCCCGGCCTTCGAGCAGGCCTTCGCCGACCATTCCGCCGAAATCGCGGCGATCACCAATGATCCGGCCGCGCCCGACTTCGCCAACACGATCACGGCGCTGGAGCGCTCCGGCAAGCTCCTGAACAAGGTCGCCGCCGTCTTCTACGACCTGGTCTCGGCTCACTCCAATCCGGCCATCCTGGAGATCGACAAGGAGGTCTCCTTGCGGATGGCGCGGCACTGGAATCCGATCATGATGAACGCTGTGCTGTTTGGTCGCATCGCCCAGCTCCACGAGAACCGCACCGCGCTCAAGCTCTCGCCGGAGCAGCTTCGCCTCCTGGAGCGCACCTACACCCGCTTCCATCGCGCCGGCGCCGGCCTCTCCGAGGAGGCCAAGACGAGGATGGCCGAGATCAACGAGAAGCTCGCCCAGCTCGGCACCAACTTCAGCCATCACCTGCTCGGCGACGAGCAGGACTGGTTCATGGAGCTCGGCGAGGCCGACCGCCAGGGTCTGTCCGAGAGCATCGTCGCGGCGGCCAAGGCTGCGGCAGACGAGCGCGGGATGGCCGGCAAGGCCATCGTCACGCTATCGCGCTCCTCGGTCGAGCCGTTCCTGAAGAGCTCAGACCGCCGCGACCTGCGCGAGAAGGTCTACAAGGCCTTCACGGCGCGGGGCGACAACGGCAACGCCAACGACAACAACGCGACCATCGTCGAGATCCTGAAGCTGCGGGAGGAGAGCGCCAATCTCCTGGGCTATCCGACTTTCGCGGCCTACCGGCTCGAGGACTCCATGGCCAAGACGCCGGATGCGGTGCGGGGCCTCCTGGAGCGGGTGTGGAAGCCGGCGCGCGCGCGAGCGCTCGCCGACCGCGACGAGATGCAGGGACTGATCACGGCCGAGGGCGGCAATTTCCAGCTTGCGCCCTGGGACTGGCGCTACTACGCCGAAAAGCTCCGCCTCCAGCGTGCCAATTTCGACGACGCCGCGATCAAGCCATATTTGATGCTCGACCACATGATCGCCGCCGCCTTCGACTGCGCCACGCGCCTGTTTGGCATCACCTTCGAGGAGCGCAAGGACGTCCCGACCTGGCATCCGGACGTCCGGGTGTGGGAGGTCCGCGACCGCGACGGCAAGCACAAGGCGTTGTTCTATGGCGACTACTACGCGCGGCCCTCGAAGCGCTCCGGCGCCTGGATGACCTCGCTGCGCGACCAGCAGAAGCTCGACGGCGAGATCGCGCCGCTTGTGATCAATGTGTGCAACTTCGCCAAGGGCGCGGCCGGCGAGCCCTCGCTGCTGTCGCCCGACGACGCCCGCACCCTGTTCCACGAGTTCGGCCACGGCCTGCACGGCATGCTCTCCAACGTGACCTACCCGTCACTGTCGGGCACCTCCGTGTTCACCGACTTCGTCGAGCTGCCCTCCCAGCTCTACGAGCACTGGCAGGAGCGGCCCGAGGTGCTGCAGCAGTTCGCCCGTCATTACCAGACCGGCGAGCCGCTGCCGGGCGACCTGCTCCAGCGCTTCCTCGCGGCGCGCAGGTTCAACCAGGGCTTTGCCACCGTCGAGTTTGTCTCCTCGGCGCTGGTCGACCTCGAATTCCACACCCAGCCGGCCGCGGCGGCGACCGATGTCCGCGCCTTCGAGAAGAAGGAGCTGGAGAAGATCGGCATGCCGGACGAGATCTCCCTGCGCCACCGGCCCACGCAATTCGGCCACATCTTCTCCGGCGACCATTATGCGGCCGGCTATTACAGCTACATGTGGTCGGAGGTGATGGACGCCGACGCCTTCGGCGCGTTCGAGGAGGCCGGCGACATCTTCGATCCGGCGGTCGCAAAGCGCCTGCACGACGACATCTACTCGAGCGGCGGATCGGTCGATCCGGAGGCCGCCTACGAGGCCTTCCGTGGCCGCCCGCCAGAGCCTGACGCGCTGCTCCGCCGCCGCGGCCTGCTCGACGTGTCAGCGGCCGCCTGATGGGTATGATGCGCCGCCTGTTCGGACTGCTGCTCGCCGCCGGCCTCACGCTCGCGGCCGGCGCGGCGGAGGCGCATCCGCATGTCTGGATCACCGCGACCAGCGAGCTGATCTATGCGGAGGACGGCACGATCACCGGCGTCCGCCACGCCTGGACCTTCGACGACATGTTCTCGGCCTATGCGGTGCAGGGGCTCGAGGGCAAGACCAAGGGCGCTTATAGCCGCGAAGAGCTGGCGCCGCTGGCGCAAACCAATGTCGAGTCGCTGAAGGAATACGCCTACTTCACCTTCGCGCGAGCCGACGGCAAGAAGGAGCGATTCCAGGAGCCGGTCGACTACTTCCTCGACTACAAGGATACGGTCCTCACCCTGCACTTCACGCTGCCGTTGAAGAACCCGGTCAAGCCCAAGCAGCTTGTGCTCGAGGTGTTCGACCGTTCCTTCTTCATCGATTTCCAGATGGCCAAGGACAATCCGGTCAAGCTGGTCGGCGCGCCCAGTGGCTGCCAGATGAAGCTGGAGCGGCCCAGTGATGGCACCGCGAGCGCCCAGAAGCTCAACGAGCAGACCTTCATGAACGGCGAGAACGCCAATTTCGGCATGATGTTTGCCAACAAGATCACGGTGGATTGCCCTTGATCCCGCGCCCTCGTTCTCCGCTCGCGCGCGGGCTGCTCGTCTGCGCTGCGGTTGTCCTCGTCGTGAGCATGGCCGACGCCGCCCTTCACGATCTCCTCGCACAGAATCCGTTCGGCGCGCCGCGCCCCTCGCAGGCCGCCGAACCCGAGGCCAGCGGCATCATCGGCTGGCTGCTGGCAAAACAATCGGAATTCTATCGCCAGATGTCGGCGACCATCCGCGCCGCAAAGTCGGACGGCTCGGCGGTGTGGACGCTGCTCCTGATCTCCTTCGCTTACGGGATATTCCACGCCGCCGGTCCCGGCCACGGCAAGGCGGTGATCGCCTCCTACCTTGTCGCCAATCGCGAGACCGCTCGCCGCGGCATCGCGCTGTCCTTTGCCTCGGCGCTGATGCAGTCGCTGGTGGCCATCCTCATTGTCGGCATCTTGGCCTGGGCGCTGAATGCGACGGCGAAAACCATGTGCAAGGCGGAGGGGGCGATCGAGATCGCAAGCTACGCCCTGATCGCGGCATTCGGCCTGCGCCTCGTCTGGGTCAAGGGCGGTGGCTTCATCCGCGCGCTGCAGGCGGCCCAGCCAGTGCCTGCGATCGCCGGCGTGCCGCATCACCATGATCACGGCGATCACCATCATCATGATGCGCATGATCATCATGACCACGATCACGAGCATGGTTATGACCACGGCCATGCTCACGCCCACGCCCATCAGCACCACGTCCATGACGAACATTGCGGCCATTCCCACGGCCCCGCGCCGAGCGAGCTGGCCGGGCCGGGTGGCTGGCGGCGCGGGTTCGCCGCGATCCTCACGGTGGGCATCCGCCCTTGCTCGGGTGCGATTCTGGTCCTGGTGTTCGCGCTGGCCCAAGGCCTGTTCTGGGCCGGAATCGCCGCGACCTTGTTGATGGGGCTCGGCACCGCGATCACGGTCGCGGCCATCGCCGTCGTCGCCGTCTCCGCCAAGGACATCGCCAGCCGCCTGAGCGGAGCCCGCGACGGCAGCGGCGCACTCTTCATGCGCGGCATCGAATTCGCCGCCGCCGGCCTCGTGCTGCTGTTCGGCGCAGGCCTGTTGTTCGGCTACATCGCCGCCGAACGGACGACGTGTTTTTGAGTGGAGCACTCTTTTCCCTCTCCCTTCTTGTGGGAGAGGGTGGCTCGCCGCGTAGCGGCGAGACGGGTGAGGGGTCTCTCTCCGCGATTGCGCCTCTCGCAGACCAGTATGCGGATACAACCCCTCATCCGGCGTTTCGCGCCACCTTCTTCTACAACAAGGGGAGAAGGAAGAAAGTTCACACGGGCAGAAGCCGCTTCAAGGCGGGCATGAAGAAGATCCCGAGATTGATCGCAAAGCCGACGCTCCACAGGATCGAGCGCAGCGTCGGGCGGTTGCCGAGATAGGTCAGCACATAGGCGATCCGCACGATCAGGAACAGCACGGCCAGCTCGTCGATCAGGCGCTGCGGCGAATCCCGGAATTCGGCAAGGAGCACGGCGAAGGCGAAGAATGGAAAGGTCTCGATGCCGTTCTGGTGCGCGCCGAGCGCGCGCTGCGAGAGGGCATCTTCGTAGAAGGCGGGGTCGCGCGGCCGGGAATTGTCGAAGCTGCGAAACCTGATCCATTTGATCGAGGCGATCGTCGCCAGATACAGCAGCAGCGCTCCAAGAACGCACCATTCCGCGAGTGTCATCGGTCCTCCCCCGCTTGGGCGGGACCCTAGCGAAAGCGGGCTCATCTTGACAAGTTCGGCACAACGCGCGACCCACGGACGGCCATGACGACCGTTGTCCCCATCGAGACCGCGAAGCCCGCCGTGCAAGCCAGCCTGCCACGCGTCGGCGTGCTCCTGATCAATCTCGGCACGCCCGATACGGCCGACGCGCCCGGCGTGCGGGTCTACCTGAAGGAATTCCTTTCGGATCCCCGCGTCATCGAGGACCAGGGCCTGATCTGGCAGCTCGTGCTGAATGGCATCATCCTGCGCCGCCGGCCGCGCACCAAGGCGCTCGACTACCAGAAGATCTGGAACAACGAGAAGAACGAGTCGCCGCTGAAGACGATCACGCGATCGCAGAGCGACAAGCTCGCAGCCGCGCTGTCGGACCGCGGGCATATCGTTGTCGATTGGGCGATGCGCTACGGCAATCCCTCGATCCGCTCCGGCATCGAGGCGCTGATCGCCAGGGGATGCGACCGCATCCTCGCCGTGCCGCTCTATCCGCAATATTCAGCCTCGACGTCGGCGACCGTGTGCGACGAGGTGTTCCGCGTGCTCTCCTGCCTGCGTGCGCAGCCGACGCTGCGGGTGACGCCGCCATACTATGAGGACGAGGCCTATATCGAGGCGCTCGCGACCTCGATCGAGGCGCATCTGGCCACGCTGCCGTTCAAGCCGGAGTTGATCGTCGCCTCCTTTCACGGCATGCCGAAAGCCTACGTCGACAAGGGCGATCCCTACCAGGAGCATTGCGTCGCCACGACCGAAGCGCTGCGCCGCCGGCTCGGGATGGACGCGTCAAAACTGCTGCTCACCTTCCAGTCGCGCTTCGGCAATGACGAGTGGCTGCAGCCCTACACCGACAAGACGATGGAGCGTCTTGCCAAGGAGGGCGTGCGCCGCATCGCGGTGGTGACGCCGGGCTTTGCCGCCGACTGCCTGGAGACGCTGGAGGAGATCGCGCAGGAGAACGCCGAGATCTTCAAGCACAATGGCGGCGAGCACTTTGCCGCGATCCCCTGCCTCAACGACAGCGAGCCCGGCATGGACGTGATCCGCACCCTGGTGCTGCGCGAGTTGCAAGGCTGGATCTGATGAGGCTGGATCTGATCCCATGAACCGCCGCGAGATTCTCGGCATCCTCGGGACGATCACAGCGCTGCCGCGCGCGGCGCTGGCGCAGCAGCCGGGCGTGACGCGCCGGCTGGGAGTGCTCTCGGTCACGGCGGAAGATGACGCGGCCGGACGGACGCGCAGCGCCATCCTGGTCGAGGCGCTGGCCGCCCATGGCTGGAAGGAGCAGGCCAACTTAAAGATCGACTGGCGCAGCGGCGGCGGCGATAGGCAGCGGATCGCGCGGCTCGCCGACGAGCTGGTCGCGCTCAAGCCCGACATCCTGCTCGCGGTCGGCACGCCCTCGGTCGAAGAGCTGCACAGCCGCACGGCGACGACGCCGATCGTGTTTGCCGTGGTCACCGACCCGGTCAGCCAGGGCTTCGTCAAGAATCTCGCGCATCCCGGCGGCAACATTACCGGCTTTACCGACTATGATGCCCCGATGGCCGGCAAATGGCTGGAGATGCTCTCGCAGATCAAGCCAAAGGTCGCTCGCGTCTTTGTCGTCTACAATCCCGCCACCGCGCCGTTCGCCGGCCTGATGTTGCAGACGATCGAGGACGCTGCGCGTGCGCTTCGCGTCGCGGTCGAGGCCGCGCCGGTGCATGATGACACCTCGATCGCTGCGCTGGCCTCGCGCAAGGATGGCGGCCTGTTGGTGCTGCCGGACTTCTTCACCATGGCCAACCGCGCGCGTCTGCTCGCGGCGATCACCGAGGCACGCACGCCTGCGGTGTTCTGGAGCAGCACCTTCGTCGAGGAGGGCGGCCTGATGTCCTACAGCACCGACAGCGCCGAGCAGGTGCGCCGTGCCGCATCCTATATCGATCGCATCCTCAGGGGCGCGCAGCCCGCCGACCTTCCGGTGCAGAATCCCACCAAGTTCGAGCTCGCATTCAACCTGAAGACGGCCAAGGCAATCGGCGTCACCATCCCCGCCCACCTGCTCGCCACCGCAAACGACGTCATCGAATAATCGCGACAGCCCGCGACCTGGTTTCACCTTCTCCCGTAGGGAGAGGTCGGATCGCATCGACAGATGCGCTCCGGGTGAGGCGTTACAGTCTCTCTGGGTGCTGCGGCCCCTCACTCGCGCGCTTTCAAGAATCCCCTCGTAAATACTTAATGCCCCTGGTTCCTGCTCCGTACTTCCTGTGGAGGGATCGGTCCGCGCCGACGTGAATTCGTGCCGCTGAACCGGTAGGGTAGCGATACCGACCAATGGGAGCTGCGGGGGAAGGCGTTTTCCCGCCTTGGAGGAGCTATGAGCGGTTTCGATATTTTCGCGATTGTTCTGGTGTTGCTTGTCATCGTCACGCTGGTTGCAGGCGTGAAGACAGTGCCGCAAGGCTACGACTGGACCATAGAGCGGTTCGGAAAATACACCCAGACCCTGAGCCCCGGGCTCAATCTGATCGTGCCCTATTTCGATCGCGTCGGACGCAAGATCAACATGATGGAGCAGGTGATCAACATCCCCGAGCAGGAGGTGATCACCAAGGACAACGCCACCGTGACTGTGGACGGCGTCGCCTTCTTCCAGGTGTTCGATGCCGCGAAGGCGAGCTATGAGGTTGCCAACCTCACCCAGGCGATCACGGTCCTGACCATGACCAACATCCGCTCGGTGATGGGCTCGATGGATCTCGACCAGGTGCTGTCGCATCGCGACGAGATCAACGAGCGCTTGTTGCGCGTCGTCGACGCAGCGGTCTCGCCCTGGGGCGTCAAGGTCAACCGCATCGAGATCAAGGACATCGTGCCGCCGGCCGACCTCGTCGAGGCGATGGGCCGGCAGATGAAGGCCGAGCGCGTCAAGCGCGCCGACATTCTGGCCGCCGAAGGCCAGCGCCAGTCCGAGATTTTGCGCGCCGAGGGCGCCAAGCAGGGGCAGATCCTTCAGGCCGAAGGCCGCCGCGAGGCCGCCTTCCGCGATGCCGAGGCGCGCGAGCGTCTCGCCGAAGCCGAGGCCAAGGCGACCCAGGCGGTGTCGGAAGCCATCGCCAAGGGCGACGTTGCCGCGTTGAACTATTTCATCGCCGACAAATATATAAAGGCGTTCGGCCAGTTCGCGGAGGCGCCGAACCAGAAGATCATCATGCTGCCGATGGAGGCCGTGAGCTTGCTCGGCTCGCTCGCCGGCATCGGCGAGATCGCGAAGGCGACTTTCGGCGAAAGTGCCGCCTCCGCTGTCGCGGCCGCCCGCCGCGGCGGCTCGGTGCCGACGTCGGGACCAACGCCGCCTTCGGTGCCGCCGCAGTAACGGGATCATTCGAGAGAGGGTCGTGTCATGACCGACATGTTCGTTTCGCTCGGCACCTGGAATTGGCTGATCTTCGGCTTCGTCCTGATGGCGCTGGAGGTGGTCGCGCCGGGCGTGTTCCTGTTCTGGCTCGGCCTTGCGGCGCTGCTGGTCGGCCTCGTCTCGTTTGCCTTTCATCCGTCCTGGCAGACGCAGCTCGTGATGTTTGCGGTGTTCGCCGCAGCGGCCGTGCCGGTGTGGCGCCGCCTCGCCCGGCCGAAGATGGATGCAAGCGCGAGCCCCTTCCTGAACAAGCGCACCGAGGCGCTGTTGGGCCGCGAGTTCACGCTGGAAAAGCCGATCATCGATGGCTCCGGCACCGTCCGCATCGGCGACACCATCTGGCGCGTCGCTGGCCCGGATACACCAGCCGGCACCAAGGTGAGGGTGGTGCAGGTCGATGGTGCGAATCTGACCGTGGCCGCGACGTAGCTGCTTTTTCCCCTCCCCTTGTGGGAGAGGGTGGCTCGCCGCGTAGCGGCGAGACGGGTGAGGGGTCTCTCTCCGCGAATAACTCTGCTGCGGTGAGCGCGCGGAGAGAGACCCCTCATCCGGCGCTTCGCGCCACCTTCTCCCACAAGGGGAGAAGGAAGATCGAGCGCGCGGCAGCGCTCTCTCTATTTCCTCCACCTCTCCGCAAACCGGTGCAGCGGCAGGAACGTCTCGCACAGCTCGCGTCCGAGCGGCGTCAGGCCGTAGCCGCCGGCTTCACCGAGCTCCACGAATCCCGCCTCGCGCAATTCGCTTAAACGCGCCTGCAGCACCGTGGGCGAGGCCTCGTCGCAAGCCGCGCGCAGCGCGCGCGAGGTGAGGGGCTTCCATCGCAATTCCCACAAGATCCGCAGGCTCCAGCGCCGGCCCAAGAGGTCGAGCAGCGCCATGATCGGCCGGCCCGTGCGCGAGCCGCGCACGCGGCGCTCCCCTGATGCTGACTGCTTCGTCATCGCGGCCCTCTTGCGTCCTGCTACGGATAATGTAGCGTCATGCTACAGTAATTGTAGCAAGGCGGCCAATGTCATCTGCCATGTCATCCGCGATGCCGCGCATCGCGCCGCTTGAGGCGCCTTATGCCCCGGAGATCCAGGCGCAGTTCGACCGCATCATGCGCGGTGCGCCGCCGCTGATGCTGTTCAGGGTGATGGCGGGCTACACCCGCGCCTGGGACAAGTTTCGCGCCGGCGGCCTGCTCGATCCCGGGCCGCTCTCCTTGCGCCAGCGCGAGCTCGTCATCGACCGCACCTGCGCGCTGACCAGATGCGAATATGAGTGGGGCGTGCACGTCGCGATTTTTGCCGGGCCGGCCGGGCTCACGGCCGAGGAAGTCCGCGCCACCGTGCTGGGCGACACCGCTTCGCCCTGCTGGTCGCCGGCCGAGCAGGCGCTGATCGCGGCCGTCGACGCGCTGCATCACCACGCAACGCTCGACGATGCGGAGTTCGCGGCGCTATCGGCGCATTATGACGAGGCGCAGATTTTGGAGGTCATCCTGCTGTGCGGCTTCTACCGCACGGTGTCGTATCTCGCGAACGGCCTGCGGCTGCCGCTGGAAGAGAAGGCGGCAAGGTTTCCGCAGGTCTAACCACCGTCATTGCTTCGCTACGCTCGCAATGACGTTGGGGAGGCTGGTCGCGCGCGATAGCCGCGCCGTCATTCCGGGGCGCGACGGAAGTCGCGAGCCCGGAATCCATGGCGAAACAAACTCTGCGGCGCAATGGATCCCGGGCTCATCGCTTCGCGATGCCCCGGGATGACGGGGAGAGCTTACGCCACCCCCGCCCGCAAGAGATCGTGCAAGTGCACGATGCCGACCACCTTGTTCGCCTCGGCCACGATCAGCGTCGTGATCTTGCGCGCGTTCAGCACCTCCAGCATCTCGGTGGCGAGCATGGAGGGCGGCACGGTCTTCGGCTGCTTCGTCATGATGTCGTCGACCGACGCCGTCAGAAGATCAGGCCGCATGTGACGGCGCAGGTCGCCGTCGGTGATGATGCCCGCGATCTCGTTCGCCTCATCGACGATGCAGACGCACCCCAAGCCCTTGGCCGACATCTCGACGACCGCCTCCGACATCTTGGTGCCGATCGCCTTCACCGGGATCTCCGCGCCAGTGCGCATGTAGTCGCGGACGAATTTCAGCATCGCCCCGAGCTTGCCGCCGGGGTGGAAATGCGCGAATTCGAGCGCTGTGAAGCCGCGACCCTCGAGCAGCGCGATCGCGAGCGCATCGCCGATCGCGGCCTGCATCAGCGTCGAGGTGGTCGGCGCCAGATTGTGCGGGCAGGCCTCGCGCGCTTTCGGCAGCTCGATCACGATGTCGGCGGCCTGGCCCAGCGAAGAGGCGGGGTTCGAGGTCACCGCGATCATCGGAATGGCGAAGCGCGCCGAATAGTTCACGATGTTCTTCATCTCCGGCTGTTCGCCGGACCAGGACAGCGCCATGATGACGTCGTCCGCGGTGATCATGCCGAGGTCGCCATGGCCGGCTTCGGCCGCGTGCACGAAGAACGCCGGCGTGCCGGTCGAGGCCAGCGTTGCCGCGATCTTGCGCCCCATGTGGCCGGACTTGCCGAGCCCGGTGACGATGACGCGGCCCTTGGCCTGCCGGATCAGCTCGACTGCTGCTGCGAAGCTTGCGCCCAGTGGTCCCTTCAGCGCCGCGGCCAGCGCGTTGATGCCGCCGCTCTCCGTCTCCAGCGTGCGGAGCGCGGATTCGATACTGGCGGGTAGGGGGCCGGATGATGCGGTCATCAGCGGTTTCGAGCTCGGCATGTCTTGATCCAAGGGAGGTGGGGCGTGATTTGCCCGTTGGCGCCTCCTTAGCATGCCGCCGCCCGGGAGGCGACGCGGCCCCAAACCCCTCAACGGCTCATTAACCATAATTGTTTTAACTCCTTTAACGATGGTTCCCGCCGCCCGGCGGTTGCCATCAAGGAAGTATCTGATTTCGCTGGGGTAATTCCATCGTGAGGTCGCCTCCAGGTAGAGGCCGGAGCCGTCGCGCGCATCTCTTTCGCGCCGCTTTGCCATGCCTGCTCTTGACCGCGTTGGAAAGCGCTCCCGCGGTCGCCCAGAGCCTCACGCCCGACCTGTTCAATCCTACCCGCGGCGGCTTTGTCTCGCCTGACACGCTGCCAACGCGCCGCACGGCCGGTGTCGTCCAAGCGCCCTCGGACGCGTTGCCGGCGCTGCCCGATCCCAACGCCGATCCACGCATGAGCCGGCAGACGCCGGCAACCTCGCGCGTCGGTCAAGTTCCGACCTATGGGCTGCCCGCGGCCAATGGCGCGAGTGGCTCGGGCTACGACTCCCTCAACCGCAAACGGCAGCAGCCAAAACTCTATCCCGGACAGCCGAAGCCGAAGCGCTCGCCCGGGCCCGGCACGCCGGCGCCCGCTGCTGCACCGGACACGAGCCTCGGCCCGCCGCGCATCGCGCCGCCGCCATCCGAGACCGCACACAAGACGCCGACACCGCCGGCAATGGCCGGCACCGTGCCCGGTCAGCCGCTGCGCCGCCGCCTCAAGGCCGATGACGATCTGTTCGGCGCGGTGGGCGACTATGCCGGCAGCTTCCTGATCAAGGGCGCACTCGAGCTCTCCGGCGGCTACGACACCAATCCGGCGCGCCTCAACAAGCCGGTCGGCTCGCCGGTCTATGTGGTCGCGCCCGAACTGCTCGTGATCTCCGACTGGGAGCGGCACGCGCTGGTCGCCGATCTGCGCGGCTCCTTCTCGGGCTATGGCAATCAGATGCCGGCGACGATCGACGGACTTGCCTCGCCGTCGCCGGTCGACATTGACCGCCCCGATTTCACCGGCCATGTCGACGGCCGGGTCGATGTCGACCGCGATCTCAAGCTGACCTCGCAGCTCCGCCTGCGGATCGCCACCGACAACCCCGGCAGCCCGAACGTGCAGGCGGGCTTACAGAAATATCCGATCTACGCCAGCTATGGCGGCACCTTCGGCTTCGACCAGACCTTCAACCGCCTCCAGGTCGCCGCCGGCGCCACCGTCGACCGTACCGCCTATACGAACTCCCAGCTCACCGACGGCACGGTGTCGAGCAACGACGACCGCGACTTCAACCAGTATGGCGGCGTCGGGCGCATCTCCTATGAGCTCAAGCCGGGCCTCAAGCCGTTCGTCGAGGTCGAGGGCGACAGTCGCGTGCATGACCTGTCGCCGGACCGCAATGGCTACTTCCGAGATTCGTCCGGCGGCTACGCCAAGATCGGCTCGTCCTTCGAGCTCAGCCGCATCCTCACCGGCGAGATCTCGGTCGGCTATGCCGCACGCAACTATGTCGACCCGCGCCTCAGCCAGCTCTCGGGCTTCTTGACCGCGGGCTCGCTGATCTGGAACGCGAGCGGCCTGACCACCGTGAAATTCTTCACCGACACGCAGATCGCCGAGACCACGGTCGCCGGGTCGTCTGGAGTCCTGGTGCGCACCTACTCGACCGAGGTCGATCACGACTTCCGCCGCTGGCTCACCGCGGTCGGCAAGTTCACCTACGGCACCTACGACTACCAGGGCCAGAACCGCAACGACAAGACCTACTCACTCGAAGGCGACCTGATCTACAAGCTCAACCGCAGTGTCTGGATCAAGGGCACGCTGCGGCACGACATCCTGGATTCGAACCAGCCGGGGTCGAGCTCGCAAGGCACGGTGGCGATGCTGGGGGTGAGGCTGCAGAATTGAGGCGGTGCGTAACGCTTGATCGCACGCGGTGCCTTTGGCCCCGCTCTCGCCACTCACTCCGATGTCATGCCCCGGGCTTGACCGGGGCATCCAGTACGCCGCGGCTTCTCCGGACTACGTCACTGTCTCTGGAATACTGGATCGCCCGCTCCAGTGCGCAATTGCGCACAAGGCGGGCGATGACAGCTTTCTTCAAGTCTGGCAGCGGAGCGAGCAGCGACTACCGCGGCAGATCCGTCTTCCCCATCAGGAACGTGTCGATCGACCGCGCGCACAGGCGGCCTTCGCGGATGGCCCAGACGACCAGCGACTGGCCGCGGCGCATGTCGCCTGCCGAAAACACGTTCGGACGCGAGGTCTGGTAGTCCAGCGTGTTGGCCTTGACGTTGCCGCGCGGGTCGAGGTCGACCGAGAGC
Organism: Bradyrhizobium sp. ISRA430; assembly: GCF_029909975.1. Lineage (NCBI taxonomy): Bacteria > Pseudomonadati > Pseudomonadota > Alphaproteobacteria > Hyphomicrobiales > Nitrobacteraceae > Bradyrhizobium > Bradyrhizobium sp. ISRA430. Next base: position 6,400,995 of record NZ_CP094516.1, read on the forward strand.
AGCTTCAAAAGACCCTCGTGCACGGGGTGCACGAAACCCATCGCGAGCAGGATGAGCTCGGCGTCGAGCTCGAACTCGGTGCCGGCAATCGGCTTGAACTTGTCGTCGACGCGCACGCAGTGCAGCTTCTTGACCTTGCCGTTCTCGCCGGAAAATTTCTGCGTCAGCACGGCGTATTCACGGATCGCGCCTTCGGCCTGGCTGGAGGAGGTGCGCATCTTCAGCGGCCAGTTCGGCCAGGTCAGGCCCTTGTTCTCGCGCTCGGGCGGGGCTGGCATGATCTCGAGCTGGGTCACGGAGAGCGCGCCCTGGCGCAGCGAGGTGCCGATGCAGTCGCTGCCGGTGTCGCCGCCGCCGATGACGACGACATGCTTGCCGCCGGCGAGGATCTCGGTGACGCCATTCAGCGGCTCATTGGAGACGCGGCGGTTCTGCTGCGGCAGGAAGTCCATCGCGTAATGGATACCGGAGAGCTCGCGGCCGGGGATCGGCAGGTCGCGCGGGGCCTCCGCGCCGCCGGTCAGCGCGATCGCGTCGTAGTCGTTGAGCATCTCGCGCGGATCGACGCTGCCGTCAGCGCCGACATGGCTGTTGTAGTGGAAGGTGACGCCTTCCGCCTCCATCTGCTGGACGCGACGGTCGATGACGCCCTTTTCCATCTTGAAGTCGGGAATGCCGTAGCGGAGCAGGCCACCAGCCTTGGCGTACTTCTCGTAGACATGGACGTCGTGGCCGGCGCGCGCGAGCTGCTGCGCGCAGGCCATGCCGGCCGGACCCGAGCCGATCACGGCGACCTTCTTGCCGGTCTTCTCCGCGGCGACCTCCGGCTTCAGCCAGCCATTGTCCCAGGCGCGGTCGACGATCGCGCATTCGATGGTCTTGATGGTGACGGGATTGTCGTCAATGTTGAGCGTGCAGGACGCCTCGCACGGCGCCGGGCAAATGCGGCCCGTGAACTCCGGGAAATTGTTGGTCGAGTGCAGGTTGCGCGAGGCCTCTTCCCAATTGTCCTGATAGACCAGATCGTTCCAGTCGGGGATCTGGTTGTTGACTGGGCAGCCGGGCGTGCCGGGCGCGACCGAGCCGGTGCCGTGGCAGTAGGGGATGCCGCAATTCATGCAGCGCGCGGCCTGGTCCCGCAGCTCACGCTCGCTGAGCGGGACGACGAATTCCTTGAAGTGCTTCAAGCGCTCGGCGACCGACGTGTACTTGCGATCGTGCCGTTCGATTTCGAGAAAACCCGTGACCTTGCCCATTAAACCCGTAGTCCCTGCCGCTTAAATTCGTCTGTTGTTTCCTCAAGCGTCATTGCGAGGAGCGCGTGACAAAATTGCGAAGCAATTTTGCACTGAAGCGACGAAGCAATCCAGGCTGTCGCCTGAGGAGAGATGCTGGATTGCTTCGCTGCGCTCGCAATGACGGACTCTGATACTTACGCGCCGATCGCGATCTTCGGCTCGGCGTCCGCGTTGGCGGCCATTTCGCGCAGTGCGCGCCGGTACTCGACCGGCATCACCTTGCGGAACTTCGGCAGCCATTCCTTCCAATTGGCAAGGATGTCGGCAGCGCGCTTGGAGCCGGTCGCTTTCGCGTGGCGCGTGATCAGGACGTGCAGCCGCTCGACGTCGGACTCGAGCAGGTTCGCGAATACGTCGACCCGGCCGTGCGCCTCGAGGTCGCCAAACTGGTTGTAGGCGCTCTGGGCGATCATCTCTTCCGACAGCACCGGCTCGAGCTCGACCATGCTGAGGTTGCAGAGCTTGTCGAAGTCGCCGCTCTCGTCGAGCACATAGGCGATGCCGCCGGACATGCCGGCCGCGAAGTTGCGCCCGGTCCTGCCGAGCACGACCACGATGCCGCCGGTCATGTATTCGCAACAATGATCGCCGGCACCCTCGACCACCGCGACCGCACCCGAGTTGCGCACCGCGAAGCGCTCGCCGGCGATGCCGCGGAAGTAGCACTCGCCCTCGATCGCGCCGTACATCACAGTGTTGCCGACGATGATGCTCTCTTCCGGCACGATGCCCCCATTGTGCGGCGGCTTGACGATGATCTTGCCGCCCGAGAGGCCCTTGCCGACATAGTCGTTGCCTTCACCCTCGAGCTCGAAGGTGACGCCATGGGCGAGCCAGGCACCGAAGGCCTGACCGGCGGTACCCTTGAGGCTGACATGGATGGTGTCGTGCGGCAGGCCGGCATGGCCGTAGATCTTGGCCACCGCGCCCGACAGCATCGCGCCGGCGGAACGGTCGGTGTTGTTGATCTCGGCCTCGATCTTCACCGGTGCGCCGCGGTCGAGCGCGGGCGTCGCCTTCTCGATCAGCTTGCGGTCGAGCACGGCCTCCAGATGATGGTTCTGGAGCTCCGAGTGATAGATCTTCTGGCCCTTCTCTTCCTTCTGCTTGACGAAAAGCTTCGAAAAATCGAGGCCCTTGGCCTTCCAATGTGCGACCAGCCTGGACTGGTCGAGCATCTGAACCTGACCGACCATCTCGTTGAAGGTGCGGAAGCCGAGGCTCGCCATGATCTCGCGGACTTCCTCGGCGACGAAGAAGAAGTAGTTGATCACGTGCTCGGGCTGGCCGGTGAAACGCTTGCGCAGGACCGGATCCTGGGTCGCGACGCCGACCGGGCAGGTGTTGAGATGGCACTTGCGCATCATGATGCAGCCGGCCGCGATCAGCGGCGCGGTGGCGAAGCCGAACTCGTCGGCTCCCAGCAGCGCGCCGATCACGACGTCACGTCCGGTGCGGAAGCCGCCGTCGACCTGGACCGCGATGCGGCTGCGCAGCCGCTCGCGCACCAGCGTCTGGTGGGTTTCGGCCAGACCAATCTCCCAAGGGCTGCCGGCATGCTTGATCGAGGTCAGCGGCGAAGCGCCGGTACCGCCCTCGAAGCCCGCGATGGTGACGTGGTCGGCGCGCGCTTTCGCAACACCGGCCGCGACCGTGCCGACGCCGATCTCGGAGACGAGCTTCACCGAGACGTCGCCTTCCGGATTGACGTTCTTGAGGTCGTAGATGAGCTGCGCCAGATCTTCGATCGAATAGATGTCGTGGTGCGGCGGCGGCGAGATCAGGCCGACACCCGGGGTCGAGTGCCGGACCTTGGCGATAGTCGCGTCGACCTTGTGGCCGGGAAGCTGGCCGCCTTCGCCGGGCTTGGCGCCCTGCGCCATCTTGATCTGCATCATGTCGGAGTTGACGAGATACTCCGTGGTCACGCCGAAGCGGCCCGAGGCGACCTGCTTGATCGCCGAGCGCATGGAATCGCCGTTCGGCAGCGGCTTGAAGCGGTCGGCTTCTTCGCCGCCTTCGCCGGTATTCGACTTGCCGCCGATCCGGTTCATGGCGATCGCAAGCGTGGTGTGCGCCTCGCGCGAGATCGAGCCGAAGCTCATTGCACCCGTGGCAAAGCGCTTGACGATCTCCTTGGCCGGCTCGACCTGGTCGAGGGCTACAGGCTTGCGCTTCTCTTCCTCGGCGCTCTTGATCCGGAACAGGCCGCGCAGCGTCAAGAGACGCTCGGACTGCTCGTTCAGGATCTTGGCGAAGGCGCGGTAGCGCTCTTGCGAGTTACCGCGCGCGGCGTGCTGGAGCAGCGACACCGATTCGGCAGTCCAGGCATGATCCTCGCCGCGGGTGCGGTAGGCATATTCGCCGCCGACGTCGAGCGCGCTCTTGTAGACCTGCGCCTCGCCGAACGCGTCGGCATGGCGGCGCACGGCCTCTTCCGCGATCTCGGACAGGCCCACGCCCTCGACGCGGGTATGCGTGCCGGCAAAGAATTTCGCAACGAAGTCCGCTTTGAGGCCGACCGCGTCGAAGATCTGCGCGCCGCAATAGGACTGGTAGGTCGAGATGCCCATCTTGGACATCACCTTGAGCAGGCCCTTGCCGATCGACTTGATGTAGCGCTTGACGATCTCGTAATCGTCGAGCGAGCCGGGCAGACGGTCCTTCATCGCGATGATGGTCTCGAACGCGAGATAGGGATTGATCGCTTCCGCGCCGTAGCCGGCAAGGCAGGCGAAGTGGTGCACCTCGCGCGGCTCGCCGGATTCGACGACGATGCCGACCGAGGTGCGCAGTCCGGTGCGGATCAGATGATGATGCACGGCGGCGCAGGCGAGCAGCGAGGGGATCGGCACCCGGTCGGTGCCGACCATGCGGTCGGACAGGATGATAATGTTGACGCCTTCGCGCACCGCGGATTCGGCGCGCGCGCAGAGCTCATCCAGCACCTGGTCCATGCCCGCAGCGCCGAGGCCGGCGTGGAAGGTGGTGTCGAGCGTGCGTGACTTGAAATGGGAATCGCCGAGATCGGCGATCGAACGGATCTTCTCCAGATCCGCGTCGGTCAGGATCGGCTGACGCACTTCGAGGCGCTTGGTGGTGGCGAGGCCCTTCAGATCGAACAGGTTCGGCCGCGGTCCGATAATCGAGACCAGGCTCATCACCAGCTCCTCGCGGATCGGATCGATCGGCGGGTTGGTGACCTGCGCAAAGTTCTGCTTGAAGTAGGTGAACAGCGGCTTGGGCTTGTCCGACAGCGCCGAGACCGGCGTGTCGTTGCCCATCGAGCCCGTCGCTTCCTCGCCGGTGGAGGCCATCGGCGTCATCAGGATGCTGATGTCTTCCTGGCTGTAGCCGAACGCCTGCTGGCGATCGAGCAGCGACAGGTTGGAGCGCACGCCGGTGGTCGGCGCCTTCGGCAGCTCCTCCAGCACGATCTGGGTGCGGCCCAGCCACTCCTTGTAGGGATGGCTCTTGGCGAGCTCGGCCTTGATCTCGTCGTCGGGGATCAGGCGGCCCTGCTCGAGGTCGACCAGCAGCATCTTGCCGGGCTGCAGGCGCCACTTGGTGATGATCTGGTCCTCGGGGATCTTGAGCACGCCCATTTCGGACGCCATCACGATGCGGTCGTCCTTGGTGACGAGATAGCGCGCCGGCCTGAGGCCGTTGCGGTCGAGCGTGGCGCCGATCTGGCGGCCGTCGGTGAAGGCGATCGCGGCGGGGCCGTCCCACGGCTCCATCAGCGCGGCATGATATTCGTAGAAGGCGCGGCGCTTCTCATCCATCAAGGGATTGCCGGCCCAGGCCTCCGGAATCATCATCATGACGGCGTGCGGCAGCGAGTAGCCGCCCTGCACCAGGAATTCGAGCGCGTTGTCGAAGCAGGCGGTGTCGCTCTGACCCTCGTACGAGATCGGCCAGAGCCGGCTGATGTCCTTGCCGTAGAGCTCCGAGCTCACCGAGGCCTGGCGCGCCGCCATCCAGTTGACGTTGCCGCGCAGCGTGTTGATCTCTCCGTTATGCGCGATCATCCGGTACGGATGCGCCAGCGACCAGGTCGGGAAGGTGTTGGTCGAGAAGCGCTGATGCACCAGCGCGAGCGCGCTCTCGAAATCCTTCTCGTGCAAATCGGGATAGTACTTGCCGAGCTGGTCGGCGAGGAACATGCCCTTGTAGATCACGGTGCGGCACGACATCGAGCAGGGGTAATAGCCCGCCAGGCCGCGGTCGCGGCGCTGATAGATCGCCTGCGAGATCGACTTGCGCAGGATATAGAGCTTCCGCTCGAACTCATCCTCGGTCTTGGCGGTGCCGTTGCGGCCGATGAACACCTGCATGCAGGCGGGCTCGGTCGGCTTCACCGTGGCGCCGAGCGAGGAGTTGTCGGTCGGCACGTCGCGCCAGCCGAGCAAGGTGAGGCCTTCCGCCTTGATCTGGTCGCCGATGATGCTCTTGATGACGTTGCGCCAGGCGGTGTCGCGTGGCATGAACAGCGCGCCGATGGCGTATTGGCCGGGCGCCGGCAGCGTAAAGCCGAGCTCCTTGGCCTTGCGGGTGAAGAAGGCGTGCGGGATCTGTACCAGGATGCCGGCGCCGTCACCGGCGCGCGGATCGGCGCCGACCGCGCCGCGATGCTCGAGGTTGCAGAGGATGCTCAGCGCGTCGGAGACGATCGTGTGCGACTTCTTGCCCTTGATGTTGGCGATGAAGCCGACGCCGCAGGAATCCTTTTCCAGGCTCGGATCGTAGAGGCCCTCAGCGGCGGGACGGAAAGTGTGCGGCTCAACCGGGTCAGTCGTTTTCGAGGCGACCGTCGCCGACAGCTCTTCTGCCACGATGTTTGCGCGCTCGAATTGCGACCCGTTCATTGTCCTCGTCCTCTCCATGCGGCAAGCTGCCTCACCGCCATCTTCGGCGCACCTTGGGCGTCCCGCGGCACCCGCTTCTGGGCCACCGCTCGTCCGTTGCGAGCCGCATTTTCTTAAATTCAGGCCTAGGCGTTCTTCGTCCCCGAGAACGGCTTTGCCTGCTACCTTCCTGGCGCTCGAGAGCACCAAGTTTCGCTGCAATCCCTGTGCCGGAACCGCAAGCCGAATTGAGACAGTCTTCCTGTCCTAACCATTACCTTGCCAAATTTTTGTCTAGCACACAAGCGCGCGAAAGTCCCGATTCCCAAAGTGTCAATCAGCGCTTTCCGCATGGCGCGCCGCCCCGGATTTGAAGCAAACGCGCCCCGATCCGGCCCTCGGCGCGTCGAAGCGGCGCCGGAATCCCGCGGGAAGCTTCGGATCAACCCTGGGAAAGGCGCGCCACGCCACCAGAAGCGAAACAGTGCGCGCAGTCCCAGGGCCTGACAGGAGCGTTTCGACCATGAAGTTTTTCACAGGATGTGTCGCGGCCGCGGCGCTGGCGCTGGCTGCGACGGCCGCCGAGGCGCAGATGCTCGCAAACGGGCCCGCTCGCGGAGGCTATGTCGCGGTCTCGGATCTCGACGGTCCCTACGGTCCGCCGGACGTTCCACCACCACCGCGATACCGCTATGGCTATGAGGATGAGCGCGGCCCCGCACCGGCGGTGTTTCCGCCGACCGAGGTTTACGCCGTGCTCCGTGAGAACGGCTTCTCGCCGCTGGGCATCCCGCACCTGCGCGGTACCGTCTACACCATCGCCGTGATCGACCGTCGCGGCGACGACGGGCGGCTCGTGATCGATGCCCGTGATGGCCGAATCCTGCGCTTCATGCCGGCCTATGACGCTTTCGGCATGGCGCCGGCCGATGATGAGGGTGCGGCTGTCCCTTACGGGCCGCATAGTGCGCTGCCACCGCCGACCATGGTCCGCAGCGGCCCGCCGCGGCCGCCGGCCCCGATCCCTCATGTGGCGAGCCGCACCGTGCCGCTGCACAAGACCGCTCCGAAGCGCGGCGAGCTGCCGGTCGCCGCCGCCAAGCCGGCCTCACGGGAGCCGGCGCCGCAACAGCCGCAAGCGCCGCAGGCCGAGAAGCCGGCGCAGGCCCAAACGCCGCCACAGGCTCAGCCAGCACAACAGGCCGCCGCCGTACAGGCCAAGCCCGCCGAGGCGACCCCTCCGGCCGCCGCACCAACCGTCGACCAGGCCAGGCCCACCGCGACGATCCTGCCGACGCAGGAGATGCCGGCCGCACAGGGGCTGGAGTAAGCACAAGGGTATCGTTCGTTTGCCACGATGGCGCCGGCCAATCCTTGTGGTCCTGGCTTTCGCCAGGACGACGTTGGGGGAGAGAGTTGGACAAAACAAAAGGCGCCTGAGAATCCTCCGGCGCCTTTTGCTTGCGAGCAATCTGCTTGCGAGCAATCGCCGCTCAGCTCCGCCCATACCCCGCCGCATCCAGGATCAGGTTCGCCACGTCCTTCGGATGCGACACCAGCGAGAGATGGCCGGCGTCGAGCTCGATCGTTGTTGCGTTCATGCGCTTGGCCAGGAAGCGTTCGAGATCGGGATTGATCGTGTAGTCGTTCTTCGACACCGCGTACCAGCTCGGCTTCGTGTGCCAACCAGCTTCAGTGGTGCGGCCAGCGAAAATCGAGGCCGCCGTCGGCCATTGCACGGCGTAGAGCTCCTTGGCGCGTTCAGGCGCCACACCGTTGGCGAAATACTTCAAGAATGCGTCCTCGGAGAGCTTTGTGAAGCCGTCGCGCTCGACGATGCCGGCACGCGCGGGGCCCGTCGGGAATTGCTTCGACAGCGCGACAAAGTCCTCGTTGGCGTCGGGCGCGCGCGCCGCGACGTAGACCAGCCCGGTGACCTTCGGGTCGGTACCGACCTGGCTGATCACGGTGCCGCCCCAGGAATGCGCGACCAGCACGGTCGGACCATCCTGCTCCGTCAGAGCGCGCTTGGTCGCCTCGACCGACTCGGCGAGCGTGCCCAGCGGATTCTGCACGGCGGTGACGTGCAGGCCCGCAGCTTGAAGAATCGGAATGACCTCCGACCAGCTCGAGCCGTCGGCCCAGGCGCCGTGCACCAGCACGACGTTCTTCGCCTTCACGGTCTGTGGGGTCTGCGCATGGGCAAGGCTGAGAGGGGCCGCCAGAAGACTCGCGGCGACGAAAAGGTTGCGCCAGAGGGGCACGATCATTCTCCATCTTGTTTTTGGGTTCGATGCCCAAAGGACGGAGCGCGAGGCCGCGCCGTTACGCCTCTTCACCGCTCTGTGATGCGGTGCAAAAAATCATCCGGTGTCGTCCTGGCGAAAGCCAGGACCCATTACCCCAGGGAGAAGTTTGGCGAACACCCGTCGCTCGGAACTCCTCCCGCGCCCGATCGATAAACCTCGCGGTATGGGCCCCGGCCTTTGCCGGGACGACGTTGGGGAGCGTTCAGCACAAACAAAAAACGCCCCGGGGCACCGGGGCGTTTTCGCAAACTTGGTGGTTGTCGCGTGCTCAGGCGGCGGCCTTCGAGCCCTCGATCACCTGCGCGCCTTGCGCGCCGGTGTTGATCGCGATCTGACGGGGCTTCTTGGCTTCGGGAATCTCTCGCACGAGATCGACATGAAGCAGCCCGTTCTCAAGCGAGGCATCCTTCACCTGCACGAAGTCGGCAAGCTGGAAGGCGCGCTCGAAGGCGCGGGCGGCGATGCCGCGGTAGAGCACTTCGGACTTCGAGTTCTCGTTCGCGACTTTCTCGCCCTTGATCGTCAGCGTATTTTCCTTCGCGACGATGGAGAGCTCATCCTTGGAGAAGCCGGAGACCGCAACGGTGATGCGGTAGGCGTTCTCGCCGGTGCGCTCGATGTTGTAGGGCGGATAGCCCGGGCTGCCGTCGGAGCCCGCCTGGTCGAGCAGGTTGAAGAGACGGTCGAAGCCGACGGTGGAACGATAGAAGGGGGTGAGGTCGTAGGTACGCATGGTAGTCCTCCATTGAGCGACTGATCTGGAAACCCGCCCGCCAATCGGGCCGGGCTTAGTCTGTGTGCAGCCTGATGCTTCGGTTCCGAAGCACTGGTAGCGGCCTGCACGAAAATGATATGGGTGGGCCGAAACAGCGTTCAAGAGGGCGGCATCGGCGCCTTTTCGGCGCGTCCGCCCCTTGATTTTCGGCACTTCCCGCCCAAGCCCTTCCCGCCATGACGCTGGTCTCGATCCCCGCCAATCCGGTCCCCGATAACGTCGTCAGCGGCACCATCAAGACGCCCGACGGCGCCGAGCTACGCTTCGCACGCTGGGCACCGCCTGCAGGGCGCAAGGGCACCGTCTGCGTCTTCACCGGGCGTAGCGAGCAGATCGAGAAATATTTCGAGACCGTGCGTGACCTGCGCGACCGCGGCTTTGCGGTGGCGATGATCGACTGGCGCGGGCAGGGGCATTCGTCGCGTCGCCTGCGCGATCCACGCAAGGGCTATGTGCGCAACTTTTCCGACTACGAGGTCGACGTCGAGACCTTCGTGCAGCAGGTGGTGCTGCCGGATTGTCCGCCGCCCTTCTTCGCGCTCGCCCATTCCATGGGGGGCGCGGTGATGCTGCGCCTCGCGCATGCAGGCAAGCGCTGGTTCGATCGCATGGTGCTGTCGGCGCCGATGATCGACCTGCCCGGCCGCACCACCTCGTTTCCGGCACGGGCGCTGCTCAGGACGATGCGCCTGATGGGGCAGGGCGGCCGCTATATCCCGGGCGGCAGCGACCGCCTCACCGGGCTAAATCCCTTCATCAACAATCCCCTGACCAGCGATCCCGTACGCTATGCCCGCAACGCCGCGATACTCGAGGAGGATCCGACGCTCGGGCTGGCATCGCCGACGGTCGCCTGGGCCGACACCGCGTTCCGCGCGATGCAAACCTTCAAGGGCATGAACTACCCCTCCGAGATCCGCCAGCCGATCCTGATGCTGGCGGCTTCCAACGACACCATTGTCTCGACCGCGGCGATCGAGGAGTTCGCCTATCACTTGCGCGCCGGCTCGCATCTCGTCATCGCCGGGTCCAAGCACGAGATCCTCCAGGAGCAGGACCGCTACCGCGCACAATTCTGGGCCGCCTTCGATGCCTTCGTGCCGGGCACGCCGCTGTTCGCGTGAGTGCCCGGCGCCGTTCGCAGCTCGGCCTTCATCCTTCGAGACGCGCGCAAGCGCGCTCCTCAGGACGAGGAGCGAATGCGCCTATGACGCACAAAGCTACAGCGTCTTCAAATATTCGATCAGGTCGTAGCGCTCGTCCTCTTTGAGCAGGCGGCCGATAATGCCGTCCTTGCCGGGTCCCGGCGTGCCCTCCAGGGAGTGGCCGGCATTGCTGTTGCCGTTGATCTCGCTGCCGTCCGACGCTCTCGTCGAGAATCGTGTCTGCCCGGTCTTGCAGCTCTCGCCGTCGACGACCGCGAAGCCGACCTGCTTTGGATCGTAGTCGCGGTTACCCATGCAGAACGACTTCGGGCGTTCGACCGCGGGGCTCAGCATCCAATAGAGCGAGGGCACCGATCCGTTGTGGAGATAGGGCGCGGTTGCCCACACGCCATTGAGCGGCCGCGCGCGGTACCAGGGCCGAGGTTCCTTAGGGTCAGGCGGCTGAGGACCGGGATTTGGGCAGTTCTTGCGCGCACCCCACCACGCCTGCTGCTCCTCGGGCTTGATCTTCGCATCGTCCATCGCCTTCCGGCTGACGATGTCGACGAGGACCATCAGGCCAAGCGAGTAAGGCATGTCGGTCGAAGAGACCTCAGGCAGGTTGCAATTCCACCAGGCATTGAGGTTCTGCGTGGGATCCAGCTTGAGGAAGCCCGGCACCTGAACCGTTCGCTTCTCCAGCACATTGGCCTGAGCGGAGTCGGTCCCCATGCCTTTGACGCTTTTCTGGATCGGGTTCAGAATCTTCTCGTTTCCGATCGATTCCCAACGCGACGAAGACCAGACGCTCTTGTCCGGAAATTCGGCGTCGAACACGGGATCGTTGACCGGCCCGAGATGGCATTCGACGCAGATCTCCGCGTAGAGCTTGCGGCCGCGCTTGACGCGCCGATCGTCGATCTTCCAGGCATCGTCGCCGAAGATATCTGACGGCCATTTCGGAGACGTCAATCCGCTGATTTGCTTCTTCGGATAGGGCGGCGATCCCGCCAGCAGCGACTCGATCCAGTGCAGATTCTTGATTTCGATCGATGAGCGGAACAGCGTGTTCTTGGCGGTCGCATCGGACAGATTGAGCAGCGCGGTCACGCCCAGGGCCTCGCCGGCGTTGCGGATCAGCGGTTGCTCGATCGAGGCGTCATATTGCGCGTATTTGAGCCAGGGCACGGTCCAGATCGGCGGGAAGCTGACCGGCGCATCCTGCGCATGCAAGTTCTTCTCAAAGCCGGCAAGACCGCTCAGCGCCATGTCCTGCGCAAAGACTTGATTGCCGATCCGGTTGAGCGCGTCGAGGCGGCCGAAGCCCTCTTCCGTGTCCTGCTGCTTCTTGTTGTCCCAGGTCCTCTTGCCGCCGATCGTCTTCTCGTAGGTCTTTTGCCAGTCGAGCAGGAAGGTGCCGACCTCGCTCAGTTTCTGCTTCAGCACATCGCGGTCCGCGTCGCTGGCGGACGGGCCGAGCACGCGATCCGCAAAACGCTTGAAGCGGAATGGCACGTAGAGCGTGTAGGCGATGGAAAGCCCGGTCGTAATCTCGAGCTTCTTCAGGTCGGTCATCGCCGGGCCGCCGTCGAAGCGGACGTCCACGCCCTTGTAGTGGATCTGGCCGGTGTGGCAGGCGGCGCAGGTCAGTCCGATCCTGTTCTCGCCCTGGCGGCCGGTCGCAGGATCCGGCACGCCGGTCATGCGCGCGAAGCCGACCGGCAGGCCGTCGACGTTTTCAACCGGGGTGTCCCATTTGACCGGCGGATCCCAAAGCCGCGCAGGGGCCGGCTTTGTCGTGTCGTAAACGTTGGCATAGCCGAACCGGCGCAGCGTGGTGTCGTCGGTGTTGATCGTCTGGGGGCTCGGGATGAAGCCGAAGCGCTCCAGATGGGCGCTGTCATGCAGCAATCCGGGCTGCGACAAGAAATGCAGTCGCGGCTGCTCCAGCGCCATGAACCAGCTATAGGGCACCGGGAAGGTCGCCGTCCCCTGGCTGACGTGATGAAACCAGTGCCGGTCCTCCAGCGACCAGTTTTGCTCGAGCCAGTATGCCGCTCGGGCTTCGACACGCTGGGGCAGCGGAGGGGCCAGGAACTGCCCGATGAAATTGGGCAGCATCGGCTGGAACTGATCGGGGAAGCGCAGGATCGCGAGGGTCAAGACGAGCAGTGCGGCGGCGAGCCCGCCGGCGTAGCGCCGCGCGGGCGAGCGCGTGGTCGGCGGCTCGGTGATGATCCGCTGCTCGATCCGCTCCGGGAATCGGCGCTCATTGAACAGCGTGCGCACGTCGGCAACGCTGAGATAGCGGTTCTCACCCTCGCCCTTGCCCATGATCTTCAAGAGGATCGGCCATTCGAATTTCATCAGCAGCGGGTAGTACCAGCGCGCGGCCTCGCCGGCGCGCTTGAGGTTGTCGCGCATGAAGATGCCGATTTCCGACGCGTTGAGCCCAGGCTCAACGCCGCCGGCCGGATCGGGATAACTCCGGCCGAAGCTGGCAAACCGCGCGATCTCGTCCTCATTGACGCGCCCGTCGACGCCAAGGATGCGCGAGCCGGCGCCGCGCTTGTCCAGGGGGCCGCCGCGCAGCGCATCGAGTTGGGCGCCCGACCAGATGCTCTTCAACACATGACGCGCGCCGTTGGCGATGAGCGCGACCCCGCGGACCTGGATGCGGGCCAGCGTCTTCTTCGGCCCCTTCTCGCCACTCGCATTGGCGATTGTCTGCGCCAGCGTGCCGAGCGGGACAGTCCCGCCGTCGACGAAGCCCTCGCCGACGAGTCCGCGCAGGAACGGGCAGGGATTGTCCGGCGAGACCTCGATCGAGGGATCGAAGGGTTTCGAGGCGGGGTTATGCATGGCCCAAATTTCCTGGAAATCGCGAATCGTAAAATGCAGACGCGCCGATAGAGCGAGGAAAGTCCTAACAAACAGACAGCGAGGTTATGCTACCTCAGCGTGTGGAGAAGTGTGGCCGATTTCCGCCCGCTGTCAATAAAGCAGGCGTGAGGTCGCGGCGCGCCGAGGCTTGCCCCTTTTAGGATTCGGCGGCGCGTTTGAGATCGGTCTGCACGAGGGTGAGCTTGCTGAAGGGGACGCCCGCTTTCAGAAGGCCGTCGCGGTAATGGGCGATGTCCTCGGGCCGCTTCCAGTGGAAATTCCGCAAATGGCGGTCGACATTCAGCGTCGGGTAGTGGCCGAGCAGGACATCGGCTGCCTCAGCAGCCTCCGCGGTGCGTCCAAGCTGCGCCAGCGCAGCGGCGCGGATCGCGAGCGCCTGCATGTGATTGGGGTTGATGTAGAGCTGCTCACGCGCCCACGACAGCGTCGCGTCATATTGCCCCAGCAGATAATGGCTGAAGGCGTTCAACGCCGACCACTGATAGCGCGGGTCGTTGTTGTCGCGCTGCGCCGCCATCGAGAACAGCTCGATCGCCTGCCGGTGCTCGCCGATGACGAAATGGCAGATGCCCAGCACGCCGCGCGCGCCCATGTCGTAGGGGTTGAGCGCGACCGCGCGCTTGGCGGCGTCCATCGCGGCCTCGTAGTGCGCCTCCATGGCGTGCGCCCAGGACAGGATCGAAAACGCGAAGGAGGAGCGCGGGTCGAGCCGCACGCTGGTCTCGGCGAGGTTCATCGCCTCGGCCCACAATTCGCGGGTGCCCTTGATCCAGCCGAACTGGATGCTCTGGATCTGGATCGTGGCGAGATAGGCGTGGGCGATCGACAGCTTCGGATCGAGCGTGATGGCCTCGCGGAACAGGTCGATGGCCGCGCTCAGGTCCTCCTTGGTCTGCCGGTAATAGTGTGAAAGCCCCTTCAGGAAGCGGTCCCAGGCGGTCACGTCGTTGGTCAGGCGCGCGGGCGCGGAGGCTTCCGCCCGGACGATCTCGGTGGCGATGGCCGCGGACAAATTGGTCGTGATCTCGTCCTGCATCGCGAAGAGATCGCCGATGTCGCGGTCGTAACGGCCGGTCCAGAGCTGCTCGCCGGTCTCCGGCGCGATCAGCTCGGCGGTGACGCGGATCTTGCTGCCGGCGCGCCGCACCGAGCCCTGGATCAGGTAGGTCGCATCGATCTCGCGCGCGATCAGCCGGGTGCTCACGTTGTTGCCCTTGAAGGCGAAGGTCGAGTTGCGGCTCAGCACGCGGTAGAACGATTGCAGCGACAGTGCGTGAATCAGGTCCTCGGTCAAGCCGTCGGAGAAATACTCGTCCTGGGCGTCGCTGAGATTGGCAAAGGGCAGGACGCCGACGATCGCGGTCCGGTACTGCTGCGACAGTACCGACCCCTCTTTTGCCTCGGGCGCGAGCGCGGGCGCGCCCTCGGGCGTCCAGGTCCAGACGCCGATCGGATCCTTGATGTTCTTGAAACGGTGGTTGCCGGCATCGACCAGGGGCACGCTGAGATGCTTGCCGGCTTCCTTGTAGGCCTTGGCCGAGATCGCGAAGCCGCCGGGGCTCGCCACCGCTTCGAGGCGGACGGCGATGTTGACGTCGTCACCGAACACCTCGTCCTCATCGGCGATCACGTCGCCCATGTGGATGCCGAGGCGGAACTGCATGGCGCGGTCGGCGGGCAGGTGGTGGTTGCGCTCCGCCATCAGCCTCTGGATCGCGATCGCGGCCTCGGTGGCGCCGACGATGCTGGCGAACTCCAGCAGGAATCCGTCGCCGGTGTTCTTCACGACGCGGCCGCCGTGATTGAGGATGATGGGATGAATCGCGGCGCGATGGGCCTTGAAGACGGCATGGGTGCCGGCCTCGTCATGGCCCATCATGCGCGAATAGCCGGCGACGTCGGCGCAGACGATGGCGGCCAGGCGTCTTTCCATGATCTTGCGGCTCCAAGGGATCGAGGACCGGCCACGGCGTGGCGGTCGCCTCGAATCCGGCATTTCAAGAACCCCGCCTTTATAGAGCAGAAGAGGCCGAGCGGAAGTATGAACGTATTGCAAATTCGATACAAATCCTAAGCAATCCCGGCGGTGGACGCAGGCCGGCGAACCGATTAAGCCCGGGTTTCCCTCGTACTGTCTGGCTCGGGCCAGAGGGGATTTCAGGTATGCTCGGCATTCACGAACTCTGGCTCTTCATCCTGTCGGGTGTGTTGCTCAACATCACGCCGGGGCCGGATTCCGTCTATGTCATCGGCCGCAGCATGCAGATGGGATGGCGGGGCGGGGCTGCGGCCGCTTTTGGCATCAGTTTCGGCTGCTTATTCCACGTCACGGGCGCGGCGATCGGGCTGTCGGCGCTCCTGATGGCCTCATCCACCGCGTTCGCGATTCTGAAGCTGGTCGGCGCGGCCTATCTCGTGCTGACGGGCCTCACGATGCTGTGGTCGCGGCCGGCGCTCGCCGCGGCCGTGACAGACAAACCCGAGCGGAGCTCGCTGCGGCGGGTCTTTCTCCAGGGCGTCTTCACCAATGCGCTCAATCCCAAGGTGGCGCTGTTCTTCCTCGCCTTCCTGCCGCAATTCGTCGCAGCCGATTCGTCGCACAAGCCGCTCGCCTTCCTGACGCTCGGCCTGATCTTCATCTGCACGGGCACGCTGTGGTGCCTGTTCCTCGCGGCATTCGCGGCCGGGGCCGCACACCGACTGCGGCAGTCTGAAGGCGTGATCGCCTGGATCAACCGGGCGCTCGGTGGGCTCTTCGTCTATCTCGGCATCCGCGTCGCCATGCTGGAGACGCGCTGACTCTTTACGCGACTTCCTTGAGCAGCGCGCTGCCCGCCAGATAGAGGCCGAGCAGGATCATCGCGATCAGGAACCAGCGGCGAAATGCCTCGGCCGGCATCCGCGCCCGCAACGATTGGCCGATGAACATGCCGATAAAGGCGCAAGCCATCGCGATGGCGCCGGGCACGGCGTTGGCGGGGGTCAGCAGGCCACCCGCGGTGAGGTTGAAGGCGAGCGCCAGCGTTGCGACCGTGAAGAACACGCCGAGCGCCTGCACGAGTTCGTCCTTCTCCATGCCGATCGCCTGCATGAACGGCATCGACGGGATCACCTGCACGCCGGTCGAGGCGGAAATGACGCCGGTGATGACGCCGACCACGCCGCCGACCCATTTCTCGTTCTTCGGCGCGACGCGAAAGTGCAATTTGTTCAGCCCGATCACCGCGTAGATGATGAGCAGGACTCCGAGCACGACGGTGCCGTAGCGCGCATAGGGACCGGTGAGCGCGCCGGCATTGAGCCAGCATCCGATCACGGTGCCGACCATCAGCGGCCACAGGCGCTTGAGGATGTCGCGCAGATAAGGACCGACGAAGGTCTGCCAGAGGTTGGTGATGATGGCGGGCACGATGACGATGGCGATGGCGCGGCCGGGCGCCATGCTCACGGCGAGCAGGCCCATCGAGACGGTCGGCAAGCCGAGCCCAATCACGCCCTTGACGAATCCGGCGATCAGGAAGACGGCGGCGATGAGGATGAGGAACGGGTCGATCATGCCGTGCACATTGACCGAAGCCGCGCTCCGGCACAATCTGGAGGTTACGGAGACAGCCTTCGCTTGGGGCGAAGGCTGAGTGGAGGAGACAACGCCGTGCGTTTCGATCTTGTCGATCTCCAGCTTTTCATCGCGGTTGCCGACCAGCGCAGCATCACCCGCGGCGCCGAGCGGTCGCATCTGGCGCTGGCCTCGGCCAGCGCCAGGATCAAGGGGCTGGAGGACGCGCTCGGCGTTGCGCTGCTCAAGCGCGGGCGCCGTGGCGTCGAGCTGACGCCGGCCGGCGAGAGCCTGCTCGATCACGCCCGACTCGTCATCCACCAGATCGACGCCATGCGCGGCGATCTCGCGGGCTTTGCCAGCGGCGTGCGGGCGAGCGTGCATTTGCTCGCCAATACCTCCGGGCTGTCGGAGCATCTCCCCAAGGCGCTGGCCGGCTTCCTGCACGAGCACCGCGATGTCGCCGTCGACATCGAGGAGCGCGAGAGCACCGACATTGCGGCCGCGATCACCGCAGGTGCCGCCGATCTCGGCTTCGCCGCCGAACACGCGCTGCCCGACCACATCGAGCGTTTCGTCTTCAGCGAGGACCGCTTGACGCTGGTGACGTCGCGGCGCGGGCCGTTTGCCGGCCGCCGCCAGATCGATTTTCAGGAAGCGGCTAGTTGCGATTTCGTCGGGCTGACCAGTGCCACCGCGCTCCAGCTCCACATCTCGAAGCACGCCGCCCGGCTCGGCATGCGCCCGCATTATCGCGCGCGCCTGCGCGATTTCGATGCGATCTGCCAGATGGTTTCTGCCGATGTCGGCGTCGCTCTCGTGCCGGAATCCGCTGCCCGCCGCTGTGCCAAGCTGATGCCGCTCGCCATGGTCCGCCTGCGCGACACCTGGGCCAACCGCAGACTCGTGATCTGCGCGCGAAGTTTCCGCGCGCTGCCGCGGCCGGCCAAGATGCTGGTCGAGCATCTCAGAGCGGAGGCGATGTGAGGGCCAGTGTGGCCGTACGCTCTGCTCTGCCCCTCCCCCGCAAGGAGGGAGGGAACGCAGATGGGTTTGTGGTGAGGTCTGTCCTTCAGTCGTCCGCTACTTCGCGGTCTCCACCCCGGCGTCCTTGATCACCTTCGCCCATTTCGCGGTCTCATCCGCGATGAAGCTTCGAAAATGCTCGGGCGTGTCGCCGACAAGCGTTGCGCCTTGCGCGGCGAGTTTTTCCTTCACGGCGGGATCGGCCATCGCCTGCGTCGCGAGGCGGTGAAGCGCCGCCACGATCTCCTTCGGCGTGCCCTTCGGCGCCACCATGCCGTACCAGTTCTCGATGCGTAGGCTAGGCAAGCCCGCCTCCGCCATGGTCGGCACCTCAGGCGCGGTCGGGGCGCGTTCGGGCGAGCCGACCGCGATGGCGCGCAAGGCGCCGGCCTTGATCTGCGGCAACAGCACCGGCAAGTCGAGGAAGGTCATCTGCACCTGCTGGCCGAGGAGATCGTTCACCGCCGGGGCCGCGCCGCGATAGGGCACGTGCACGATGTCGATCTTGGCGGTCAGCTTGAACAATTCGCCGGCCAGATGCGGCAGGCTGCCCGGACCGGAGGAGGCGAAGTTGAGCTTTCCGGGCTGCGCCTTCGCCAGCGCAATCAGTTCGCCGAGGTCCTTGGCCGGCACGTTGGTGGCCACCACCAGCATTTCCGGCACGGTCGCGACCAGCGTCACCGGCGTCAAATCGGTCAGCGCGTCGTAGGCGACCTTCTCCATGCTCGGGCTGATCGCAAGCGCGCCGGCGCTGGAGATGGCGATGGTGTAGCCGTCGGGCTGGCTCTTTGCGACCGCATCGGTGCCGAGCACGCCGCCCTGTCCGCCGCGATTGTCGATCAGCACCGGCTGGCCGCTCAATTCGGACATGCGCTGGCCGATCACGCGGGCAATGATGTCCATTGGGGCCGCCGGCGGGGAACGGCACCACCAGCTTGATCGGCTTGGCCGGAAAATTCTGGGCGGACGCCAGCGTCGGCAGCAGCAGGAGAATTGCAAGGATGAGCTCGCGCCAGTTTTTCATGCAAGCTCCTCGCCCGCTTATCCGTTGAGCAGCCTCAAGGCTTCTTCATGCACGCGCGGATCGCCGGCGGCAATGATGCGGCCGCCGGCTTGCGCCGGCTTGCCTTCCCAGGTGGTGACGATCCCGCCGGCACCGGTGATGATCGGGATCAGTGCCGCAATGTCGTAAGGCTTCAGCTCGGTCTCGACCACGAGGTCGACATGGCCTGCGGCCAGCATGCAATAGGAATAGCAGTCGCCGCCGTAGCGCGACAGCCGCGCGCCCTGCTCGATGCGGCCGAAAACGGCGCGGTCGCTCTCGTTCATCAAGAGCGGGCTCGTCGTGTAGGTCGTCGCCTCGCTGAGCGATGCACAGCGGCGGACCTGGAGCCGGCGCTCGCCGGAGGGGCCTTTATAATTGGCCGAGCCGTTGTCGCCGGAAAAGCGTTCGCCGATGAACGGCTGGTGCATCATGCCGAACACCGGCGTGCCCTTGTGCAACAACGCGATCAGCGTGCCCCAGATCGGAAAGCCCCCAATGAAGGATTTGGTGCCGTCGATGGGATCGAGCACCCAGACATAGTCGGCGTCCTCGTGCTCGTTGCCGAACTCCTCGCCGACGATGCCGTGCTGGGGGAAGTTGGCCTTGATCAGCCGCCGCATCACCGCCTCCGCCGCGCGATCGGCTTCGGTGACGGGATCGAAATCCTTGGTCTTGCTCTTGTCGTCGATGGACAGCGAGGTGCGGAAGAACGGCAGGATGGTCTCGCCGGAGACGGTAGCGAGCCGCCCGATGAAGGCTGAGAAGTCGATCACCGTCACGGCGAATCCTCGAAACGAAAGTCGGGTGAAGCTCGCATCTGCCTAACTCAAATCGACCTCGGCGTGCAGCGTTGTCTTGATTTGCACCCTGGTATTTTGGATGCCACGCCGGGCTGCCCTATCCGAGCCATATGCTGGCCAAATATCGATCACAACGTTGAGAGCTTAGTTCCCCGGATGCCTTGTTTGTATGCAAATGACAATCAACCCATTGAAATCCCTTATCAAAGAAACTGAATCTGGATTTCGCTGGAAGCAAATGAGCCCTGTGTTTTTTGCATGGGAAATGGCTCAAAAGCCCTTGCACTTTGTGCGGCGCAGTCGCATATTGTTGCGGTGCGGTAGCGCTCTGCGTTACCGCTGCCCTCCTTGGGCGTTTCCTCCCTAGACTTGGGCCGCTTGTTCATCACAAGCGGCCCTTTTTTCTTGAGGCGCCTGTTTTCATTTCGACGCGCGTACGAAGGCTAAGCGAAAACCCGGACGCGCGACGCGTCCGTTGCGATGGCGTGACGGAGAATGCGAATCGCTATTCCGCGGCCGCCTGGAACGGGCCGAGATCAGCGAAGGAAATCGTCGTCGCCAGCACATCGGCGAGAACCGCGAAGTCGGCAGCGACCTGCGAAAAGCGCGGCCCGCGCTCGCGCCGCCGCTCGTCCATGTAGATCGCGCGGTTGAGCTCGAGCTGCACCGCATGCAGGCCGCTGGCCGGGTTGCCGTAGTGCTCGGTGATGAAGCCGCCGGCATAGGGCTTGTTGCGGCCGACAGAATAGCCGAGCCCGCTCATGGTTTCCTCGACCCGGTCGGGCAGGAGCGGCGTGCAGCTCGTGCCGTAACGGTCGCCGATCACCACGTCGGGCCGCCGCGGCTCGTCGCGGGAAACGCCGACCGACGGCATCGAGTGACAATCGACCAGCACCACCGTGCCGAACATCTGGTGCACCTTGTTGATCAGCCGGCGCAGCGCGCGGTGGTACGGCTTGTAGAGCGCCTCGATTCGCGCCAGCGCATCATCGACCAGGATGCGTTCGCGATAGATCTCCTGGCCGTCGCCGACTACGCGCGGGATGGTGCCGAGGCCGCCGGCAACGCGCATCGAGCGGGTGTTGGCGAAGCTCGGCAGCCTTCCTGAGAACATCCGAGGGTCGAGCTCGTAGGGCTCGCGATTGACGTCGACATAGGAGCGCGGGAAGTTGACACGCACGGTCGGAAAGCCGCGACCGCTGAGATGGCCGATCAGCTCGTCCATGAACGAGTCTTCCGAACGCCGCAGCGTCGGCAGGTCGATCCGGGAGGCCAGCAGAAATTCGTCCGGGTAGGTAGAGCCGGAATGGGGCGAGTTGAAGATGATCGGCGCCCGCCACTCGGTGGGCTCCAGGATCTCGAACGCTGGCGACACGTCGCCGTCAAACCGGGTCATCGGAGGGGCTTCGTCCCTTTGCAGCCGCAGGATCCGGCGAGGCTCGGATCGATTCGATTCGATTCGGCCGGTGAGCGGCTCTTATGTGCGTTCATTGTCTGGAATCGCAACCATTCTGCCAAGCGAAAAAGTATGAAAGCGCCCCTGGAACGTGTCTTAACCGTGCGAGGTTACCTCGCCCTACGGCTCAATTGATTCACGACCTATTCCGGTTCACAAATAGCCGGTGGCACGCGGGCCCAGGGTAAACTTTTTCACCTCAAATTTACCCTCTATCGGGCTTAGTGACCTCTGCTGATGTCCTCCTGAGGATTCGACGTTTCCTGCCATGCCAAAGATCCTGCTCGCCGAAGACGACAACGACATGCGCCGTTTCCTGGTCAAGGCGCTGGAAAACGCCGGTTTTCAGGTCTCTTCGCACGACAATGGCATGGCCGCCTATCAGCGGTTGCGCGAAGAGCCGTTCGAGATGCTGCTCACCGACATCGTGATGCCGGAGATGGACGGCATCGAACTCGCCCGCCGTGCCTCGGAACTCGACCCCGACATCAAGATCATGTTCATCACCGGCTTCGCCGCGGTGGCCCTGAACTCGGATTCGGACGCCCCCAAGAACGCCAAGGTGCTGTCCAAGCCCGTGCACCTGCGCGAATTGGTCAGCGAAGTAAACAAGATGCTGGCGGCCTGAATCGGCGCCGTTCCGTCCTTGCGCAGGCTCCCCTGAGCCGTTATAGGGACCCCACCCGATCTAGACGACCTCTAGGGCACGTAGCTCAGCGGGAGAGCACTACCTTGACATGGTAGGGGTCACAGGTTCGATCCCTGTCGTGCCCACCATCCTTCGCTCGCACAGCGAGAGAAGGATGCCGCGCCGAAGCCCAACCGGCGCAGGGGGCTTTTCGCCGCGAGCTACGGCTCGGCAAGCCACGATCTTACGTAGCGGCCGCCAATCCCATCAATGCGAAGCGTGTCTGGCGTAGCTCGAGCGTAGCGAAAGCGAGACGGACCTATCACGCCTCGATCAGGTCGAGGCATAGAGATCGGCAAAGCGTTCCCGCAAGAGGTTCTTTTGAACCTTACCCATGGTGTTGCGCGGAAGCGTCTCGACAAAGACGACGCGCTTGGGTTGCTTGAATTTTGCCAATCGTCCCGACAGCGCGGCGAGAATGGCGCGTTCATCCACCGTTGCGCCGGATGACCGCACGACCGCAGCCGTAACGCCCTCGCCGAAGTCGGCATGCGGCACGCCGACGACGGCGCTTTCGAAGACTCCCGGGATTGCGTCGATTTCCGTCTCGATCTCCTTCGGATAGACGTTGAAGCCGCCGGTGATGATGAGATCCTTGCCGCGGCCGACGATGTGCAGATAGCCGTTGGCATCGAGCTTGCCGAGATCGCCGGTGATGAAGAAGCTGTCGGCGCGGAATTCGGCGGCGGTCTTGTCAGGCATGTTCCAGTAGCCTGCGAATACGTTCGGTCCCTTCACTTCGATCATGCCGACTTCGTCCGCGGGCAGCCCGGCACCGCTCTCGGGATCGGTGATGCGAACCTCGACGGCGGGCAGGGGACGGCCCACCGAGCCCGGGATGCGCGGACCGTCATAGGGATTGGAGGCGATCATGCCGGTCTCGGTCATGCCGTAGCGCTCGAGGATCTCGTGTCCCGTCCGCTCCTTCCAGGCGCGGTGGGTCTCGGCCAGGAGCGGCGCCGAGCCGGCGACGAACAGCCTCATGTTGGCGGTGGTGCGCTCGCTCAAATTCGTGCTCTGGAGCAGGCGAACGTAGAAGGTCGGCACGCCCATCAGCACGCTCGCCCGCGCCATTGCGACCAGGATCCGTTCGGCGTCGAACTTCTGCATGAAGAGAATGCGCGAACGCGCGGCGAAGGTCACGTTGCCGGCCACGAACAGCCCGTGGATGTGATAGATCGGCAGGGCATGGATCAGGACATCCCGCTGCGAGTAGCGCCATTGCTCGACGAGCGTCAGGGCGTTCGAGACCAGATTGCCGTGCGTCAGCATGGCGCCTTTCGAACGGCCGGTCGTGCCTGACGTGTAGAGAATGGCCGCGAGGTCATCCTTCGCTCGGGGCACGGTGTCGAATTCTGCGGGAAAGCCCGCCGCGGCGTCGACGAGCGAGCCCTTGCCTTGCTCGTCGAGCGTCTCGACGCGTCCGCCGGCTTTTGCGGTGATGGCGCGCAGGTCAGCTTCCTCCCTCGGATCGCACACGATCAATGTCGGCCGGGCATCGCGGATGAAATACTCGGTTTCAGCCGGCGTATAAGCGGTGTTGAGCGGCAGATAGACCGCACCGGAGCGGAGTGTTGCCAAATACAGCGCGATCGCCTCGACGGACTTCTCGACCTTTGCAGCGACGCGGTGGTTCGGGCCGATGCCGCTCCTGGCAAGGAAGTTTGCAAACCTGCCGCTCAGCGCCGCGAGTTCGGCGTAGCTCAATGTCGCGCCGTTCTCCTTCTCGATGCAGATCGACTGGTCGGAATCCGCAGAAGCAAGCAGGCGGCCGTACAGGTTCCAGGTCATGACGAGATCTTCCGTTGGGAGTTGGTTTGGGGGCTGGGAACAAGTTCGCGCGACGACAGCCTTGCGCGGAGCGCCTTCTTCACCTTGTCGGACGTCACCACGGTGCCGTGCTCCGCAAAAGCTTCGTGGTTCGCCTCGATGTGATCGAGTGCGTAGAGATAGTTGACCATCAGGCCGTAGGATTGCTTGATGCCCTTGGCGGAAGCGTCGCCGAGGAAATTCAGCCGTTCCAGGCGCGCGCCGTTGCCGAGATGGAAGCGGGCGACCGGATCGGCCGGCTTGCCTGACGGCAGCTTCGCCTTCAGGAAGTAATAGGCGGCAAGAGCGGTGATGGCCTCTTTCGCCTGCGCGATGTCGCCGCCGCCATCGAGCGCGGTCATCGCGCGCCGCGTGTCCTCATCGACCGCACCGGAGGCCTCGGCCTTGAGTTCGCGCCGCACCCAGCCGGCAAAGCCGGGGACCGGCGACAGGGTGACGAAGGTCTTCAGGTTCGGGAGCTCGCGGGCGAGGTCCTGCACCACCTGCTTGATCAGGAAACTGCCGAACGAGACGCCGGCAAGGCCCTTTTGCGTGTTCGAGATCGAGTAGAACACGGCGGTCGTGGCTTCACGTGCGGCGATCGCCTGGCGGGATCTGTCGAGCAGCGGACCGATCGCGCCGGGAATCTCCTTCGCGAGTGCGACCTCGACGAAGATCAAGGGCTCGTCGACGAGCTGGGGATGAAAGAACGCGTAGCAGCGGCGGTCCGACGGCTCGAGCCGATTGCGCAGATCGTCCCAGTCTTGGATGGCGTGGACGGCTTCATACCTGATGATCTTCTCGAGGACGTTGGCCGACGTGGTCCAATCGATCGGTCGCAGCACGAGGAAGCCCCTGTTGAACCAGGACGAGAACAGATGGACGAAATCGTCGTCGACCGACTGGAGCTCGGGATGCTCACGTAGGAGCGAGAGCAGCACCTCCCGCATGCGCACCAGGGAGGCTGTCCCGCCGGGTGCCAGATTGAGACGTCGGATCAGCTCCTGCCGGCGCGGCTCCGCCGCGGCATGGAGCGCCTCGAGCTTGCTGCCGTCGCCGCCCTCCTTGCGCTGGTAGGCAGCAATCGCAAGCTCGATCGCGCGACGGTCGGGTCCGAACCGGTCGGCGAGCGAGGAGAGGAATTTCAGCCGCTGGGGCTCGCCCGCCCGCTCGAAGGCTGCGAGCAGCGATTGCGCGATCGCAACGCCGGAGGCTTCGCCGCGCCGGGACAGCAGCGCCTCGCCCAGAAGCTCGAGATCGCGACCCTCGCCTGCATCGTGTTCCGGCTTGATGCCCAGAACCGCGCGGCCACGTTGCGTCAACGTATCGATGAGCCCTTGCAGGAATTCGGGCGCCGTGATCCGTCCGGACCTCGTGTCGTTCAGCATGGTTCATGCCTCCTCGGTTAACGCGACGGGGCGCCCATCACCAGATTGGGCAGAAAAGTGGAGATCGAGGGCACCAGGCAAAGCAGGACGACCGCGAACGCCATCAGCAGCACGAAGGGCAGCGTTCCCCAGATCACGTCCCGCAACGGGATGTCGGGCGCGATGTTTCTGATGACGAAGATGTTGAGGCCGACCGGTGGATGGATCAGGCCCATCTCCATCACGATCGTCATCACCACGCCGAACCAGATCAGGTCGAAGCCTGCGTCCTTGAGCGGCGGCAGGATGATCGGCGCGGTCATCAGGATGATCGAGACCGGCGGCAGGAAGAAGCCGAGCACGACCACCAGCACCAGGATCGCTCCCAGCAGCACCCATCGCGAGAGCTCCATCGCCACGATCGCCTGCGCCGCCGCCTGGCTGATGTGGAGATAGCTCATCACGTAGGAGTAGAGCAGCGACATGCCGATGATCAGCATCAGCATGGTCGATTCCTTCAGCGTCGATTCCAGGATCGGGCTGAGATCCTTGGGGCGCCACACACCATAGATCGAGGCGATCAGAACGAGCGCCAGGATGCCGCCAAGGCCTGCGGTTTCCGACGGCGTGGCATAGCCGCCATAGAGCGCAATCATCACGCCGCTGAGCAGCACGACGAAGGGCAGGACGCGCGGCAGCGCGCCAAACCGCATCGCCATGGTGAAGCGCTCGTTCATAAGGATCGGATGCTGCACAGGGTCCGCGGCATAGGCCCGTTGCGCTGCTGCGTATTCAGCCTTGAACCTCAGCACCGCGTAGGTCGCAAACAGGACCACCAGGAGAAGACCCGGTCCGATGCCCGCGAGGAACAGACGCCCGAGCGACTGCTCCGCCGCAACCGCATACAGGATCATGGTGATCGAGGGCGGCAGCAGGATGCCCAGCGTGCCGCCGGCCGCGATGACGCCCGCAGCAAAGCCGCCGGAATATCCCCGCTTGCGCATTTCGGGAATGCCAGCCGAACCGATCGCCGAGCAGGTCGCCGGAGACGATCCGGCCATCGCCGCGAACAGCGCGCAGGCAAATACATTGGCGATGCCGAGTCCACCAGGGATGCGGCCCATCCAGACGTGCAGCGCGCTGTAGAGGTCCTGTCCCGCCTTCGACTTGCCGATCGCAGCGCCCTTGAGGATGAAGAGCGGGATGGCCAGCAGCGTGATCGAGGCCATCTCCTCATAGACGTTCTGCGTCACTGTATCGAGCGACGCGGCAGGCATGAAGAAATACATGAAGATCACCGCGACGGCGCCGAGCGCCAGCGCAATCGGCATCCCCGAGGCCATCACGGCAAGCGTGGCTCCGCCATACATCAGTCCGACGGCAAACGTGCTCATTTGCTCCTCCATCCGTCGATGCCTGAGGCGAGCTGAAGCGCGATCTGCAGCGTCAGCAGCGTCATGCCGAGCGCCATCATGCTGTAGGGAATCCACAGTGGCGGTGCCCAGGTCGAGCCGGACACCTGTCCGTCGACCCATGCCTCGTGGAACAGCGTCCATGATTTCCAGGCGAAGAAGCAGCAGAACAACAAGCTTGCCGCGTCGACCGCGAGGATGCGGATCGCGTTGCCGCGCTTCGTGAGATAGCCCGTGAGGGCTTCGATGCCGATGTGGCCGCGGCCGGCCTGCACGAACGCGGTGGACAGGAACGTAGCGCCGACCAGCAGGAAAACTGCGGCCTCGTCCTGCCAATAGGTTGCGGCGTTGAAGAAGTAGCGCGCTGCCACGCTGTAGCTCAGGATCGCGCTCGCGATGATGAGCGCGATCGAGCAGAGGACGACGATCGTCCTGTTGAGCAGGGTCATGGCGCGGTTGATCCGCCCGACCGGAGAGCCGGGCCGCGCTGCCGCCGTCACGACGACGGAATGGCCGAGATCGACGCCGTGCGCGCTCATGAGCCGGCCTCCATGGCAAGCTTGATCAAGCGGGCGCAGTTCTCGTTCTTGCTGGCGTAATCCTTCCAGGCCGTGTCGCGCGCGAGGTCTCGCCACGCCTGGACCGCCTTGGCGTCGAGATCGTGGACGGTCGCGCCGGCGGCTCCGTAGACCTTCGCCACGCGAACATCGTCCTCTACCGCCGCAGCGCGACCGAACTCTTCGAGCTCGGCGCCGACCGAAACGATGACGTCGCGTTCCTCGTTCGAAAGCCGGTCGAACACCGCCTTCGACATGACCAGCGGCTCGAGCATGAACCAATAGCTCTTGGCCCGCCCGGTCGTCAGATGCTTGGCGAGCTCCTCCAGGCGGAACGAGGTCAGGCTGGTGGACGAGGTGAGGGCGGCATCGCAGGCGCCGGTCTGCATCGCCGCATAGAGTTCGTTGGAAGGGAGCGACAGGACCGAGGCACCGGCGGCCTGAAGCACGAGATCCATCTCGCGCGAGCCGCCGCGGATCTTCATGCCCTTGGCATCGCCGACTTCGACCAGTGGACGCACGCGGCTGGCGGCACCGCCGGCCTGCCAGATCCAGGTGACGATGATGACGCCTTTGGCTGCAAGGTACTTGCTGAACTCCCGGCCGATCGCCTTGTTCTTCCAGCCGAGACCTTCGTCGTAGCCGGTCACGAGGCCCGGCATCAGACCGATGTTGAGTTCGGGAAGATCGCCGCCGGCGTAGGAGATCGGAATGAGGCTCATGTCGAGCGCGCCTTTGCGCATCGCCGAGAACTGGGCGTTGGTCTTCATCAGCGATGAGCCGGGATAGATCTCGGCGATCATCGCTCCCTTGCTGCGCTCCTGGATCAGGGCGGCAAAGCGTCGGCAGAGCCGGTCGCGGAAATCGCCCTCGGTCGCGGTGCCACCCGGAAACTGGTGC
This sequence comes from Bradyrhizobium sp. ISRA430, assembly GCF_029909975.1. Taxonomy (NCBI): domain Bacteria; kingdom Pseudomonadati; phylum Pseudomonadota; class Alphaproteobacteria; order Hyphomicrobiales; family Nitrobacteraceae; genus Bradyrhizobium; species Bradyrhizobium sp. ISRA430. Next base: position 6,428,889 of record NZ_CP094516.1, read on the forward strand.
GAGATCTTCAGTGCCGTGGCAGCACGCGCCGCCCCGAACCGGAGCAGCGCCGGTGCGGCTATTCCGAGGGCCAGGGCTTGGCGTCTTGAGAACCTCATTCCATACCTCCCGTTCTAGATTGCATTTTTTAATAACAATATTGCATACAATCTGTAGGTCAACTGCATGCTGTATGTTTTGTCAAGGCCATGGTATGAAATTGGGCCGACGAGTGTATACAATGAGCCAGGCCTTCAGACTGAAACAGTCGATCGAAGACGCTGTAATTGCTGGGGAATTTCTGCCGGGCGATCGCCTTGACGAGGCGTCGCTGGCCGAGCGATTCGGGGTGTCCCGGACCCCCATCCGGGAGGCGCTGCTTCAGCTCGGCGCCGAAGGCTTCATCGATGTCCGCCCACGCCGCGGCGCGATTGTCAGTGTCCCGTCACCGACCCGGCTGTTCGAGATGTTCGAGACCATGGCCGAGATCGAAAGCGCCTGCGGCAGGCTGGCGGCGCGTCGCCTTACGCCGGAGAACGATGCGGCGATGGAAGCTGCGCATCGCGCGTGCGAAGTGGCTGCGCGGGAAGGCGACAGCGAGCAGTACTATGCCGACAATCGCAATTTTCACGAAGCGATCTACCGCGCGAGCCGCAACGGCTTTCTCGCCGATCAGGCCTTCGCGCTGCATAAGCGCTTGAGCGCCTATCGCCGCATCCAACTGCGAGCGCGCAATCGTCTGCTGCAATCGCTCCAGGAGCACGCCGGAATCCTCGAAGCGATCCGCGCCGGCGATGAGCAACTCGCGGCAACGCGGCTTCATGACCACGTGCTGGTGCAGGGCGAGCGGTTCTCGGACATGGTGCTCGGACTCGCAGGGGATCGACGATCAAGCACGGCCGGGAGCAGGAGCGGGACGGCGAAATAGAAGCGGACCTATCGCAATTGGGCGCGACCGCTGGAACGGCCCGGCCCCGGCCGGCATTGATGTTCCATGTCCAAGACGCCTGAAAAGACATTTAAGGTCGGCGACCACGTGAGCTGGAATTCCGAGGCCGGCCGTGTGCGCGGCCATATCCTGCGTGTGCACAAGAAGGATGTGGACTACAAGGGTTACGTCCACCACGCGAGCCCGGATGATCCGCAATACGAGATCAGGAGCGACAAGACCGACCACGTCGCCCTGCATAAGGGCCGAGCGCTGCGGCTGCTGCGGAGCTGAACGACCGCGGCCGAGCTGACAGGCAGGGTATCCCATGGCTCATCCGTTCTATACGCTTGGCCACGCCACCCGCCCGATCGACGATTTCGTCGCGTTGTTGCAGAGCGCCTCCGTCACGCGCGTTGTCGACGTTCGCACGGTGCCGCGTTCGCGCACCAATCCGCAGTACAACTCCGAGATCTTGCCGCAATCGCTCGCTGCGCATGCGATCGGCTATGAGCATATCGCCGCCCTCGGTGGCCTGCGCGGCCGCAAGCGCGAGGTGCCGCGCGCGACCAACGCCTTCTGGCAGAACGACAGCTTTCACAATTACGCCGACTATGCCATCAGCGACGCCTTTCGGATGGGCCTCGCGCATCTGCGCGAACTGGGGCACGCGCAGCGTTGCGCCATCGTTTGTGCGGAGACGGTGTGGTGGCGATGCCACCGGCGGATCATCACCGATTATCTCATCGCCGCCGGCGAGACCGTGTTTCACATCCTGGGACCCGGCAAAATTGAGCAGGCCGAGATCAATCCGGCCGCGCGCATCGAGCCTGACGGCCATCTGACCTACCCTGCGGAATCCTCGGTTAGCTAATCGTCTCGGGTCGGGATATGCTTGCCGCAGCGAAAACGAGGAGGCGTGGATGAGCGTTTCCGTGATCGAACAGGCGAAGATCCAGGCAGAGGTGCTGATCCCGCTGGTCAAGGCCTTGCAGGCCGAGCTTGGCGAAGCGCGGGCCAACGCGCTGGTGCGCAAGGCGCTCGGCGATCTCTATCGCCGCTATGGCGAGGAGTTTTGGAAAGCCAAGAACGAGACCAAGTCGGCAAGGCCGTCGCGTCGGCCTTCAAGACCTACGCCCATGATGATGCGCTCGCCTACGACGTGATCGAGCAGAGTGAGGACTCATTCGCCTTCGATGTGAAGCGGTGCGCTTACGCCGAGTTCTACAAGGCGCTTGGCGAGCCGGAGCTCGGCTTTCTCCTGATCTGCACCGCCGACTTTGCGACGGCGGCGGGATTCGGTTCCGACATCAAGCTGACGCGCACGCAGACGATCATGCAGGGCGCGACCCATTGTAACTTCCGCTACCGGCGCGACCCGGCCGGGCCGAAATAGAGGATGCTCCGGCCATGAAGGTGACCTGTCTTGCAACCGCGATGCTGGCGCTGATCGCCTCGAGCGCCCACGCGCGCATCATCGATTGGCAGGCCGAGCTCGATCGTTGCCGCGCATTGCGCGAGAATGTCGCGCCGCTGCTCCAGGCCGGCGAGGGCATCTCCGCCGTCGCACGCTCCGGCGCCACGGCGCGCCGCTGCGCCTGGATCGAGCGCAGGGCGGCCCGCAAGAAGATCTCCGGTGTGGAGGCGCGATAGAGGCGGCCGTCGCGCTTTTGCGGTGGCGACCCCGCATCGGGTGTGGGTGCGACCACGTTAGGCGCTGATGCCTTGGGCCTTCGCAAGAGCGGGCGGTGCGATGCCCAATGTCTGTGATGGGTGCTCGCCGAACATCATGAAATAATAGTGTGCGAAACGCCCGAGCTCGTAAAAGCCCTGCTGCATCGCGACCGCCGCCACGGTGGTTGAGCCGGGCGCGCTTTCGCGCAGAATGGAATAGATGGTGCAGAGGCGCTTGTGCCGCAGAAAGGTGACGGGCCCGAGGCCGAACACCTCCTGAAAGGCGCGATGCAAGGTGCGTCGCGAGACCCCCAGCTCCGCGCAGATCGCCGAAACGTGCACCGGGCGTGGGCCGGCCTCGTCCAGATAGTCTTCGACCCTGCGGATGAGCCGCCTTGCCGACGGCAGCCAACCGCTGTCATCGGGCGGAAGAGACGACATGACGTTGGCGGCCATGCATTCGGCGATCGACCGCTTCCAGAAATTCGCGTTCGACGGCATCAGCGCATATCTGTGGGTGCGCAGGTGAGACATGATCTGCACCAGACGGCGCGAAGCGAGCGCGCCGGTCGCGGTGTCCGCCCGGAAATGGCCCCGGCTGCGCCACATCTCAGGATCGCCCAGCCGCGTCTCGCCGCCGAACAGCGACGTCACCTCGTTGAGGTCGAGCCGCATGGCCGCGTAGGCCGATGCACCGTGAAAGACGCCGTCATGCTCGAGCAGGGGTGGAATCACGAGCACATCGTTGAGCTGCATGTCGAACGACCAATGCGCCACGCGCTGCTCCGCCCCCAGCAGCATGCCGATGATCAGCTTGTCGTCGCTGGAGATACGCTGCGTGCGCATGCCGACGTTGAAGGCGCCGATGCTGAGGGAAAAATCGCCGATCCCGATATGGGACAATGTCCCGCGCAGCCGACCGCGTCCGAGCTGCATGACGTCGACGTGCGAACCGTGAACGGCCTGGTGAAGGCCCTCGAAGCCATCAAGCTTCTGCGAATCAACCAGAAGGAATCGCCCCATGGTTGGACGGTCATACCGAAGCGCGACAATTGTGCGGCAAACTGCAGAATACTACCGCAACGGGAGGCGGGTGCGACAACGTGGCTTCGCATTTTGAGGTAAGTCATCGCCGAATTTGACGCGATATCCCCCCGTAACCACTGTCGGTTGAAGGGGTTTGCGCGTGCGTCGTCAAGGCTCGCCGGCCGTCGCGAGGTGCTGGCACAATCTGCACATCACAGCTAACCAATCTTCGGATACCGTTTGCAACCTAGGCGATATTTGCGTGGGACTTCGACGCCAGGAAGGGGGACCAGCCAATGTGTCCAGCGTACAGGGCGGACCGTCACCGTCGACGCTCCCTGAATTCCGCTCCGTAGCATCAGGTGGAATGCGCGTATCGGGGTTTCCACCATGCTGCGGGCGGGTCTGGATCGTTGCGAATGGTTGCCGGATGACGTGAAGACCGGCGAGATGGTCTTCATTCCCGGCGGCACCTTCCGGATGGGCTCCGACCATCATTATCCGGAAGAATCTCCGAGCCATCGCGTATCCGTCGACGGTTTCTGGATCGACCGCACGCCGGTGACCAACCGGCAGTTCAAGAAATTCGTCAATGCGACCGGCCACGTCACCGAGGCGCAGATCGTCCCTGATCCCAAGGACTATCCCGGCGCGCTCAAGGAGATGCTCTACGCCGGCTCGCTGGTGTTCTCGCCGCTGCCGCGCATCACCGATCTCTGCGATTGGAGCCAGTGGTGGAGCTTCATGCGCGGTGCCGATTGGCGCCATCCCTATGGCCCCGGCAGCAACATCAAGGGGCTCGACGATCACCCCGTCGTCCACGTGTCCCAGAGCGACGCGATCGCCTATGCGCGCTGGGCCGGCAAGGATCTGCCGACCGAAGCGGAGTGGGAGTTCGCCGCGCGCGGCGGCCTCGACGGCGAAGAGTTCGCCTGGGGCGATGCGCTGATGCCGGGTGGCAAGCACATGGCCAACATCTGGCAGGGAAACTTCCCTGTCCAGAATCTCTGCGAGGATGGGTTCGAGCGTACCTCGCCGGTCATGGCCTTTCCGCCGAACGGCTACGGCCTCTACGACATGATCGGCAACGTCTGGGAGTGGACCTCCGACTGGTGGTCGGCGCGGCACGAGGCGGACGCCAGATGCATCCCGCACAACCCGCGTGGCGGGCGCGAGGAGGCGAGCTTCGACCCAAGCGAGCCCAACATCAGAATTCCGCGCAAGGTTCTCAAGGGCGGCTCGCATCTCTGCGCACCGAACTATTGCCGGCGCTATCGTCCCGCCGCGCGACATGCCGAGCCGATCGACACCTCAACCAGCCATATCGGATTCAGGTGTGTGGTGCGGCTGCCGGGCCGGACAACTGATATGTCCAGAGCTGGCGCAGCGTGATCAGCATGGTCCGACGCGTGTCGCGCCGCCACGAACCATCCAGATAAAATCGTCAGGACTCCGCATCGCCGCGGATCGGCTGGAGGAAAAAACGCCTATCCTCCCAGCTCTATATGTGGCTCGCAACGGGCTTGCTTCAAGACCCCGGTCATCCCGTAGAACCCCCGGCCTCAGCCACAACCTTGGGGGGTCACGAGATGAGCGTATTGATGTCGACGGAGCGGACGCAGGCGGCCGGGCGGATCGCGGGAACGGCGATCATTGGCCATGCGGTGGTGATCGTCGGGGCAGGGCCGACAGGACTGATGCTCGCAGGCGAGCTGCGGCTTGCGGGCGTCGACGTCGCCATCGTCGAGCGGCGCGTCAGCCAGGACCTCGTCGGCATGCGTGCCGGCGGATTGCATGCGCGCAGCATCGAGATTCTCGATCAGCGCGGGCTCGCGGACCGCTTCCTTGGCGAGGGGCAGGTGGCCCAGGTCGCGGGCTTCGCCTGGAATCATCTCGATATCAGCGATCTCCCCACCCGGCACCCGTATGTACTCGCGCTGCGGCAGAGCCGCATCGAGCGCATTTTGGCCGACTGGGCCAGCGAACTCGGCGTACCGATCTATCGCGGGCGCGAGGTGAGGGCCATCTCGCAGGACGAGGCTGGCGTCGATATCGACGCGGCCGGTGGCCCGCCGCTCCGGGCGGACTATCTCGTCGGGTGCGACGGCGGACGAAGCCTGGTCCGCAAGGCTGCGGGCATCGACTTCCCCGGCTGGGATCCGACCATAAGTTGCCTGATCGCCGAGGCTGAGATCACCGAGGAGCCGGAATGGGGCCTTCGCCGCGACGACAAGGGCATCCACTCCTTCGCGCGCCTTGAGGATGGGCCGGTGCGGATCATGGTGACCGAACCGCTCGACGGAGCGACCGGACGGAGCGAGCCGTCCTTGCGCGATCTCAGCGACGCCCTCATCGCCGTCCACGGCACCGACTACGGGATCCACACGCCGACCTCGATCTCGCGATTCACCGATATGACCCGGCAGGCGGCCACCTATCGGGACAGGCGGGTGCTGCTGGCCGGCGACGCCGCGCATGTGCATTCGCCGGTCGGTGGGCAGGGCCTCAACACCGGCATGCAGGATGCGGTGAATCTCGGATGGAAGCTGGCGCAGGTCGTGAAGGGGACGTCGTCGGAAAGCCTGCTGGATAGCTACCACGCCGAGCGCCATCCGGTCGCCGCGTGCGTCCTGCGCAACACCATGGCACAAACCGCGCTGCTTCGCCACGACGATCGCATCGACGCCTTGCGCGACACCGTGTCCGGACTCTTGCGCATGGACGAGCCGCGCCGACGCTTCGGTGCGATGATGTCGGGCCTCGACATCCGCTATGACCTCGGCGAGGGACATCCGCTGCTTGGGCGCCGCATGCCCGATCTTGATCTCGTGACCCGCTTTGGTCCGCTCAGAATGTTCAGCCTGCTGCATGGCGGGCGCGCCGTGCTGCTCAATCTCGGCGCGCCCGGCAGCTTCGAGATCGCGCCTTGGGCGGATCGGGTGCAGTTGATGGATGCCGACTATGCCGGCTCGTGGGAGCTTCCCGCGCTGGGCGCGGTCGCTGCGCCGCGTGCCGTGCTGGTGCGGCCTGATGGCTATGTCGCGTGGGTAGGAGACACAGGCCGGAGCGGACTCACCGAGGCGCTCACCACCTGGTTCGGCCCGCCTGTTGCGGAAATATGAAGGTGTGCTTGCGATCGAGAGTGTGAGTTGGGCGAACTGTGACGCCACACCTTACTCCGTCATTGCGAGCGCAGCGAAGCAATCCAGACTGCGGCCGCGGAAAGACTCTGGATTGCTTCGCTGCGCTCGCAATGACGATATGGCAGCATTTCGCGCAACTGCTCCAACATCGATCGCGTCAGCGATCACGCAATGAAGTTTCACCCCGCCAGAACGCCGTTTGCAGTGGGAGCTGATGCCGGATCATGGCAACACCGTCGATGACCTTGAGGCCGCGCGCGGCGCTCGCCTCCATGAACTCGGTGCGGCGTGCGGCGATGATGTCGAACACCGCGCAATCGCGCGGTAACCTCATAGGATCCATCGGCAGTGCGTCGGTCGCATGCAGGCCGAGCGAGGTCGCATTCACGCAGAGGCCGGCGTCGTCGAAGCGCTCCTCGAGGTCGATAGCGAGATCGGGAAATTGTCCGCGCAGCCGTGTCGCGAGCGCTTCGACCGGGCCGGGCGCCTCGTTGAGGATGCGCAGCCGTTTCAGGCCGGCCGTCGCAAGCGCGTGGCAGATCGCGCGGCCGGCGCCGCCCGCGCCGATCACGACACAGCGACGGTTTGGATCGAAGATCCCGGCCTGGCGCGCCGCATTCAGAAAGCCGCCGCCGTCGAAGGACTCGCCGACCAGCCTGCCATTCGCCTCGATGCGGATGGTGTTGACCACGCCCTCGAACTTGGCGGCGGGGCCGACCTCGTCGCAGAGCTCGAACGCGGCCGGCTTGTGCGGCATGGTCAGGTTGAAGCCCGCAGTGCTCGGCGACTTCGCCAGCGCCCGGATCGTCTCGGCGAGATCTTTTGGCGTCACATCCATCGGCACCATGTGCCAGTCGAGCCCCTGCTCCCCAAAATAAGGCGTGTAGTAACGCGGTGCGCCGACATGGCCGGCGGGGTGGGCGAAGATGAAGACGACGCGCGAGGCGCCGGTCGGAAGCTTCATGATGTCACCCTTTGACCGCACCGGCCGTGAGACCGGAGACGAGATAGCGGCGCACTGCGAGCGAAAAGATCAGCACCGGCGCCATCACCAGCGAGCCGCCGGCGGCGATCTTGCCCCATTCCCAGCCCTCGTAGTTCATGAAGTTGACGACGGCGACCGGCGCGGTGCGCGCATTGGTGCGGGTCAGGATCAGCGCGAAGAAGAAATCGTTCCAGGCGTAGAGGAAGCAGAGGATCGCGGTCGCGGCGATGCCGGGCGTCACCATCGGCAGCACGATCTTCGTGAACACCGTGCGCGTCCGCGCCCCGTCGACGAGGGCAGCCTCCTCCAGCGAGATCGGCACCGTGTCGAAGAACGGCTGCATCATCCAGATCACCAGCGGCAGGTTGAAGCTGGTGTAGACCAGCACGAGACCTGTGATGGTGTCGAGCAGGCCGATCCACCGATAGAACAGGAAGAATGGGATCGTGAACGCGATCGGCGGCGCCATCCGCGTGACCAGGATCGCAAAGCTGAGGCCATGTTTGCCGCGCCCGGCCCAGCGCGACAGCGCGTAGGCCGCAGGGATCCCGAACAGCAGCGCGAGCGCTGTCGAGAGCGAGGCGCTGAGCAGGCTGTTGACGAAGGAGGCCGAGAACGCGCTGTGCCAGAGCGAGATGTAATTCTCCAGCGTCGGCGTGAAGATCAGCGGCGGCGGGAATTGCAGGATCTGGTCGTTCGACTTGAAGCTCATCTGCAGCAGCCACAGGAAGGGCGAGAGCAGGATGAGCAGCGTGATGGTGATCGCGACCAGCCGCCCCGGCGTCGCATGGCGTCCGGAATGTTCGCTCATGCCATCGCCTCCCGGCGGCGGCCCATCCAGACCAGGCCAAGGCTGATGCCGGCGACCAGCAGCAGCATCACGACCGTCACCGCGCTGGAATAGCCAATCTCGTTGGTGTCGAAGGCGAGCAGATACGCATAGTAATTCGTGACCTCGGTGACCGTGCCGGGACCGCCGCTGGTCAGGAGGAAGATCAGCGGAAACGCCTTCACGCTGTCGATTAGGCGGAACATGCCTGAGATCACCAGGATCGGGGTGATGAAGGGGAGCGTCACGTACCAGAAGATCTGCAGGCGGTTGGCGCCGTCGACGAGGGCGGCCTCCGAATATTCGTCCGGAATGGTCTGGAGCGCCGCCAGCACCATCAGGAAGGTGAAGGGCAGCCACTCCCAGGTGTCAGCGATGATGATCGCGGTCAGCGCGAAGTCGACGCTCGAGGTCAGCGCCGGCATGGTGAAATGCAAGGCCTGCGCGGCGTAGTAGAGCGGGCTGATGTCGGGCGTGTAGATCAGCTTCCAGATCACCGCGACCACGATCGGCGGCAGCACCATCGGAATCAGGAAGAAGGTGCGCGCGAATTCGACGAAGCGCGACTGCACGTTCAAGAGCAGCGCGAGCAGCATGCCTAGCAGCACCTGGAACAGCACGCCCCAGAACGACAGCTTGGCTTGCACGACGAGCGAATTGACGAAACGGGGATCGCCGGGCAACAGGCCATAGTTGCGCAACGGTGCGCTGAAATCGGTGGCCGAGCCCGGCGCCGTCAACTGGAACGGCGTCAGGCTCGTCACGACGAGGTAGATCGCCGGCAGCACGGCGACCGCGAACAGCACGATCAGGCTCGGCGTGAGCGCGAAGGCGATGAACCTGCGGCGCTCTTCGTCAATTCCACCCTGCTTCAAAGCTGGGTCCCGGCTCTGCGAAGTGCTGCGATCGCCTGGTCCTGGGCGGCGTTCATCGCGTCCTTGGCGGGGAGCTGGCCGGTCGCCACCTGCTCGAACGCCTTGTTGAGGACGTCGCCGACGATCGGAAACTCCTTCACGGTGCGATAGGCCATGTAGTTCTCGCCCTTGGCCGGCAATTCCAGCACTTCGAGATAGAGCGCGCCGAGGTCCTGGCCGTTCACCGTATTCAGCTTGCGATAGGCATCGCTGGTGATGATCGAGCGTCGGCAGACCGAGGAATGACCATGCTCCTTGACGAGCCGCATCGAGATGTCGGGGGAGAGCGCCCATTTGATGAATTCCCACGCCGCCTTCTTGTTCTTGGCGTTCTTGGGAATGCCGAGCCCTTGGCTGTTCGACGCCGGATGGTCGTGCACGGGGCCGGCCGGCATCCGCACCACGCGCGAGGTGTCCTTCACCTTGCTCTCCTCGGAGAGCAGGATCGGCGTCACCCAGGCGCTGGAATGGATGAAGATGTTGGAACGGCCGGTGAGCAGCGACTGCCGTGCCTGGTCTTCGGTATAGGTGAGGACGCCCTTCGGCGCGCTCTTCAGCAGCTTCGCGTAGAACTCGATACCCTCGATGGTCTCGGGCTTGTTCAGCGCAGGCATGATGTCGCCGGGCGGATTGCGGAAGATGTTGCCGCCGAAGCCCTGGATGTAGGGCGGCAGGTTCCAGTGGTGGAGCCGGAACGCGACGATGCCGCTCGCGCCGTCGGTGCCGTTGATCTCGGCGCAGACCTGCTGCAGCTCGGCAAAGGTTTTGGGGATCTTCAGCCCCTTCTTCTCCATCAGGTCCATCCGCGACAGCCCCATCACCATCGCGCCGCCTTCCCAGGAATAGCCGTAGGTGCCGCCCTTGGCGTCGCGATAGGGCACCTGCGCGCCCTCGACGAAGTCCTTCGGATTCCACTCGGCCGGCGTCAGGTTGGGATCGCCGGTGAACTCGTCGAGATTGGAAAGCAGCCCCGCCGCGACCCAGCGCGCCGCCAGGATGAAGGTGACGTTGACGAAATCATAGGCCGAGCCGCCTGAGGACAGTTCGAGATTGGCCTGCTGGTTGTAGACCGGAAAGGCGGAGAGCTGGAGATCGACCTTCATGCCGGTCTGCTCTTCGAATTCCGGAATGTATTTCTGCAGCAGCGTGAAGAAGCGATGCTGGAACGAGGCGCCATGCAACGTGACGCCGGCAAACGGCTTGGTCTGCGCGATCAGCGGCGCCGGAAATGCCGCGAGCGCCGCGCCCGCGGCGCTCGCTTTCAGCAATTTGCGGCGGGTGATTGCACGCGCGGGTTGGTCCGCCCTGTTCTTCATGATGTCCTCCCTCAATACGGCTTGGTTTTCAACGCGTCCGCTTGGAGCGGGCGCTATCATCCTCGGCGTCCTTCTTCCGTTGGCGCGACAAGGCCGAGATGATGTTCTGTTCGGTGAGATCCATGAGCTTGTGCATGGCCTGGCGCGCGGCGTCGGGATTGCGCGCCCATATCGCGTCGAGGACCGCGCGGTGATAGGGCAGACTCTTGCGCGGCGCGCCCGGGTTTTGGGTCGACATGTTGAACGACATGCGCAACGCCGCGGCGACGGTAGCGCCGAAGGCGATCAGGAAATCGTTTCCCGTCGCGATGAGAATGCCGCGGTGAAACTGCAGGTCCGGTTCGGCATAGGCGAGGCGGTCCATTCCGGCTGCGTCCATGCCGCGATAGGCGCGTTCGATCCGGGCGAAGTCCTCGTCAGTGCCGCGCACGGCGCAGATCGCGCAGGCCTCGGGCTCGACGATCCTGCGGATCTCCAAAAGCTGCTTGGCGAACTCCCGTGTCGGCAATTCGGACAAGGTCCAATTGAGCAGCTCCTCGTCGAGCATGTTCCAGTCGATGCGCGCCCGCACATGCGTGCCGGCCTTCTGCTTCGAGGCGATCAGGCCCTTCGCCTTGAGCAGCGAGAGCGCTTCGCGAATGGACGCGCGGCTGACGTCGAAGCGAGAGGCAAGCTCGATCTCGCGCGGCAAGGTCGTGCCCTCGCGCCACACGCCGGTCAGAATCAGCCTTGCCACCTCACGGGCGACCAGGGCGCTCGACTGCGGGCTGTCGTTGCTGTCGGGTTTTGCCACGTTGGTTGGGCCCTGCGAGTTCAAATGTCTGAGTTATTTCAGATGAATGGGAAAAGTTGGCTCTCGACGCAAGATAATCCGAACAGGCGAGGTTTGACAAGAATTATTATGTCAGACATATCCTCTGCTAACTCAACGCCGCGTAGGACAAAACAACCGTGACAAAGCCCCATATCGTCCTGGTCATGACCGATCAGCAGCGCTTCGACACGATCGCGGCGACGGGCCACCCCTATATGAAGACGCCGAATCTCGACCGCCTGGCGCACGAGGGCGTCTATTTCGACAATTGCTTCATCAATGCGCCGAGTTGCGTTCCCTCGCGCGCGGCGCTGTTTTCCGGCCTCTATCCGCACGCATCCGGCGTGCTGCGCAACGGACAGGCTTGGCAGAAGACCTGGGTCAGCAAGCTGGCGGAGGCCGGCTATCACTGTGTCAATGTCGGCAAGATGCACACCATCCCCTATGACGCCAAGGCAGGCTTCCACGAGCGCTTCGTGGTCGAGAACAAGGATCGCTTTTTCGAGGGACGATGGTTCGCCGATGAGCTCGATAAGGCGTTCGCTGCGCACAAGCTCACAAAGCCGTCGCGCGCCGGCTACCGCAGCCTGCCGGATTACGGCGACAGGATGGGCGCATTCACCTGGCAGATGCCGAAGTCGCTGCACCCGGACATTTTTGTCGCCGAGACCGCAATGTGGTGGTTGCAGACACGCCCCAAGCCCGATGCGCTGTTCATGCAGATCGGCCTGCCCGGACCGCATCCGCCCTATGACCCGTTGCCCGAATATCTGGAGCACTACCTTGGCCGCAACGACCTGCCGGTGCCGCAGCCGACAGAGGCCGAGATCGACGGGCTGCCGGCCTATCTGAAGGAGAAGCGGCGTCACGACACCGAGGTCGACCACGACGCCGTGTCATGGAAGCTTCAGCCGACGCATGAGGAAATGCGGCGTCTGCGCGCCCATTATTATGCGAACGTCACCATGATCGACGAGCAGATCGGCCGCCTGCTTCAAACGCTGGAGGAAAAGGGTTATCTCGACAACTGCGTCCTCATCTTCATGTCGGACCACGGCGACAATCTCGGCGAACACGGCCTCAGCCAGAAATGGTCGATGTACGAACCTGTCACCCGCGTACCGTTGCTGTTCTGGTCGCCGGGGCGGTTCACGGGCGGGCGGCGGATTGCCGGGAAGTGCCAGCTATTCGATCTCGGCCCGACCATCCTGGATCTCGCCGGCGCGCAGCATCCAAAGCCGTGCCAGGCCCGCAGCCTGCTTTCCCCGCTCGAGGGCGAAGACTGGACAGGTCGCGATTTCGTCTTCAGCGAGCAGGCCGGCGACGTCGCCATGACCGGCGCAAGGCTGATCACGATGGTGCGCGACGATAGGTGGAAGGCCGTCTTCATTCACGGCGCAGAGGATGGCCAGCTCTTCGATCTCGAGAATGATCCGCTCGAACAGCGCAATTTGTGGCATGCGCCCGAACACGCCGACGTCATCAGCCGCTTCAAGGATGCCTTCATCGACTGGCGCCAGAACAGCTTGCTGGAGACGATGGATCTGAATGCGGCGGTGCGCTGATTGAGCTGATTCTTCACCTCGCCCCGCTTGCGGGGAGAGGTCGAATTTGCGCGGAGCGCAAATTCGGGTGAGGGGGCTCCGCGAGTCTAACTGCTAGCGTCCCTGCGGAGGCTCCCCCTCACCCCAACCCTCTCCCCGCAAGCGGGGAGAGGGAGCGCATCTTCGCCGCGGATGCAGTGTAATGTCATCCCACTGAGCGATCACGCCACCAAGTACTTCCTCACCGCCGCTTCGTCCCATTCGATGCCGTTGCCGGGTGTCTCGTTCGGCAGTGCGAAGCCGTCCTTGATCGCGAGGCGTGTTGCCAGCACGGCGTCAGCCCAGTCGACATATTCCAGCCAATGCGCGGTCGGCGTCACGCACAGCAGATGCGCGCTCACCTCCGAGAACAGATGCGTCGACATCTCGATGCCGGCGGCATGGGCGAGCGAGGCGGCGCGCAGCCAGCCGGTGACGCCGCCGATACGCTGGACGTCCGGCATGACGAAGTCGCACGCCTCCGCGGCGAGTGCGGCCTGCATGGAAAAGGCGCTGTCGAAATTCTCGCCGATCTGGACCGGCGTGCGGAGCGCGTCCGCTATGCGGGCGCAGCCGGCATAGTCGTCGTGGCGGATCGGCTCCTCGATCCAGGTCAGCCCCTCGTCGTCGAGCATCTCGCCGCGGCGGATCGCTTCAGTGACCGTCAAGGCCTGATTGTAGTCACACATCAGCGTCACGTCGTCGCCGACGGCCTTGCGCACCGCGCGCACCACATTCAGGTCTTCACGCGCATCGGGCCGGCCGACGCGGATCTTGGCGGCGTGAAAACCTTCGGCGAGCAGCTTGTGCGCCTCGTCCACCGCGGCGGCGGCCGGCATGATGCCGAGCCCCTTCGAATTGTAGGCCCGCACCGGCTTTGGCGCGCCGCCGAGCAGGCGTGCCAGCGGCAAGCCGCGTGTACGCGCCAGCGCGTCCCACGCCGCCATGTCGATGCCGGATTGTGCCAGCCGCTGCAGGCCGGCAAGTCCCAGCAACGTGAAGCGCTGGGTCAGCTTGCGCTCGATCTCGAACGGCAACAGGTCGTCGCCGGCGATCATCTCTGACATCTCCGCGACCATCGCGGTCAGCGGCTTCAAGGCCGCCGGCGTGATCGAGAACAGATAGGCATGCCCCCGCGCACCCTGGTCCGTCTCGCAATCGACCAGCACCAGCGGCGCCTTGGCGACCGCACCGGTCGAGGTCTGGAGCGGCAGGTTCATAGGCACGATCACGGGGCGCACAGTGAAGCGCTTGATGCGGATGGTCTCGGTCATGGGGTGTCTCCCGGCGGAGCGAATGCAGGTCGGTGCCGATCTTAAACATTCGCCATGAAACGAAAAGGCGTTTGCCACGGCCACCATAAGATGCGGTTGCGCCGTTGGTGAAATCGGGTGCGTTCGCTGCTCGAAAGCGCGCTGGCCTCGCTCAAGCCTGCCCGAGGCGGCTCATCGCGCCGCGCCTTCCGTGAATGCGGTCTCGATCACCGCGCCGAATGGTTGCCAGGTGCGGCCGTCGAACTGGACAAGCCGCATCTGCTTGATCGGCAGATAGCTGTCGGGCGAGGTATTCATCCTGATGTTGGGCAACGCCACAGAGGGCTGATAGTCCCTGAGCGAAGCCGCGTGACGCATGATGTTCTCGCGCGACAGGTCGTCGCCGCATTGCTTCAGCACCTGCGTCAGCGCCTCGGCCGCAGCGTAGCCATACAGTGCAGCGTTGTTGTTCGTGCTTTCGACGTGATGGTACTTGTCCATGAAGGCGAACCAGTCCTTCATGCCAGGATCGTTTTTCCACGCAGGATCGCTTGGATCCTTCAGAAAGGCCGCCGAGATCACACCGGCCGAATTCTCCAATCCTGCGGGCGCCATCGCATTGGCGATCGAGGCGGAGGCATCGTTCACAATGACGACCGGGTGCCAATTGAGCGACGCCGCCAGCTTGATCGCTTTGGATGCCGTCGATGGCACGCCGAGAAAGACGAAAATGTCGGCGCCCGCGCGCTTGAGGATCGAGACGTGCCCTTCGAGATGCTCATCGGTAATGTCGAAGGCGATGTCGACGAGGACAAGACGGTTCAGATCGCCAAGACCTTCCTCGATGCCCTTGAAGACCATGCGCCCGAACTGGTCGTTCTGCCAGAGCACCACGATCTTGCGATGCGGATAATAGGCCTGAATGTAGTTGGCGTAGATGCGACCCTCGGCCCTGAACGAGGGCTGCCAGCCCATGGTCCAGGGAAACCGGTTGGGCCGGCTCAGCTCCTCGTCACCGGACGCAACGAAAAGCTGCGGAATCTTCCGCTCGTTGAGATACAAGCGCGTGGCGAGATTGCCGGGTGTGCCGAACGCGCCGAACATCAACAGCACGTCGTCCTGCTCGACCAGATTGCGGGTCAGCTCCAGCGCGGTCGATGGATCGGAGTTGTCGTCGCGCGTGATGAAGCGGATCTTGCGGCCGTTGATCCCGCCGCGATCGTTGATCATGTCGAAATAGGCGGCCTCTGCCTTGCCGATCGCGCCGAATTCCGAGAGCGGCCCCGAATACGGCATGACGTTGCCGATGCGGATTTCACTGTCGGTGACGGATTGCTCCGCATGTTGCTGCGACATCGCCCCGAGCGAGGCTAAGGCGACCAACACAACGAACAGCATTCTGCCGGTGACGCGCATGTTCGATACCTTGATGTTGGCCCCTCCCGAGGTCGGCTCACCCTGCACCAAGGCCGCTTGATCTAGGTCAAGCGTTTGTCAATCCTGTGGCTCGACGTGTCGTTTCGAGATCCGTGCCGTCGAGGCGAAACGGCAGGCGTGTTGACGCGCCGCAGTACGTTCGCTGCTCGAAGCGCGGTGACCTCGCTCAAGCCGGCTTAGGGATGCGCGGACTTTTGATTGAGAGAGTGTGCCGTGTGGCACCCCCTCCCTAACCCTCCCCCGCAAGGGGGGAGGGAACGCACCTTCATTTTGACGAATGACTCCATTCTTTGGCGCCATGGCATTGAGGCACAGCGCAGCCTCGCGCTACGCTCTGCTCCCTTCCCCCTTGCGGGGAGGGAGCAGGCGAGGGGGTTAGCCCAGCAAAAGGTGCGATTCAGTCGTCATGCTGCGGGCAACGCGCCGCTATGGCAGCCCTCGCGCCTCGAGCTGTCGCACGAGCAAAAGCGTCGGCCCGGCGAGGCTGTCGCCGGAGCCGTCGAGCCCGAACGCCGCGGCGATGCCGTCGCGGCTGTGTAGGATCGTGGTGCGCGGGCAGTGGCCGGCGGCGCAGAGCGCATGTTTCAGGGATTCGCCTTGCGCGACGAGATGTGCGGGATCGCCTGCCGCCCAGGCCAGCACGATCGGCTCATCAACCGTGAGGATGCCGGGAAAGATCGATCGCTTGTCATATTGGCTGGCATCGGTGCCGAAATAAGCCTTTTCGCTGTCGCTCGCGTCCTTGCCGGCGCGGTAGATCCCGGACACCAGTACGAGGCCGGCGACATCGGCCCGGTCGGCCTGGAGTTCGGGATGCGCCAGCAGGCTCGCGACATGGAAGGCGCCGGCGCCATAGCCGACCGCGACGATCTCGCGGGCATCGCCGTTGAACAGGTCGATGTTCTGGTGCAGCCAGGACAGCGCCGCCGCCACGTCGGTCGCGCCGGTCGGCCAGGTCGCCGCGGGTGCGAGGCGGTAGTTCACGCGCACGCCGATCATGCCGTTGCGCGCGGCAAAGCACATGGCCTGATCCTGGACCTCGCGCGACAGGTCCGGGGCGGCGGTATCGCCGGTGAAGGTATCGCCGGCCACGAACACCAGCACCGGCTGCGGCATATCCGCCTTGGTCTGGCTGGTGGCGACATCGAGCACGTTCTGCTCGCTCTCGCCGTAGCGCAGGCCGCGCGAGAAGGCGACCTGCTCGCACAGCCGGGCCGTGCCGCCGGCGCTGGTGTCGGCATCGGTGAGGCCCACGCGCACAAGATCGGAAGAACCTTGCGGCCGTACCGGCACGGGGCCATGGGCGGAGGCCGTCGTCATGATCAAAAGAAGGAAAAAAGCGAGACAATTCTTCATTGTTGTGGTGCCGCCTCGCGCGGACATCGCATTAAACGGGTTCAGAGATGAGCGTGCCTTGGGGCGATTTAACGGCAGGCGCGGCCGGCCCTGCAAGTCTTGTCCAAGTCTTGTCCAAGTCTTGGTCCAAGGCCAGCGCGCCCTGTGACCCTGTTGTCGGCCATGCCGTGGAAGGCGCACACGCAATCGAGCAGGCCATTGGAGGGCAAGCTTGCAAACCGCGCGATGATATATCGGTGCCGCTGTTTTGCCCGACGTGTCAACGACTTTGCAGCGCGCAATGCCTTGTGCCGGCAACACCCGGCTACTTTGCATGGGGTTGTTTTTCGGTTTTTTTGTGGGGCATGCGAACCGCTCCGCATCGCCCCCCGCGACTGCCGGCCGGCAGCCGGTCCTCGCATTTCCGTGATGGAACCTTATGGCGGCTGATGCGACTTACATAAGACGCGGGAAAAAACGCGCGAGGCTGTCATGGCAGAGCATTGGAAGCACACCGCCGATCCGGCCGAGATCATGCGGGCGACCGGTCACCCTGAACTGGAATATGCGGCGGGTTGGACCATCGCCGGTCTGGTCACGATCGGCACCATCATTGCTGCCTGGGTATTCGCGATCTAGCCCAATGGAAACCAGAGCTCGAAGGCCGCGCCCTCGTCGGTCGGCTTGAGCCTGATCGAGCCGCCATGGCTCGCCATTACCGCCCGCGCGATTGCGAGGCCCATTCCGGTCCCACCCTGGTCGCGGCGGGTGGTGAAGAAAGCGTCAAATATCCTGTCACGATTGGGCACTGAGATCGGCTCGCCGTCATTGCTGACCGTCAGCCGCAGGGTGGCGCGTTCGTCGACCGCCTCGAGCCTGATCGTCCTGGCCTTGTGCCGCATCGCATTGTCGGCGAGGTGCGACAACACGATCAGGGCTTTCTCGCCGGACATGCCGATCGGCCGGTCGAGGCTGCCGCAGGCCGAGATCGAGCCGCCGGAAACCGGGTCTTGAGGTCGGCAATGACGGGCGCGAGCTCCGTGCGTTCGTTCTGCGGCAGGCTTTCGGCGCGGGCCAGCTCGCGCAGCCGCTGTGCCATCGCTTCCAGCCGCTCGGTATCGGACAGGATGTTCGCCACGAATGTCTTCTGCTCGGCGGGCGTCAACGCATCGGATTTGCCCTGAAGCGAATCCTGCAACAGCTCGGCCGCGCCCTTGATCGAGGTCAGCGGCGATTTCAGCTCGTGAGTGAGGTGCGCCGAGAACGTCGCAATGTAGTCCGAGCGCCGCGCGAGCTGCTCGGCCATGCCGAGGAAGCTGTGCGAAAGCTGGGCGAACTCCCGCGTGCCGTAATGCCTGAGCGGCTGGAACGCCTCGCGGTCGCCGCGGCCGATCCGCGCCGCGCGGTCGATCAACTCGCGCATCGGCAGCGTGATGGTGCGGGAGAACACCAGCCCGATCGCGATCGTGCCGAGGATCACGGCGAGCCCCGCCAGCACGAACTTGCCGCGCGCCTGGTAGAGATGGTCGAAAATGTTGCTCGGCGTCCGCGTGGTGTAGATCACGCCGGCGACGCGGCTGTTGACGATGACGGGCATCGCCGAAAACACGTGCACGCCGAGGCCGCGGCTGAACGAATAGATCGGCGGCGGCGGCTTGTCTGGTACGCGGTTGCGCAGCGTGGCGCGATATTGGCCGTGTAGCGCGTCGGCGACTTCCTCGATATGAGCGAGCGACTGCCCGACCTCCTGGCGGCCGGCGATCACCACCCCTTGCGGATCGAGGATCCTGAATCCTGCCAGCGTCACCTTCTGGGTCTCGCGAATGATCGGCGTCAGTTTGGCGCCGATCTGGACATAGGCCTGCTCCGCGGGCCGGGCCGCGGCCTGAGCATCGGGGCGCCGCCGCAACAGGTCGTTGGCGGTCAGGTCGAGCGCAGGCCGGATCGGCGTGAACTGGTCGCCGGGATCGGGCAGCACGCCGGGCGGCACCTCGGCGCCGAGCGTCAGGTCGTTGCCCAGCCGCGCCTCGACCTCCTGCGCATAGATCGTCGCGAGCACGCGGCTCTGCGCGATCAGCTCGGCCTGGGTCTGGCGGATGAGCTGGTTGTCGTAGAGGCGGAAAAAGAACAGACCGACCAGCGGCAGCACGCCGACTGTGGTCAGCACCGCAAAAATGACGAGGCCGAGCGATGGCCGCCACTTGTCGGGCGCAGTGCTCATGCCTGCTTCTCGCAGCGGCCGAGCTTGAAGCCGACGCCGTGAATGGTCTCGATCACGTTGTCGCAGGCCAGCGCCGCGAGCTTGGCGCGGATGTTGCGGATATGGCTGTCGATGGTGCGGTCGGAGACCTGAATGTTGAGCTGATAGGCCGCCCGCATCAACTGCTCGCGGTTGAATACGGCAGTCGGTCGGGTCAGGAACGCGCGCAGGATGCCGAACTCGATCGCGGTCAGTTTCAGCGCGGTGCCGGCGAAGGATGCGACGTGCTGCTCGGGATCGATCAGGAGACTGCCCTGGATGAGCGCCGCTGGACCTGCCTTGGTCTCGCCGTTGCGCGGGCTGAGGCGGCGCAGGATGACGTTGACCCGCGCCACCAGCTCGCGCGGGCTGAACGGCTTCGTTACGTAATCGTCGCCGCCGATCTCCAGGCCAAGCACGCGGTCGATCTCCTCGTCGCGCGCCGACAGGAACAGGATCGGCACGTCGGAGTGTTTGCGCACTTCGCGGCAGACGTCGAGGCCGTCGAACTCGGGCATGCCGACGTCGAGTACGATCAGGTCGGGTTTGTCGGTGGCAAAGCGGCTGAGCGCCTCCTTGCCGTCGCGCGCCTCGATCACGTCCATGCCGGCCCTTTTGAGTGCAACCCGGATGACCTCGCGGATGTGGCCCTCGTCGTCGACGATGAGAATGCGATGCGCCAAAGATCTCTCCGCGTCCTCGTCAGCCTGCAGCCTTCGCCTGCGCATCGAGCCTGCGTTGCAGCCGCCAGCTTCGAAAGCTCCAGGCCCGCCAGGCCATGTCCTGGCGCTGCTGTTCTACAAGCCGATCGCGGCGTGAAACAAGGCAGCTATCGCCCGCCAGCGCCCGAAGCTGGATCGCCTTGCCGATCGCAGGCAGCGCCTACGGTCCGAGCGTGAGAAGGTAGTTGATGTCGATCTGCACGCCTTTGCCCGACATCTCGCGGCTGTGGGTCAGATTGTAGTCGGCGATGAACGCATCGAAGTTCACGAGCGAACAGGCATATAGCACGCTCGTTAACGCGATCAGATTGGCGCCGACGAGCCATCGGTTGGAACGGCTGAGCACGATGCGGGCCATGATCAGGATCAGCCCGAGCGCCACCAGCCCCATCCAGATGAAGGCCGCGATGCGCCAGTAGGTCAGCATGTAGATATCCACGTAGAGATCGAGGCGGAGGATGGAGGAGGCGACCAGGAGGACGTTCTGACCCACCCAGAGATAGACCAGCGGCCGGATCACCTTGGATTTCTCCGCCGGCCCGCCCGGGCGCATCGCGATCAGCACGAAAGCGGCGGCGAGCAGTGCGGTTGCGATCAAGGGGTAGGCGCCACGATGGGCGTAGGCCGCATAGGTGAGGCCCGTGGGCAGCGCCACATGGCCCCAGAGATAGATCCCATCGAGGATGGACTGCGCGGCGAACAGCACATTGAACAGGACCAGCGAGCGCAAAATCGTCGCTTGGCCCAGGAACTCGGCCGGCACGAAGGGCGCGAGGGGCTCCGGCTCCGCGACATCGGCCGCGGCAGTGGTAACGCTCATCTTGCGCCGCCAGCGCACATGGATGAACGGCCAGACCAGCGCCAGGATCGCCGTCCAGAACAGCACGCGCCAGAAGCTGACATATTCGAGAATGATCTTCGGATTGAGCAGGGATACCCATTGCTCGATTACCGGATTAGCCGCGGCGAACAGCGCGACGAAGACGGTGCCCAGCACCGCAGGCGCCAGCCAGAGCGCGACACCCCGGGTGAACGCCGACATGTTGAAGACCTGGAGTGCGTCGGGAAAGAATCTGAAAGGTCCGAACAGGACGAAGTTGCGCAAGGCGCGGGCGCGGTCCGCGAATTCGGTCGTCTCCGGATTGGTCGCAAGCAGCAGGCCGACCGCCAGCGCGAAAGTGAGGATCAGGAACGAGAGCGGGTTGAGCTCTTCGATGGCTGGCACGAGGCCGGCGGCGAGAATGGCTGCACAAGTCAGACCGCGCCGCAGGTCCAGCGTGGCACGATTGACGATCGACGCGACGCAAGCAATCGCGATGGCAAAGAGTGAGAACGACAACCCGATCCGCTCACCATAGAACAGCCAGTCGGCGAGCGCAGCCAGCGCCAGCGCGAGCCCGAGCTTGACCGGAATCGGGGAAGGCCTGATCGGTTGGATGTCCGTCGTCGACGTCGAAGCCAGGCTCGTCATGTCCAGAAGACCTTTTGTGGTTGATGGCGCCACGAAGTCTGGACGCTGCTTGTGCAGAAGCCGGGATCATCGTCTGCACGAGTTCAGGAGTTTCGTGCAGTTTTCGTGCAGGCGCGCTTTTGCCTCTCGCGCGACGTGAACCGCCTTGATAGGTGCGAGGCATTCGTCGCCTCGCACCTGTCGCAACCCCATGCAGCTCATTCGTCGTATCGGTCTCACCCTGCTCTGGCTGGCCGCGCCTGTCCTCGCCTTCGCTGCCGCGAACAAGAACGATCCCTATCTGGTCGTGCTGCGTGGTGCGGGAAACATCGCGCTTGTCGCCGTGAACATCGTCGTTGTCATCGTCCTCTTGCGCCGGGGGCGCTGGCGCGGCGTGGCCGGCAAGCTCCTCGTCCTTCTCTGGTGCCTGCCGCCGCTGCTGATGGCGGCGGCGCATCTGCGATTCGAGCTGCGCAAGCACGATGTCCTCAGCGCGAGCGCTGCAGAGGCGCGGCAGCTCGGGCCTCGCTTCACGGTCGGCTATTCGTCATTTCCCGAGGTCGCGCGACTTGCCGAGCAAGGCTTGATCGGCGGCATCTACGTAACCCGGCACAACATCAGGGACCGGACCGTCGATGCCCTGCGGGCCGAGATCGCGGCGCTGCAGGACAGGCGGCGCGCCGCCGGCCTGCCGCCGCTCATCGTCGCCGCCGATCAGGAAGGCGGTATCGTCGGCCATCTCTCTCCGCCGCTGACAAAGGTGCCGGCGCTGGCGACGCTCGTCGGACTCGCGCCGGATGGCCGCCGGGCTAAGGCGGAGGAGTTCGGCCGCATTCACGGGCGTGAGCTTGCAGGGCTCGGCGTCAATCTCAATCTCGCGCCGGTGCTCGATCTCAAGCCGAAGGTTCAGCGCAACCGCCTCGACTTCCACACGCTGATCGGCCAGCGCGCGATCGCGAGCGATCCGGCAGTGGTCGGCGAGATCGCGAGCGCCTATGTCCGCGGTCTCGAGTCTTTCGGCGTCGGCGCCACGCTCAAGCATTTTCCGGGCATCGGCCGGTTGCGAACCGACACGCACCATTTCAGCGCCAATCTCGATACGCCAGTCGAAGAGCTTGAAGCATCCGACTGGCGCCCGTTCCGGGAGGTGCTCGCGCAGTCGCACAGCGCGCTCATGATCGGTCATGTCACGCTGACCGCCATCGATGCCGGTCGCGCTGCCTCGCATTCCAAACGCGTCGTCGAGGGGATCATCCGCGACAAGTGGAATTATCAGGGCGTCGTGATGACCGACGACCTCGTCATGGGCGCGATCTACCAGCACGACGTCTGCAAGGCCGTGGTGGAGGCGATCAACGCCGGCGTCGATCTGCTCTTGGTCGCTTATGACGGCGCGCAATTCTACCGGATTTTTTCGTGCGCGCTCGATGGCGCGCGGAAGGGAAAGCTCGATGCAGATGCCTTGCGTGGAAGTGAAGCGCGCTTGGTTCGGGCGTTTCCGGCCGATTAATTGTCGGTTGCCATTTCAGTCCTCGCTGGCCTTAGGAGGTTACGGCGTCACCGCTCCGCGGCTCTCGGCGCGCGGGGCGGTCAGCTCCTTCCAGGTGGAGTTCGCAACGTGGACCGGCATCCGAGCCGACCGCGATCGAAATTTTAGTCATTTTGCCGCCCGCGATTTTGCGGCGTCTGCGCTGCGCATCGTCCCGCAATGGCTCACTTGATGGCGCTGTTGCCTCAGCTTGCCGATTGTGATTTCGACGCAGGTGCGATATGGCTCTCGCGCTTTCAGAGGCGGAGACGAGCTTTGTCGAAACAATCCCTGCGAGAGGAGGCCGAGCGCCTGATCCGCGAGTCGATGGAGAAGAAGACCATCGTCGTCAAGCAGGGCACGACCCGCATCGAGGCGGTCTGCGGCAAGTGCGGCGCGCCGAACCGGGTGCAGGCGCCCAAGGGTCAGTCGCGCGTCAAGTTTGCCTGCAAGCAGTGCGGGCACCAGCAAGAGACGCTGTAGGCATTCTCGACTGCACCCTCTCCCCTTGTTGTGGGAGAGGGTGGCGCGCCGCGGAGCGGCGAGCCGGGTGAGGGGTCTCTCTCCGCAAGTTGCTCTCTCAGTTGTATCCGCGGACGGAACCCCTCATCCGGCGCTTCGCGCCACCTTCTCCCACAAGGGGAGAAGGGAAGGCGTCTAGTTGCCCTCCACGAATCTCTTGAACGCCTCCGCATGGTCCGGGTGCCAGCGCGACAGTGGTGGGCGGTTCTCGATGATATCGCCGGCGGCCCAGAGCATGCGCTTCTCGTCGAGTGCGCGCGGCACGTCGTTGTCCGGACACAGAATATAGAAATCGCCGGCCTCAAGCCGCGTCAGCATGAAATCGACTGTCTGCTCCGGCGTCCAGGCGCCAGCCGGCTTTTCGGTGCGCCCCTTTGCGGTGAGACCGGTGAACACGAAACCGGGGATGAGCAGATGCGCGGTGATCCGGCAGCCCCTGGTGTTGCGCAGCTCGTGCTGGAGTGCCTCGGTGAATGCCTTCACGCCGGCCTTCGAGACGTTGTAGGCGGGATCGCCGGGTGGTGTGGTGATGCCCTGTTTCGAGCCGGTATTGATGATGATGCCGGCCTTGCCGCGCGCGATCATGCCGGGCGCGAAGATGCGCGAGCCGTGGATGATGCCCCACATGTTCACGCCGATGATGCGCTGCCAGTTGTCGGGCTCGCCGAAGAGCGTGCTGCCCGGCTGGATGCCGGCATTGTTCATGAGGATGTCGGCGCCGCCGAAGCGCTCGCGCACCGCACGCTCCAGTTCCGCCACGCTCTCAGGCTTGCTGACGTCGGTGACGGTCGTCATCACATTCGCGGCACCCGCGACCGATGACAGTTTTGTCGCGGCCTCCGTCAGTCGTGCCTGGTCCACATCGACGATGCAGAGTTTCATCCCGGCCTGCGCGAAGGCCATGGCGGCGGCAAGACCGATGCCGGACGCGCCGCCGGTGATCACGGCAACGTTGTCTTTGGCAATGGCGGCATGTGGCATGGATGGTCTCCGGGGCAGGGGCGTTGCACACGATCGACCCATAACATGGCGGTCTCGCGACCCTGCTCAACTGGGCATGGGAGGTCTTCGTTCCACGCCGACTTTACGCCCAATCCGCACCGCTGTAATCTTTCCGACCTAACGATCCCGCCCAGATCGAGCCAATCAATTACCTCACAGGGAGTGCAGCCATGGCTGTGTCGCAGGCTATTCCGATCACGCGCCATCCGTTCGCCAACGGGTCCTACAAGCAGATGCTGATCGACGGGGAGTGGGTGGATGCTGCTTCCGGCAAGCGCTTCGAGACGCGCAACCCTGCCACCGGCGAGCTGCTCGCAACCGTCGCCGAGGGCGATAAGGAAGACATCGATCGTGCGGTCGCCGCTGCCCGCCGCGCCTTCGAAGGTCCCTGGAGCAAGATCAAGCCGTTCGAGCGGCAGAACCTGCTGCTCAAACTCGCCGACCTCGTCGAGAAGAATTTTGACGAATTGTCGCAGCTCGACACGCTCGACATGGGCGCGCCCGTCAGCCGCACCCGCGCCTACCGGCTGCGCGCCATCGGCATGCTGCGCTACTATGCGGGCCAGACCACCGCGATCCACGGCGAGACCATCGAGAACTCGCTGCCCGGCGAGATCTTCTCCTACACGCTGAAGGAGCCGGTCGGCGTCGTCGGCGCCATCATTCCCTGGAACGGCCCGCTGACCGCGACGATCTGGAAGATCGGCCCGGCGATCGCGACCGGCTGCACCGTGGTGCTCAAGCCCGCCGAAGAAGCGCCGCTGACCTCGCTGCGCATCGCCGAGCTCGCGATGGAAGCGGGCGTGCCGCCCGGCGTCATCAACGTCGTTCCCGGCTATGGCGAGACCGCCGGCGCCGCACTCGCCTCGCATTACGATGTCGACAAGGTCGCCTTCACCGGCTCGCACGTCACCGGCCAGTCGATCATCCGCGCTTCGGCCGGCAACCTCAAGCGCGTCTCGCTCGAGCTCGGCGGCAAGTCGCCGGACATCGTGTTCGCCGATGCCGATCTCGATGCCGCCGTGCCGGGCGCGGCGATGGCGGTGTTCGCCAATTCGGGGCAGATCTGCAGCGCCGGCACGCGTCTGTTCGTCGAGCAGTCGATCTACGAGGAGTTCGTCGGCCGCGTCGCCGAGTTCGGCAAGAAGCTGCAGGTCGGCAACGGTCTCGATCCCAATGTGCAGATCGGCCCGCTCGTCTCCGAGCAGCAGCTCGAGCGCGTCACCGGCTATCTCGACATCGGCCAAAAGGAAGGTGCGCGCGCGCTCGCCGGCGGCGGCCGCGTCACCGAAGGCCCGCTGGCCAAGGGCTTCTTCGTCTCGCCGACGGTGTTCGCGGGCGTCCAGGACAACATGCGCATCGCGCAGGAGGAGATCTTCGGTCCCGTCATCTCCGCGATCGCCTTCAAGGACATGGACGAACTGGTCAAGCGCGCCAACGCCACCACGTTCGGCCTCGGCTCGGGCCTGTGGACGCGCGACGTCAGCAAGGCGCATGCGGTCGCGAAGTCGTTGCGCGCGGGTTCGGTCTGGGTGAACTGCTACCAGGCGATGGACCCGGCCGTGCCCTTCGGCGGCTACAAGATGAGCGGCTACGGCCGCGAGTCCGGCAAGCAGCACGTCGAGGAATATCTCAACGTGAAGGCCGTCTGGATCAAGACGGCGTAATACTCGCATTTCCTTCCGCGTTTCGCGGGAAGGAATATTGCCTAGCAGGGGCGGTGCCTTTTTCGGTAGCCGCCCCTCTTATATGATCCGCATCCTTCCGTAGCCATTTGGGGCAGACATGAAATCTCCGGCGTTGTTCAAACCGTTGCAGGTCGGTCCGTACAAGCTTGCGCATCGCGTCGCGATGGCGCCGTTGACGCGCATGCGGGCGGAGCGCGAGAGCTTCGCGCCGCGTCCGCTCAATGCCGAGTATTACGGCCAGCGCGCGACGCAAGGCGGCCTGATCATCGCCGAGGCTTCGCCGGTGCAGTCGAACGGCCGCGGCAATCCTGCCACGCCCGGCATCTATTCGGAGGCGCAAGTATCCGGCTGGCGTAAGGTGGTCGATGCCGTGCACGCCAAGGGCGGCGTCATCTTCCTTCAGCTCTGGCATGTCGGCCGCGTTTCGCACTCTTCCTTCCATGGCGGTGCGCTGCCGGTGGCGCCGTCCGCGATCCCGATCCGCGCCGAGGGCATGAGGGCGATGACGGCCGACGGCAAGGTCTCCGAGTACGAGACGCCGCGCGCGCTGGAGACGGACGAGGTCAATGACATCGTCAAGGCATTCCGCCAGGCCGCTAAGAACGCGCTCGCCGCGGGCTTCGACGGCGTCGAGATCCACGGCGCCAACGGCTATCTGCTCGAGCAGTTTTTGCAGTCGCGCAGCAACCAGCGCACCGACCAATATGGCGGTTCGATCGAGAACCGTGCGCGGCTGCTGCTGGAGGTCACGCAGGCCGCGATCGACGTCTGGGGCGCGAACCGCATCGGCGTGCGGCTGTCACCTTACGGCATCGCCAACGATTCCGGTGAGCCCGATCCGATGCCGCTCTACACGCATGTGGTGAAGGCGCTCGACAAGCTTGGCCTTGCCTATCTGCACTTCATCGAGCCGCGCTCGAGCGGCTCAGGCCGCGCCGAGGTCAACTGGCAGAACGTGCCGTCGGCGATGGTGCTGTTCCGCCCGCTCTATAGCGGCGTGCTGATCACCGCCGGCGGCTTCACGGGCGAGACCGCGAATGCAGCGATCGCCGATGGCCACGCGGATGCCATCGCCTTCGGCCGCATCTTCATCTCCAACCCCGACCTGCCGCGCCGCCTGCAGCATGATTATCCGATCACGCCCTACAATCGCGCGACGTTCTACGGCGGTGAGGAGAAGGGCTACACGGACTATCCGGTGTATGACGAACTGACCCCGGCGTAAGGTCGCTGCAGCCATCATAGCCGGCTGGAGCGCAGCGAAATCCGGTCCTGTTCAGGCGTGTCGGCTCCCGGATTGCGCTTCGCTTCATCCGGGCTGCGCGATTATTGTGTCGCTCCGACCGCAACAAGAATTCCGTCATTGGGAGCGCAGCGAAGCAATCCAGAAATGTGCCCGCGGAAAGATTCTGGATTGCTTCGCTGCGCTCGCAATGACGATTGAGGAAACACCATGGCAAAAGCCGCAGTCGCTGCAGGGATCGCCACCGGGCAATGCCTCTGCGGCAAGGTCACCTTCGAGATCGACGTTCCCGCGCGCTGGGCCTGGCACGATCACTCCGCCGCCAGCCGCCGCGCCCACGGGGCGGCTTACGCCACCTATGTCGGGAGCTGGAAGAAGCGGTTTCGCGTCACGTCTGGAAAAACGGCGCTGACCCGCTACGAGGACAGAGCGAGCAAGACCACGCGCAGCTTCTGCTCCAACTGCGGCACGCCGATCACCTATGAACGTCCGCGCGGACCGCACATGATCAACATTCCGCGCGCGCTGTTCAAGGAACGCACGGGCCGCCAGCCGCTCTATCACATTGCCATCGAAGAGCTGCAGGAATGGGCCTACACCGGCGAACCGCTGGTGCCCTTGAAGGGATTTCCCGGCGTGGTGTGGCAGCGCTCGAAAAAGAAGAAGCGCGCACGCGGCGAGGATCCGTTCGAACTGGGGCGCGAGGAAATGTAGCCATGTCGCTCTCCGCTCGTACGCAACGCAGCCATGAACGCGCTCCATTGCGCGCATCCCCGCACTTCGGCCATCATGCCGCCTGTCCTTGCGGCAACGTCCGCGAGGCCTGGAGGAAACGTGAAGAACAAGATCACCGGCCGTTCCGCCTTTCTCGCGCTGCTCAAGGACGAGGGCATCACCCATCTGTTCGGCAATCCCGGCACCACCGAGCTGCCGATCATGCATGCGCTGAAGGACCATCCTGACCTCACCTATGTGATGGCGATGCAGGAGAGCCTGGTGGTCGCGATCGCCGACGGCTACAGCCGCGCCTCCGGAAAACTCGTGGCCTGCAATGTCCATGTCGCGCCCGGTCTCGGCAATGCGATGGGCTCGCTCTACAACGCCCAGTTCACGGGCACGCCGATGATCCTCACCGCCGGCCAGCAGGAGCAAGGGCATGGCCTGATGGAACCGGTGCTGTATGGCCCGCTGGTGCGGATGGCCGAGCCGCTGGTGAAATGGGCGGTGGAAGTGACGCGGCTGGAGGACCTGCCGCGCATCGTGCGCCGCGCCGCCAAGATCGCGACCACGCCGCCGACCGGGCCGGTGTTCATCTCGTTGCCGGGCGACATCCTGAACAGCGAGGCCGGCATCGATCTCGGCCGCTCCACCCGCATCGATGCCCGCACCAAGCCGTCCGACGAGGCGCTCAGGGCCTTCGCCGCGCGGCTGCTCAAGGCCGAGCGCCCGGTGGTCGTGACCATGGACGAGGTGGTCAAGAGCGACGCGCTCAAGGAAGCCGCCGAACTCGCCGAGCTGCTGGGAGCTGCCGCCTATCAGTCCTCCACGCCCTATGGCGCGCATTTCCTCTCGGAGAGCCCGAGCTTCATGGGCACGCTGGCACGCGTGCAGAAGGTCGCGCGTGATACGCTCGCGCCCTACGATCTCCTGATCGCGCTCGGCGGCGATCCCCTGCGGATGTCGGTCTATAGCGAGGTCGATGCGCTGCCGGACGGCCTCGGCATCGTGCAGATCGGCCTCGTCGACCGGGAGATCGCCAAGAACTACGGCGCGGAGATCGCTCTGAAGGCAGATTTGAAGGAGACCCTGCACGCGCTGATCCCCGTGCTGAAAGAGATGGGCGGTGCTGCGCTGGCGCAGCGCGCCAAGCAGCGTCTCGCCGAACTCGTGCCGAAGAACTGGACCGCGCGGCGCCCCGCGCTGGTCGAGCAGATCGGCAAGAGCGCCGGCCGCACGCCGATCGATCCGGACTGGATGGTGCTGCAAATGGTCGAGGCCATGCCTGAGCATGCGATCCTC
Source organism: Bradyrhizobium sp. ISRA430 (assembly GCF_029909975.1). Taxonomy (NCBI): domain Bacteria; kingdom Pseudomonadati; phylum Pseudomonadota; class Alphaproteobacteria; order Hyphomicrobiales; family Nitrobacteraceae; genus Bradyrhizobium; species Bradyrhizobium sp. ISRA430. The sequence continues at coordinate 6,458,518 of NZ_CP094516.1, forward strand.
GTCGACGAAGGGCTCACCTCCGGACGCCAGATCACGAACCTGCATCCGCATCGCGACCGCTACGGCTATCACGGTCTTGCCTCCGGCGGCATCGGCTGGGGCCTGCCGGCTTCCGTCGGCGTCAGCCTCGCCAATCCGGATCGCCCCGTCGTGTGCTTTTCCGGCGACGGCAGCGCGATGTATTCGATCCAGTCGCTGTGGACCGCCGCGCACCACGAGCTGCCGCTATCAGTCGTCATCGCCAACAATGGCGGCTACCGCATCATCAAGCAGCGCCTGCTCGCCTTCCATGGCGACGACAATTACGTCGGCATGGATTTCGTCGACCCGCCGGTGGATTTCGCAGGGATCGCCAGGTCGCTGGGCTGCGAGGCGATCAAGGTGAGCGATCCCCGCGAGCTGAAGGCGACGCTGTCATCCGCGTTCAACCGGCCGGGGACGAAACTGATCGAGGTGATGGTGGACGGGAAGGTGTAGGCGGCGCGGCGCACTCCGCTCTGCTCCCTCCCCCCTTGCGGACCCTTGCGGGGGAGGGCAGGGAGGGGGAGGGGAGTAGCCCAGGAAAAAGTGTGGCCGTCGACGAGAATGAGGCCCGCCTCACTGCGAGAGTGTGCCGTGTGGCGCCCCCCTCCCCCGCAAGGGGGGAGGGAACGCAGTTGTATCTGCGGCGCTGACCGAACGAACCGACGACCTCCGCAAAATCAAAACAACACCTTGCAAAGAAGCGTCCTACCCCTTCTTTCCGACCCGATACCCCGCCGCCGGATGTGGCGCGCCGAGCCGCGCTCGGCCGGCGCCGAACAGCTTCTCCCGCAGCGTGCCCTTGGCGTAGTCCGGCTTGTACCTTCCGCGCTTGGTCAGCTCGGGAACCAGCATGTCGGCGATATCCTCGAAATCGCCGGGCGAAATCGCAAAGGCGACGTTGAGCCCGTCGACGTCGGTTGCCTCGAACCACTCCTCGATCTTGTCCGCGACCATCTCCGGTGTGCCGACCACGACCGGACCGGCGCCGCCGATGCCGACATGCTCGATGACGTCGCGTACGGTCCAGACGCGGTCGGGATCGGCGCGGGTGACGTTGTCCATCGCGCTGCGACCGGCATCATTCTGGACGTGGCGCACCTGCTGGTCGAGGTCGTAGCCGGAGAAGTCGACGCCGGTCCATCCCGACATCAGCGCCAGCGCGCCTTCGGGGCTGATGTGGCGGCGGTAGTCGGCGTATTTCTCCTTTGCTTCGGCTTCCGTCCGCCCGAGGATGATCGTCATCATCGAGAACATCAGGATCTCGGCCGGGTTGCGGCCGAGCGCAGCAGCCTCCTGGCGGATCGCGGAGACGCGAGGGCCTATCACCTTTGCCGAGGGTCCCGACATGAACACGCATTCGGCGTGGCGCGCTGCGAATTGCCGGCCGCGCGGCGAGGTGCCGGCCTGGTACAACACCGGCGTGCGCTGCGGTGACGGCTCGCTCAGATGGATGGTGTTGTTGATGCGGTAGTTCGCGCCCTCGTGGTTGACGCGATGAACTTTAGCCGGATCGGTGAAGATGCCGCGCGTGCGGTCGCGCACCACCGCGTCGTCCTCCCAGCTTCCTTCCCAGAGCTTATAGACCACCTCCATATATTCGTCGGCGATGTCGTAGCGGTCGTCATGCCCGGTCTGCTTGTCCTTGCCGGCGCCGCGCGCAGCGCTGTCGAGATAGCCGGTGACGACGTTCCAGCCGATCCGTCCCTCGGTGAGGTGATCGAGCGTCGACATCCGCCGCGCGAACGGGTAGGGCGGCTCGAAGGACAGGTTGCTGGTGACGCCGAAGCCGAGATCTTTCGTCACCGCGGCCATCGCCGACAGCAGCAGCAGCGGCTCGTTCGACGGCGTCTGTGCTGCATTGCGCAAAGCCGCGTCCGGACTGTTGCCATAGACGTCGTAGACGCCGAGCACGTCGGCCAGGAACAGCCCGTCGAACCGGCCGCGCTCCAATGTCCGGGCGAGATCGAGCCAGTAGGGCAGGCGATTATATTCGGCGGTGCGGTCGCGCGGATGGGTCCACAAGCCCGGCGATTGGTGTGCGACGCAATTCATCGCGAATGCATTGAGCCGGATTTGCTTGGCCATCGTTTTGTCCCTCGGCGCCCTTTGCCTGTCGCTCTTCGAATGCTAACAATGCGGGGCGAATTTGGCGAAGTTCTTGCATGGTCCCGCCATTGGCAAGGCCAAAATCGGAAAAGCACTCCTGCCTTGGCAAGCCAATCTCAAGAGCGCACAACCAGATCCCAACGCCCCGCCACTTCGAACGCCTGCCGATCTCGGCTAGGCTCCTTCGCCTCCAAACGTCGAAAAAAGCAAGTTCATGACCAGAGCCGACGCCATCGCCCGCGCCCGCAACGAGATTCAGTCCGGCGCGTTCCTCACCGAGCTCGACCGCCGTGTCGCGTACCGGACCGAGAGCCAGAATCCGGCGCGCGGTGCCGAGCTGTGCGCCTATCTGGAACAGGAGATGCGGCCCGCGTTCGCCGCGCTGGATTTCGAAAGCCGGCTGGTGGAATCCCCGAGCGGCAAGGCGCCGTTCCTCGTTGCCGAGCATCACGAGAGCGCCTCAGTGCCGACCGTGCTGATCTATGGCCATGGCGACGTCGTCGACGGCATGGAAGGCGAGTGGCGCGACAACCGCGATCCCTGGCGCACCACCACGGCCGGTGCGCGCGTCTATGGCCGCGGCACCGCCGACAACAAGGGCCAGCACAGCATCAACATGGCGGCGCTGCGCGCGGTGCGCGACGCCCGTGGTGGCAAGCTCGGCTTCAACGCCAAGTTCATCGTCGAGATGGGCGAGGAGATCGGCTCACCCGACCTCGGCAAGGTTTGCGATGCCAATCGCGACGCCCTGAAGGCCGACCTCTTCATGGCTTCCGACGGGCCGCGCCTGTCCGCCGACCGGCCGACGTTGTTCCTCGGTTGCCGCGGCGGCATCCGCATCCATCTCGACGTCAACTTGCGCGATGGCGGGCACCATTCCGGCAATTGGGGCGGCGTGCTCGCCAATCCCGCGACCATTCTGGTCAACGCCATTTCCACGCTGGTCGATGGTCACGGCCGCCTCCAGCTCGAAGCCCTGAAGCCGCCGCGGCTGACCAACCAGATCCGCAGCTATCTTGCGGACGTGCAGGTCGTGCCGACCGAGGACGAGCCGGCGCTCGCGGACAATTGGGGCGAGGAGGGGCTGTCGCCCGCCGAACGGCTCTATGCCTGGAATACGCTCGAAGTGCTGGCGATGTCGTCAGGCAATATCGAGAAGCCGGCGAACGCCATCCCCGGCCATGCCAACGCCGTGCTGCAACTGCGTTTCGTGGTCGGCACCAAGGTCGATGGGCTGGTCGAAGCCATCCGCGCCCACCTGGTCGCCAAGGGCTTTCCGATGGTCGAGGTGCGGGCGGCACAGAGCTTTGCCGCCTCGCGCACCGATTTCGACAGCCCCTGGATCAAATGGGCGGCGGACTCGGTTGAGAAGACCACCGGCAAGGCGCCGGCCGTACTGCCGAACTTTGGCGGGTCGTTGCCCAATGACGTGTTTTCCGAGATACTTGGCCTGCCGACGATCTGGGTGCCGCACTCCTATCCCGGCTGCTCCCAGCATGCGCCCAACGAGCACATCCTGCTTCCGCTGACCGAAGAGGCCTTGACGGTGATGGCCGGCCTGTTCTGGGATCTCGGCGAATTGCCGCGGCCGTTAACCTGAGCCGCTGGTCCAGTCGAAAGTTACATTCTATTTCGGCCCGATTTGTGCTTGCATCCGCCCGCATCATCCTGAAAGGGGAAGAAAAGTGAGACATTTCCGTAGCATCGGCCTCGCCCTCGCCGCGACCTTCGCCGTCAGCCAGGCCAGTGCCCAGGAGCTGACCGGCACGCTGAAGAACATCAAGGACACCGGCGCCATCACGCTCGGCTTCCGCGACTCCTCGATCCCGTTCTCCTATCTCGACGACAACCAGAAGCCCATCGGGTTTGCGATGGACATCTGCTACAAGATCGTCGACGCGGTGAAGAAGGAGCTCAAGCTCGACAAGCTCGAGGTCAAGCTCAACCCGGTGACCTCCGCGACCCGTATCCCGCTGATGGCCAACGGCACCATCGACCTCGAATGCGGCTCCACCACCAACAATGCCGAGCGCCAGAAGCAGGTGTGGTTCACCAACACCCATTTCCTCACCGCCAGCCGCTACGTGTTCAAGAAGTCGAGCGGCCTGAAGTCGATCGACGACCTCAAGGGCAAGACGGTGGTCTCGACCGCCGGTACCACCAACATCAAGCAGCTCACCGAAGCCAATGTCGCCCGTAGTCTCGGCGCCAACATCATCCCGGCCAAGGACCACGCCGAAGCCTTCCTGATGGTCGAGACCGACCGCGCCGTCGCTTTCGTGATGGACGACATCCTGCTCGCGAGCCTCGTCGCCGGCTCGAAGAATCCATCCGACTACGTGATCTCCAAGGACGCGTTCTCCAAGCCCGAGCCCTATGGCATCATGCTGCGCAAGGACGACACGGCCTTCAAGAAGGTGGTCGATGCGGCGACCGCGGCGCTCTACACCTCAGGCGAAGGCCAGAAGATCTACGACAAGTGGTTCACGCAGAAGATCCCGCCGAAGGGCCTGAACCTCAACACGCCGATTTCGGACGAGCTGAAGCACGAGTTCGCAAAGCCCTCGGACTCGCCGAACCCGGACGACTATAAGTAAGCATTGCTCGCCCGCCGCCGAGCAATGGCCCGATCATTGCATGAGCGGCGCCGCAACTTTCGCCTCTCCCCGCTCGCGGGGAGAGGCCGGATCGTGTTGTAAGATGCGATCCGGGTGAGGGACTCCGCAGCGGCTCGGCGGCGGAGATGTCCCGACGGGACTGAAACCCTCATGGTGAGGAGCCGCGAAGCGGCGTCTCGCGGACGATGCTCCGCATCGCCTGGAGAACCATGAGGCCCGAGCCGTGGCCTTCATCCTTCGAGACGCGGCGACGACGCCGCTCCTCAGGATGAGGATCAGCTTCGATCATTCTGGAGGAGAATGGTCGAAGACCTGAACAGTTCGTATCATCGACGCGCTCGCGCGGGGGACACGTGAACTACAACTGGAACTGGGGAATCTTTTTCCAGCCGAACCCGATGGGGACCGGCACTTATCTCGATTTGCTGTTGTCGGGACTGGTGCTGACCCTCGAGACCGCGGTGCTGGCCTGGATCATCGCGCTGATCACCGGCTCGATCGTCGGCGTGATGCGCACGCTGCCCTCAAAGGGCGCCTACTGGTTCGGCTTTGCCTACGTCGAATTCTTCCGCAACATGCCGCTGCTGGTGCAGCTCTTCCTGTGGTTCTTCGTGCTGCCGGAAATCCTGCCGAGGGCCGCCGGTCTGTGGCTGAAGCAATTGCCGAACGCGCCGTTCTGGACCGCCTCGATCGGCGTCGGCCTGTTCATGTCGGCGCGCGTGGCCGTGCAGTTGCAGGCCGGCATCGGCTCGCTGCCGCGCGGGCAGCGGCAGGCGGCCACCGCCTTGGGTCTCACCACCGTGCAGGGCTATCGCTATGTGCTGCTGCCGATGGCGTTCCGCATCATCCTGCCGCCGCTGACCTCCGAGTTCCTCAACACCATCAAGAACACCGCAGTGGCGATCACGATCGGCCTGCTCGAGCTGACCGGACAGGCGCGCTCGATGCAGGAGTTCTCATTCCAGGTATTCGAGGCCTTCACCGCCGCGACCATGCTCTACCTCCTCGTCAACGCCGTCGTCGTGACCGCCATGCGCATCCTCGAGCGCTATGTCGCGATCCCCGGCTACATCACGGGGAAATAGCGATGCTCGGCAGTTTCGATTTCGACGTCATCCGCCGCTCACTGCCCTACCTGTTCTACGAGGGCATGACGTTCACGCTGACGCTGACGGCGCTCTCCGCGCTCGGCGGCCTGATCTTTGGTACCGCGATCGCCCTGATGCGGCTGTCCGGCTACAAGCTCCTGGGACGCATCGCCGGCCTCTATGTCGACTTCATGCGCTCGCTGCCGCTGGTGCTGGTCATCTTCTGGTTCTACTTCCTGGTGCCTTATATCGGGCAGTGGCTGACCGGAGCCTCGCGCCCGATCAGCGTAGGCGCGTTCGCATCCTCTCTCATCACCTTCATCATGTTCGAGGCGGCGTATTTCTCCGAGATCATGCGTGCCGGCATCCAGTCGATCTCGCGCGGCCAGCCGGCAGCGGCAAACGCTCTCGGCCTGACCTATGCTCAGACCATGCGCTACGTCGTGCTGCCGCAGGCCTTCCGCAACATGCTGCCGGTGCTCCTGACCCAGACCATCGTGCTGTTCCAGGACACCTCGCTGGTCTACGTGCTCTCGATCCCGGATTTCCTCGGTGCTGCCAGCAAGGTCGCGCAGCGTGACGGCCGTCTGGTCGAGATGTATCTGTTCGCGGCCTTGGTCTATTTCACCATCTCCTGCGTTGCCTCGTTCGGCGTCCGCCGCCTGCAATCGCGCATCGCCATCATCCGCTAGAGCCCGTCATGATCCAGATCAGCCACGTCGACAAATGGTACAGCGCCGCATTTCAGGTGCTGAAGGATTGCACAACCCACGTCGCCAAGGGCGAGGTGGTGGTGGTCTGCGGCCCCTCGGGCTCGGGCAAGTCCACGCTGATCAAATGCGTCAACGCGCTAGAGCCGTTCCAGAAGGGCGACATCATCGTTGACGGCACCAAGGTCAACGACCCCAAGACCGATCTGCCGAAGCTGCGCGCCCGCGTCGGCATGGTGTTCCAGCACTTCGAGCTGTTCCCGCACCTGAAGATCATCGACAATCTCTGCCTCGCCCAGGAGAAGGTGCTGGGCCGCGCGCATGACAAGGCGGTTACTAAGGGCATGATGCTGCTGGAGCGCGTCGGCTTGAAGGAGCATGCGCAGAAATTCCCGGCGCAGCTCTCCGGCGGCCAGCAGCAGCGCGTCGCCATCGCACGCGCGCTGGCGATGGATCCCATCGCCATGCTGTTCGACGAGCCGACCTCGGCGCTCGATCCCGAGATGATCAGCGAGGTGCTCGACGTCATGGTCGACCTCGCCCGCGAGGGCATGACCATGATGGTGGTCACCCACGAGATGGGCTTTGCGCGCAAGGTCGCCAACCGCGTGATCTTCATGGACCGCGGCGAGATCGTCGAGGACGCGCCGAAGGACGACTTCTTCGGCAAGCCGCGCAGCGACCGCGCGCAGAAGTTCTTGTCGAAGATTTTGTCGCATTAACTCCCATCGTCATTCCACATTGCGCGCTTGCGCAATGGGGATGGCCCGAAAGGGCCAGGCCCGGAATCCATACCCCCGAGCGGTGGTTATGGATTCTCAGATGCGCAATTGCGCATCAGAGCTTGCCGCTTCGCGTCGCCCCATTGCGCGATTGCGCAATGTGGAATGACGGGTTGAGGGTTTCGTGGCATCAGCAAATCTCGTATAGAAGCTGCGAAATCCCCATTTCCCGCCAGGAGACCTGCCTTGGACTCGATCGCCTACGTCAACGGCTCATTCGTCCCGCTTTCGGACGCCAAGATCTCGATCCTCGACCGCGGCTTCCTCTTTGCCGACGGCATCTATGAGGTCGCGGCCGTGCTCGACGGCAAGCTGGTCGACAATGCCTCGCACCTGGCGCGGCTGGAGCGTTCGGTCGGCGAGATCAAGCTGAAGATGCCGGTGACGGTCGAGCGCATCACCGAGATCCAGAAAGAGCTCGTGGCGCGCAACAAGGTTGCCAACGGCCTCGTCTACCTCCAGGTCACGCGCGGCGCCGACAAGGGCCGCGACTTCGCGTTCCCCAAGGGCGACGTGGAGTCGAGCCTGGTGATGTTCACCTCGGAGAAGGACATCGTCGGCGCGTCCTCGGCCAAGACTGGAATCAACGTGATCACGGTGCCCGACATCCGCTGGGAGCGGCGCGACATCAAGAGCGTGGCGCTGCTCGCGCAGGTGCTGGCGAAGCAGGCCGCGGCGGAAGCCGGTGCCGGCGAAGCCTGGATGCTCGAAGACGGTTTCGTCACCGAGGGCGGCTCGTCGTCGGCGTTCATCCTGACCCAGGACGACGTCATCGTGACCCGCCAGAACTCCAACGCGATCCTGCCGGGCTGCACCCGCAAGGCCGTGGTCGCGCTCGCCGAAGAACGTCAGCTCCGCGTCGAGGAGCGCGCCTTCACGGTCGCCGAAGCGCTCGCCGCCAAGGAGGCTTTCATCACCTCGGCCTCGCTGTTCGTGCAGCCGGTGGTCGCGATCGACGGCAAGAAGGTCGGCGACGGCAAGCCCGGCCCGATCGCGACGCGACTGCGTGAGATCTACGTGGAGTTCGCCAAGGCGACGGCGGTGTAAGAGGGCGTCGCTAACCGGCGATGACGGTCGCCGCAGCCACACACTCCGCTGTCATCGCCCGCGAAGGCGGGCGATCCAGTACGCCGCGGCCGTGCATGAGACGTCAGGCGTCTCTGGAATACTGGATGCCCCGCTTTCGCGGGGTATGACAGTCGAGAGTGTGGCAGTGGCATCGTCACGCCACGGACGCCTTCACCTTCACCGGATGCACCGAGCGGAATGCGATCGCGAGCCTGTTCCAGGCGTTGATCGTCGCGATCAGCATGGTCAGGTTGACCGTCTCCTCGTCCGAGAATTGCGCGCGTACCTGCTCGTAGACGTCGTCGGGAGCGTGCGTTTCCGAGATCATCGTCACGGACTCGGTCCAGGCCAATGCGGCGCGCTCACGATCGGTATAGAGCGGGGATTCGCGCCAGGCGTTGAGCAGATAAATGCGCTGCTCGGTCTCGCCGCGCTTGCGCGCATCCTCGGTGTGCATGTTGATGCAGAACGCGCAGCCGTTGATTTGCGAGGCTCGGATCTTGACGAGCTCGATCAGCGATTTCTCGAGGCCGGTCGACTGGATCTGCTGTTCCAGCGCCGTCAGCGCCTTGAGCGTATCGGGTGCGGCCTGGTAGAAATTCATGCGGGGTTTCATAGTCGTTCTCCTTGCTTCTCGGGTTGATCTTAGTGGGCTTCCCCGGCCGAGATATGGCCGGGCTTCTTCAGGAAGAGGGCGGCGACCAGGGCCACGATCAATGCCATGCCGAGCAGATAGAAGGTGTCGCTGAAGGCGAGGATATAGGCCTGCTTCTGCACGATATGACCGATCGCGACAAAGGCGCGATGTGACGCGTCGGCGCGGTCGAGGACGCCGTGATTGACGAAATATTGCGTGAGCTGCTCGAGCCGCGTCCGGGTCGCCTGCTCGAACACCGAGACCGACTGCATCAGCACGTTGGAGTGATACTGTTCGCGTTTGGTCAGCACGGTCTGCAGCAGCGCGATGCCGACGGCGCCGCCGAGATTGCGCATCATGTTGAACAGGCCGGAGGCTGAGCCGGCATTTTCCGGCTCGATGCCGGCGGTCGCGACCGCCGACAGCGGTGCCATCACCAGCGCCTGACCGATCGCACGGACGATGTTGGGCCACAGGAGCTGGTCGGCCGCGTAGTCGCTGGTCATGTAGATGTTCATGAAGTTGGAGCCTGCGAACAGCACGAAGCCGACGCCGATGATGATCCGCGCATCGAATCTCTGCATGAGACGCGGCACCAGCGGGATCAGCACGAGCTGCGGCAGGCCGGTCCAGGCCAGCACCATGCCGATCTGCTCGGCATTGTAGCCCTGAATGCGGGACAGGTATTGCGGCAGGATGAAGACCGAGCCGTAGAGCGCGATGCCGAGCAGGAAATTCGCGAGCATGCCGAAGCCGAAATTGCGGCGAACCAGGAGGCGCAGGTTCAAAAGCGGCTTCTTCACCGTGAGCTCGATGATCAGGAAAGCAGTCAGTGCGACTGCCGCGATTACGGACAGCTTGACGATGAAGGGCGAACCGAACCAGTCGTCCTTGTTGCCTTCCTCGAGCACGGTCTGAAGTGCGGACAGCCCGATCGCCATGGTGATGATGCCCGCCCAGTCGCCGTCGCGCAGGAGTGACAGCTTCATGGGCTTGGCTTCCAGGGCGTACCAGAGCATGCCGACCATGACCGCACCGGGAACGAGGTTGACGTAGAAGATGTACTCCCAACCGAAATTCTCGGTGAGATAGCCGCCGATGGTCGGGCCGATTGCGGGGGCGAATGTCGCCGAGAGCGCGAACAGCGCAAGTCCGACCGGCTGCTTGGCGCGTGGCAACAGCGTGATGATCAGGGTGAATGCCATCGGGATCAGCACGCCGCCGGTAAAACCTTGCACCGCGCGCAGCACGATCATCTGCGGCAGGTCCTGCGCCAGCGCGCAGGCCGCGGACAGAGTCAGGAACAGGACCGCGTTGGTCAGCAGATAGATGCGGATCGAGAACACTTGCGCGAGCCAGCCGGAGAGCGGGATCACCACGATCTCGGCGATCAAATAGGAGGTCGAGATCCAGCCGCCATCGTCGATGCCGGCGCCGATCGCGCCCTGGATGTCGGCGAGCGAGGCGTTGACGATTTGGATGTTCAGCACCGCCATGAAGGCGCCGAGCGTGGCGCCGACCACCGCGATCCAGGTTTTTGCGGAGACTGCGGGCGTCGCGAGCGCGGTCGAGGCGGGAATGCTGGCGGCCGATGCGGCGTTGAGGGCGGGTTGGAGCGTGCTCATGGAAGCCTCGTCTCGGTTTCTCTGAGGCAGGATGCATTAGGCGGATCGTTTCGATAATCGGGGAAGCCTTGGAAAGATCGTCCGGCAGGACTTGATAATCCTGCCGCAAGCTATGGACGACCTCAGCTTCCGTTCGGGCGTGCGGCGTTGTCAGCGAGGCGCTTGGCCCTGTCGCGCTCGGCCAGCACCGTCGCCTTGGTGTTGACCGTCGGCACCGCCGACATGCCGGGCCGCAACAGGCCTGTCAGGCGGTGGTCATCGAGTACGATCTTCACCGGCACGCGCTGAACGATCTTGGTGAAATTGCCAGTGGCATTGTCGGGCGGCAGCAGCGCGAATTCGAGCCCGCTCGCCGGCGACAGGCTGTCGACATGGCCGCGCAAAGCCTCGCTGCGGAAGCTGTCGATGTGCAGCTCGACCGGCTGGCCCGGGCGCATATGGGTGAGCTGCGTCTCCTTGAAATTCGCGACCACGTAGACCGCATCGAGCGGCACCACCGCCATCAACTGCGTGCCGGCCTGCACATACTGGCCGACGCGCAACGATCGGGCGCCGACCGTGCCGTCGACCGGCGCGGTGATCTCGGTATAGGACAGGTTCAGCGAGGCCTGCTCGGCGACTGCACGGGCACGGTCGAGCTGGGCAGCGGCCTGGGCGCGCTGCGTGGTGAGCACGTCGACCTTGCGCTGTGCGGCCAAGAGGCCCGATTTCGCGTGCTGCAATTGCGCGTTGCTGGCGCGCAGCGCCGCATCGGTCTGCTGTGCGCGCTGGATCGTGCCGGAGCCCGACTTCATCAGGTCGTCATAGCGGGCGCGCTCCTCCTGCGCGAATTTCAGATTGGCTTCCGCGGCGCCAACGTCGGCCGTGCTTTGCTCGATGATCGGCTGCTGCAATTCGAGCTGGGCATCGATGTTGCGCACGGAGGCTTCCGCGGCGGCGACGTCGGCGCGGGCCTGCTCGAGCGCGGCCTTGAAGTCGCGGTCGTCGATCTTCGCCAGCACCTGGCCCGCCCTGACCTTCTCGTTGTCGCCGACCAGGACCTGGGCGATGTAGCCCGAGACTTTCGGCGCGATGATCGTGGAATCGGCCTTCACATAGGCGTCATCGGTGGATTCCAGGTAGCGACCGGTGGTCAGGTAGCTGTAGCCAAAGTCGCCGGCCGCGGCGACGCCAAGCACCAGCGCCAAGGCGAGGGCTGCTCGCTTGATTGCTTGCCGTGATGGGCGGAGGCTGATTTTGTCTTTTGTTTCAGTGACGTAAGAAGCGTTCGACATGACATCCTCCGGATCGCCAGACGTCCCGTTCCGAAGGGGCGCTGCTGTCGAGCGTGAAGATGCGCTGTCCTAGTGCTTGTGATAATCCCGGAAGGATTGGAAGCATTATCCAGCAATAGCGGATAATCGGAGCCTCACGAGATGGACCGCTTCACCAGCCTCACGGCCTTCGTCCGGGTGGTCGAGAATGGCGGCTTTTCCGCCGCCGCCCGCCGGCTCAACATGTCGACGACCATGGTGAGCAACCATGTGCAGGCACTGGAGGATCGGCTCGGGGTGAGGCTGCTCAACCGCACCACGCGCAAGGTGAGCCTGACCGAAATCGGCAAGGCCTATTACGACCGCTCCACGCAGATCCTCGCCGATCTTGAACAGGCGGACGACATCGCGAGCGAGTTGCAATCGGTGCCACGGGGCACGCTGCGCATCCACTCGGCCACGCATATGGTGCCGTTCGTCGCGCCGGTGGTGGCAAAGCTCCTGTCCACCTATCCGGAGATCAAGGTCGATCTGCGCATGGGCGAGGCCGAGGTCGATCTGATCGAGGACGGCTACGACGTTGCCCTGCGCATGACCTCGCCGCCGGATTCGAGCCTGATCGTCCGCAGCCTCGCCACCTGGCGTCACGTGCTGTGCTGCTCGCACGACTATATCGAGAAGCATGGTCGCGTGCAGAAGCTCGATGAGCTCACCGCGCATAATTGCGGTCGTCATCTGAATTACCCCTTTGGCGACGACTGGCGCTTCTTCGATCGCAAGGGAACGCCGACATCGGTGCGCATCTCCGGCAGCTTCGTCACCAACAGCGGCGAGGCGTTGCGGAAAGTGGCGCTGGAAGGCGGCGCCGTCTGCCTGATGGCCGGCTTCCTCGTTCGCGACGATCTCGAAGCCGGCCATCTGGTTCGGCTGTTGCCCGAATACCGGCCGGTCGAGATGTCAATGAATGCGGTCTACCCGCACCGGCATCATCTGTCCGCGAAGGTCAGGACCTTCATCGACATGCTGGTGCAGCACAGTGCGGAGCAGCAGAAGCTGATCAATCCTTATTCTTGATGCGCCGGATCCTTTTCCAACACGGCAGGTGTCCATTGTGGGGCCAGCCTTCCCCGCACGTTCGTGGTGCGAACGTGCCTGGCCTCATGGTTCGAAAAGCGCCGTAAGGCGGCGCTCCTCACCATGACGGTCTGGGATTTCGCCGCGAAACAAGACCTCATCCTGAGGAGCCCGCGACAGGCGGGCGTCTCGAAGGCTGGGCCGCAAGGAGGAGGCCGCCTGCCCCTCCTGCATGCAGGGGAGGGAGCGCCCCCTCCGCCGCGGTTCGCAACCAGACTTGATCTCACCATGCTCTAGCGCGCCGGCGGCGGCAGCCGCCCGAACACCTTCTCCATTGCCATTCCGATCGCCAGCAGCCTCCTGTCGCTTCCAGCGGGCCCATCGAGCTCGAGTCCGACCGGCAATTTGCTCGACGCGCCCAGCGCAACCGGAATCTGGATGCCGGGAATGCCGGCATTGCTGCCGGGGTCGGTGTTCTGGATGAAGAGCAGGAAATTCGGCAGGCTGCTGGAATCGGGGTTTGCGGCGATCGCGACTTTCGGTGTGGTCGGGAAGGCGATGGCATCGAGCCGGTTCTTGGCGAATGTGTCCCGATAGAGCGCCCGGAGCGCCGGCCGCCCGGCCTTCATGGCCGCATCATAGGCCGGCTTGGCGTCAACGACCGTGTTGTCGGGACCAGGCAATTTGCGTGGGATGACGAGGCCGTCATAGGTGCCCTTCACGTCAGGGCTCGCGATCTCCTTCGCGAGTGCCGCGATGGTGAGCCCGGTACCGGTGTGCCTGAGATAGGCGACCATGTCGTCGTTGGCCTCGAAGATCGCCACGGGGAAGCTCACCTTGCCGTTGAGCTCGGCGAGCTCCGGCATCTCGACATCGACCACGCTCGCGCCTTGCGCCCTCAGCTTGTCGATCGCTCCTTTGAAAGCGGCATCGGTATCGTCGTCGAGATTGGTGAGCATGGTCTTCACCACGCCGATGCGCACCTGCTTCAGATCGGCCGGTGCGATCGCGCCGCCGCCGACGATGATACGGTCGAGCGCCGCCACATCCGTCATCGTTGCGGCCATCGGGCCGGCGGTATCGCGGGTATGAGAGATCGGCGCGATGCCCGCTTGCGGGTAGCGGCCGACGGTCGGCCGCAGCGACGCGCAGCCATTGAGTGCGCAGGGAATCCGGACCGACCCGCCGGTGTCCGTGCCGAGGCCCGCGGTGACGATCCGCGCGCCGATCGCGGCGGCCGTTCCGGACGATGAGCCGCCGGCGATCTTGCTGGTGTCATAGACGTTGCGCACGCCGGGCTCGCCACCGGTCTTGAAGCCGGCATTGTAGCCGGAGATGCCGAAGGCGAGCTCGTGCATGTTGGTCTTGCCGATGATGATCGCACCGGCCGCGCGCAGCTTCGCCGCGACAGGAGCATCCTTCTTCGGCACGAAGTTCTTGAGGGCCGGCGTGCCGGCGCTGGAGGGCAGCCCCGCGACCTCGATATTGTCCTTGATCACAACCGGTACGCCGCCGAGCGGCCGGCACGCGCCCTTCCTGCGCCGCGCGTCGAAGGCCTCGGCGGCCTTTGTAGCGCCGGCCTCGTCCAGCGTGATGAAGGCGTTAAGGTTGGGGTTGGCCTTGGCGCGCGCCAGCACTGCCGAGGTCAGCGCCTTGCTGGTGATCTTGCCGGCACAGAGATCGGCCGCGGCCTGGGTCATGGTCAACTGGTCGAGATCGATCACCGGTTGGGCGAGGACGGATGCAGGTAGCGCGCCGGCGACAAGGATGAAGCTTGCGATGGCTGAATTCAGCGGAAATGGTCTGCGTTGCATGAGGCTCCCCATCGATGAAAGTGACGGGGCAGCTTACCTCGCCGCCATGGCGACGCGTGTCCCATTTTTGAGGAGGAAGCACGCTCCTCAGGCTGCCTTGGCGGCGGCGGGCCGGTCCAGCAAGGACGCGACCTCGGCTTTCACTTTCGCGATGGCGGCGTCCTTCACCGGGCCGTAGCCGCGGATTTCCATCGGCGCCCTGGCGATCACGACCATGTCGGATAGGCTGGTCGCATCAAGCCGGGCGAGCATCGTCTCGATCAAGCCTTCATACCAGCCGATCAGCTCGCGCTCGGCGCGCCGCTCGGCCGTGTAGCCGAACGGATCGAACGGCGTGCCGCGCAGCAGCTTGAGGCGAGCCAAGATTGCCAGCGGCGTCTGGATCCACTGGCCGAAGGCGCGCTTGCGCGGCCGACCACGTGCGTCGCGCTTTGAGGCGAGGAAGGGGGGCGCGAGATGGTATTTGATCTTGAAATCGCCGTCGAACTCGCGGTTCAGCGTGTCGAGGAAGCCCGTCTGCATGTGCAGGCGCGCCACTTCGTATTCGTCCTTGTAGGCCATCAGCTTGAACAAGGAGCGCGCAACCGCATCGGTCAGCGCCTCGCTGCCGAGCCTGGACTCGGCACGGCGCACCTTCGCGATCGCCCCACGATAGTGCGCGGCATAGGCCGCATGCTGATAGCCGGTCAGGAATTCGGCGCGACGATCGATCACCTGATCGAGTGTCTCGGCCACGGGATCATCTTCGGGTTTGGTGAGAAACTCCGGATCGGCGGCGGCGATCCGGCCCCAGGCAAAGGCCTGCTTGTTGCGCTCGACCGCGACGCCGTTGAGCTCGATCGCGCGCAGCAGCGCTTGCAGCGAGAGCGGCACCAGCCCGCGCTGCCAGGCAAAGCCAAGCATGATGATGTTGGCATAGACGGCATCGCCGAGCTGGCTTTCGGCCAGCGCGTTGGCGTTGATCGTGTCGAGATTGCCCTCGCCAATGACCCGACCGATGGCGCGCAGGCGGGCAGGCGAGGCGAGATCGGCGTCGCGGAAGCGCACGACGTCGCCGGTCGGCATTTCCGCGGTGTTGATCGCTGCGCGCGTGCCGTGGCGATAGGTGCCGGACGCCTTGGGCGAGGAGCTCACCACGAGATCGCAGCCGATCAGCGCATCGGCTGCACCCTGATCGATGCGGACCTGATGCAACGCCTGGGGGGACGCGGCCAGGCGGATGTAGCTCAGCACGGGGCCGAATTTTTGCGCAAAGCCCGTGAAGTCCAGCACCGAGACGCCACGGCGTTCGAGGTGCGCTGCCATGCCGATCAGCGCACCGACGGTGATCACGCCGGTGCCGCCGACGCCAGTTACGAGCAAATCGTAAGGACGCTCGAGCATTGCCGGGGTGGGCGGGGCAAGCGTGGCGGCACGGCCGATCGCGTCGATATTGCTTGCGGTCCTCGCCCGGCGCGTGGCGCCTTCGACGGTGACGAAGCTTGGGCAGAAGCCGTTGAGACAGGAGAAATCCTTGTTGCAGGCCGACAGATTGATCCGGCGCTTGCGGCCGAGCGGAGTCTCCTTCGGTTCGACGCTGAGGCAGTTGGATTCGACCGAGCAGTCGCCGCAGCCCTCGCAGACGAGATCATTGATATAGGCAAAGCGTTTCGGATCAGCCATCTGTCCGCGCTTGCGCTGCCGCCGCTTCTCGGTGGCGCAGGTCTGCTGGTAGATCAGCACGGAGACGCCGGGGACGTCGCGTAGCTCGCGCTGCACGGCGTCCATCTCCTCGCGCGGATGGATGGTGACGTCAATGGGCAGGTCCGCCAGCGAAAACTGCGAAGGCTCGTCCGACGCCAGCGCGATGCGCGAAACGCCTTCGGCGCGGACGCTGTGGGCGATGGCCTGCACGCTGACGGGGCCGTCGACCGGCTGGCCGCCGGTCATGGCGACGGCGTCGTTGAACAGGATCTTGTAGGTGATGTTCGCGCCTGCCGCGATCGCCTGCCGGATCGCCATCGAGCCGGAATGATAATAGGTACCTTCGCCGAGATTCTGGAACACGTGCTTGTCGCCGGTGAATCTCGACGAGGCCGCCCAGTTCACGCCTTCGCCGCCCATCTGGATCAGCGAGGACGTTTCGCGATCCATCCAGCTCGCCATGAAATGGCAGCCGATGCCGGCCAGCGCCTTCGATCCCTCCGGCACCTTTGTCGACGTGTTGTGCGGGCAGCCTGAGCAGAAGTACGGCGTGCGCGTTGCACCAGTGACGCTGATCGTGCGCTCTGGCTCCGGCACCAAGGCGGCCGCCCGCACGGCGAGATTGAGGCCCGGAAACATCGGATCGAGCCGGCGCGCGAGCACGCCTGCGAGCGCCCGCGGAGACAATTCGCCGATCCAGGAGATCAGCCGCGCGCCGGTCTCGTCATGCTTGCCGACCATGCGCTCGGGCTTCGCGCCGGGATAGTCATAGAAATACTCCTTGAACTGGCTCTCGATGATGCCGCGCTTCTCCTCGACCACGAGGATCTCGCGCTTGCCCTTCACGAATTCCATCGCGTCGTGCAGCGCCAGCGGCCAGACCATGCCGACCTTGTAGACGTCGATGCCGATGCTGCGGCACGCCGTTTCATCGAGGCCGATCAACCGCAGCGCCTCCATCAGGTCGAGATGGGCCTTGCCTGTCGTGACGATGCCGTAGGTGGCATTGGGAATGTCGTAGATGTGCCGATCAATCGGATTGGCTTTTGCGAAGGCATAGACCGCGTGCTTCTTCGCCTCCAGCCGCTCCTCGATCTGCGGGCCCGGCAGGTCGGGCCAGCGATAGTGCAGCCCTCCGGGCGGCGGCGTGAAGTCAGGCCTGCGGAAGAGGCGCGACGGGCGCAGTGCGACCGAGGCGCCGGATTCCACGATCTCCGAGATCGCCTTGAAGCCGACCCACATGCCGGAGAAGCGGCTCAGCGCGTAGCCATACTCGCCGAACTCGAGATACTCGCTGATGCTGGCCGGGTGCAGCGTCGGCATGAACCAGCTCATGAAGGCGACGTCGGACTGGTGCGGCATCGAGGAGGAAACGCAGCCATGGTCATCGCCGGCGACCACCAGCACCCCGCCATGCGGCGAGGAGCCATAGGCGTTGCCGTGCTTCAGCGCGTCGCCCGAGCGGTCGACGCCGGGGCCCTTGCCGTACCAGAGCCCGAACACGCCATCGACCTCGCGATCTGCCTGCGTCTCGACCTGCTGCGAGCCGAGCACTGCGGTTGCCGCGAGGTCTTCGTTCACAGCGGGGAGGAATTCGATGCGATCCCGCTTCAATTGCTCCTTGATGCGCCAGAGTTCGAGATCGATGCCGCCGAGTGGTGAGCCGCGATAGCCGGAGATGAAGCCGGCGGTGTTGAGCCCGCTCGCGCGGTCGCGCCTCGCCTGGTCGAGCGCGACGCGGACGATCGCCTGCGTGCCGGTGAGAAAGACGCGGCCCTCCGCGCGGTCGTAGCGGTCGGATAGTTCGTAGGCGTCGAGTGACGGAATGGCGTCCATGCGGACCTCCCGCGGCATCCCTGCCGGATCTGCGAAGGTTAAGCCCGGGCCGCTGGTAGGTTTTACCTATTTGTTCCGATATGATGCCGAAATCGGTAAATTTTTGTGCATTGTGGCCAAATGTGGTATAAACTACCGACCTGAGAGGTTTTCATGATCGAGGACCAGGACGCCCGGATACTCGCCCATCTTCAGAAGGATGGCCGCGCCACAAACCAGCAGCTTGCGGATGAGGTCGGCATGTCGACCTCGGCCTGCTGGCGCCGGGTGCGCGCGCTCGAGGAGAGCGGCGTCATCCAGGGCTATGCGGCGCTGGTTGCGCGCGAGCGGGCGGGGTTTGCGATGTCCGCCATCCTCCACGTCTCGCTGGAGCGGCACGACGCAAAATTCGTCGATGAGTTCGTTGCGCGGGTGACCAAGCGGCGGGAGGTGCTGGAATGCTTTGCGACCACCGGCGACGCCGACTATCACCTGCGCGTCGTGGTGCAGGACATGACCGCCTACAACAGGTTTCTCGACGAATTCATGTTCCGCATTCCCGGCATCCGCTACGTCCGCAGCAACGTGGTGCTGAAGGAGATCAAGACCGGAGTGGCGCTGCCATTTTGATTTCGCGGCGCTTGCAAGTCTATCCCCTCATCCTGAGGAGGCTGCGCAGCGGCCGTCTCGAAGGGCGAGGTCACCAGCGGGCCTTCATCCTTCGAGACGCTTGCTTCGCGAGCTCCTCAGGATGAGGATCAAGAGCTACCGCCCCTCCCGCACAAACCGATTGCGCAGCGTGCCGATGCCGGTGATGTCGATCTCCACGACGTCGCCATGCTTGATGTCGGGCGAGGCGCCGTCCGTGCCCATCCAGATCGCGTCGCCCGGCCATAGCGTAAAATACTTCGTCAGCTCGACCAGGAACGGAACCACGCCGAAGATCATGTCATTGGTGCGGAAGCGGTTGGTCTCCTTGCCGTTGACCCTGACGACGGTTTCCATGGCGCCGAGATCGGCCTCCGTCTCGATCCACGGTCCCATCGGCTTGAACGTGTCGGCGTTCTTCGACCGCCACAGGCCGCGATCGGCCTTCTGCCAGGTTCGCTCGCTGACGTCGTTACCGATGGTGTAGCCGAACACGCAATCCATCGCGTTCGCCTCGGTGAGGTGCTTCACCTTCTTGCCGATGACGACGACGAGCTCGGCTTCATAGTGGATCTTCTCGGTCGCGAATGAGGGGATCACGACGTCCTCGTCATGCGCGATCAGCGCATTCTGGGCGCGATAGCCGATCTCGGGTCTATCAGGGACGGCCGGAATCTCGCCGCGCTTGTAGGCGGCTTCCTTGAGATGCTTCAGGTAGTTCAACCCGACGCAATAGAAGGTGCGCGGCACCAGCGGCAGCTCGATCTTCACCTCCGACAGCGGATGCGTGAGCGAGGTGCGACGCCAGTCACTGAGGGGATCGCCATCGACCGCGATCACCTGGTCGCCTTCAATGACGCCCCAGGAGGTCTTGCCTGAGGCGGTGAATTTCAGCCAGCGCATAGTGTGTCCCCGTTTTATTCCGCGGCATCACGCGGCTGTGCCTTCCACGCACCCGCCGCCGGCCGCTTCAGCCCCAGATTCTCGCGCAGCGTCTTGCCGCGATAGTCCTTCTGGAACAATCCGCGCCGTTGCAGCTCCGGCACGACGTGGCGCACGAAATCGGCGTAGGAGCCGGGCACGTAGGTCGCGGCGATGACGAAGCCGTCGCAGCCGCGCTCGACGAACATCTCCTCGAGCTTGTCGGCGATCTCCTTGGGCCCGCCGACCATTGCGTCCTGCACCTGGCCGCGTCCGGAGAAGGTGACGAAATCGCGCGCGCTCGGATTGCTCTTGCCCGATGTTTTCAGCACGCCGTCGCGAATGCCCAGGATGCCCTGCATGCTCTTCAGTTCGTCTGTGGTCAGCGGTTCATCGAGCCCCTTGGACGCGAAATCGTAATTGAGGGCTTCGGCGAGCAGCGACAGCGCGTCGATCTGGAGCGGCAGCTTGTTGATCAGCGCCATCCTGTCCTCGGCCTCGGCTTTGGTCGCGGCGCAGACCGGCGTCGTCAGGTTGCAGAGGAACATCTGGTCGGGATCGCGGCCGGCCTTGGCGGCTTCGCTGCGCACGGCCGTGTAGCCGTCCTTGGCGCTCGCGAGGTTGCGTGCGGCGGTGAAGATGACCTCGCCCCAGCGGCCGGCAAAGCGCTGGCCGCGGCCGGATGCACCGGCCTGGATGATCACGGGATGGCCCTGGTCCGAGCGCGGCACGGTGAACGGCCCGCGCGATTTGAAGAACTCGCCCTTGTGGTCGAGCCGCTTCACCTTGGTCGGATCGGCAAAGCGGCCGCTCGTCTTGTCCATGATGAGCGCGCCATCTTCCCAGGTGTCCCAATGGCCGAGCACGACCTCCATGAACTCATCGGCACGATCGTAGCGGGAGTCGTGCTCGGGATGGGAGTCCTTGCCCATGTTGAGCGCCTCGCCGTCGTTCAGCGAGGTGACGACGTTCCAGCCCGCGCGTCCGCCCGACATCAGGTCGAGGGTCGCAAAGCGGCGAGCGACATCGAACGGTTCGTAATAGGTGGTCGAGCAAGTCGCCCCTAGCCCGAGCTTCTCGGTGACCATGCCCATCGTGGTCAGCACGACGATCGGGTCCATCTTCACACAGCGGATGCCGTATTCGACGGTGTGGGCGTGATCGTTGCCGTAACGGTCCGGCATCGCCAGGCGATCGTCGAAGAACGCCATGTGGAACTTACCGGCCTCCAAAATTCTGGCGATCTCCTGGTAGTAGTCCGCGGACATCGAATCGTCGCGCGAGTCCGGATGCCGCCAGGAGCTCGGCAAGTTGGTGCAGTTCTGTGCCTGGAGGAATCCGACCAGTGCCATCTGCCGCGTCATGCTGCTGCTCTCCAAAATTCGGTCAGGCCAGATCGAGCTCTTTGTCGAGCTTGTAGTCGCGCGCGAGCGCACGCAGTTTGTCCCAGGTCGCATCCTCGATCTCGATGCCGTCGCGCAGCCGCTGCTGCTCGCGCTGGTGCTCGATCTCGCCGGGGTAGAACACGCCCTTGCTTCCCTCGGACGGCGGCGTCGATTTCAAATAGCGCGCGAACTCGGCGACCTCGCGCTTGAACTCCTTTAGCGGCCGGAACGCCGCGACATTGAACACCGCCATGAAGCAGCCGTCATTGTGCCGGCCGGTCGGCTCGACACCGAAGCCGAGCCCCGTCAGCAGGCCGCAAAGCACTTCGACCATGGCGGCGAGGCCGCTGCCTTTGTAGCCCTCGGTGCCGCCGAGCGGCAGCAGCGCGCCGCCCTTGCGGTACTGCGTGGGATCGGTGGTGTGCCGCCCCTCCGCATCGATGATCCATCCTGTCGGGATCTGCTCGCTGCGGGCCACCGCAAGCTGGATCTTGCCCGCGGCCACCGCTGAGGTCGCCATGTCCAGATAAAATGGCGCGTCGAGATCCGAGGGGACCGCGATCGAGATCGGGTTGGTGCCGAGCCGCGCCTCCCGGCCGCCAAAGGGCGCCACGTGCTTTGGTGAGCGACCGGAGTCCGCCGTCGCAATCCCGATCATGCCCTCGCGCATCGCCATCATCGGATAGGCGGCGAGCCGGCCGACATGGCTCTGTCG
Organism: Bradyrhizobium sp. ISRA430; assembly: GCF_029909975.1. NCBI lineage: Bacteria > Pseudomonadati > Pseudomonadota > Alphaproteobacteria > Hyphomicrobiales > Nitrobacteraceae > Bradyrhizobium > Bradyrhizobium sp. ISRA430. Next base: position 6,480,484 of record NZ_CP094516.1, read on the forward strand.
GAACACGGTGCAGGCGGCGACATTGGCCGTCTTCGCCTTCTCGATCGTGAGCGCCATCGCCTTGGCGTTGACGTGGAAGCCAAAACCCCAATTCCCGTCGATCACGGTCGTGGTCGGCGATTCCTGGACGATGGTCCATTGCGCGCCGGGGACGATGTGCCCGGCCTTGATGCGGTCGATGTAGGTGGGAACAGCGATGACGCCGTGCGAGTCGTGCCCCGCGAGATTGGCATTGACGCAACCGATCGCGACCGCGTCGGCTTCCTCGGTGGATGCCCCGGCGGCGCTGAGCAGCGCGGCGCTGATGCGCGTGAGGCGCTCGGCCTTGACGATCGGCATGGCGTTCCCTCGGTTCTCGCCCTGTGGCGCTGGTTGTTGCACCATCGTCTCAAAGCGCAGGTGCGATATCAATCTCCCGTAAACCAATACAGGGCTGCAAATTCGTAAAGAGAACGCGCCTTTCGTCGTGAGGCTGCGCCCGTGCACATCCCGTGAGGCGGTATTTTCGACAGTTTGCTAAGGGCTGTTCGCAGCTCGTTCACTTTGATCAACGGTTTGCATCGCGCAATAACGACCACTTAGTTGATCGGCGGCGATAACGTCCCGGGAAAAAACGGCAGAAATGCCCGGGAGTTGAGACCTTGCAGACGACCCTCGCGCGCACATTTGCAGCGTTGAGCGCCATCAACGAAGCCATTCTGTATGCGAAATCGCCGGACGAGCTGTACCAGAAAGTCTGCGACGCCGGGTTTTCGAGCGGGGATTTTTTGGCTGTCTCGGTGTTCCTGGTCGAGCCCGACAGCCCGCGGCTTCGCTATGCGGCCGGCTGCGGCGAGGACGTTGCGCGGCTGAGGTCGATCGAGATTACGATCGAGGAGGGGACCCCGGAAGGATCGGGCGTCGGCGGCGAAGCGTTTCGCAGCCAGAAGCTATGCATCAGCAACGATTTTCTGAACGATCCGCGCTCGCAGGCGTGGCGCGAAGGCGCGGTCAAGGCGGGCGTCGGCGCAGCGGCGGCGCTGCCGCTGCTCTGCAACGGCAAGAGCGTCGGCGTGCTGTTCGTCATCCGCAGAGAGGCCGGCTCGCTGAACGAGCAGATGGTATCGCTGTTCGAGCGCATGTCGGCGAATATCTCTTATGCGCTGGACAATTTCGCGCGCGAGACCGCGCGGCAGACCGGCGAGCGGGCGACGCGGCGGCTCAATCGCATGTTCGGCGCGCTGAGCGCGACCAACGAGGCCATTCTGCGCGCCAAGACCGAACAGGAGCTGTACCAGCTCGTGTGCGATGCCTCCGTGCACGGCGGCAAGTCGCTGGCGACCTTCGTTCTGCTCAAGGAGCAGGATTCTCACTGGCTGAAGCCGGTCGCCGGCACCGGCCAGAACCTCGATCTGGTTGCCCAGACAAAGTACTCCGTCGATCCCGACAATCCCTATGGTCGCGGCATCTCCGGCAATGTCTTCCGCACGCAGAAGGCATACGTCGAAGAGGACCTCGCCCGCCGCACCAAGGGAACGCCGTGGGAGCAGGCCAACGTCAACACGGGCGTCGCGGCGTGCGTGGCGGCTCCGCTGATCAAGCGTGGCGAGAGCGTCGGTGTCATCCTGTCCTTCATCAGCCGATCCTGGGCGAAGGACGAAGAAGTCGTCGCACTCATGCTGCGCATGGCCGAGAACGTCTGCTTTGCGATCGAGAATTTCGACCGGGAGGCGGAAAAGGCGCGGATCGCCGACGAGGAGGACCGCCTGGCGCGCATGTATGCGGCGCTCAGCGCGACCAACGAGGCGATCCTGCGCGCGCGGTCGCGAAACGATCTGTTCGACCTCGTGTGCGAAGCGACGGTTCATGGCGCCAAGTTCGCCTCGACCTCGATTGCGCTGGTCGATCACGATGCCGAGCTGCTTCGCGTCGTCGCGAGCTACGGCCCGAACAAGGATGAGGTCCGCCGCTTCAAGCTTTCGACATCGGACAAGATTCCTGAGGGACGGGGGCTGGTCGGGACGGCGTTCCGCACGCGGCAGCCAAGCGTCAGCAACGATTTGTCGACTGATGAACGCATGACGTCATGGCGTGAAATCGCCCGGCGTGCCGGCATTTCGTCGGCGGCCGCCCTGCCGCTGTTCAACGGCAACAGGATCGAAGGCGTATTCCTGTTCCATGCGTTCCAACGCGACACCTTCACCCCCGAATTCATCGAGCTGTTGCAGCGATTGCAGGCGAACGTCGCCTTCGCGCTGGAAAACTTCGATCGTGCGGAGGAGAAGGCGCGGGCCGACAGGCAGCGCAACCGCCTGAGCGGCATGTTCGAGGCACTGAGCGCCACCAACGAAGCCATCATGCGCGCCAAGACGCGCGAGGAGCTGTTCGAGGCGGCGTGCCAGGCGGCGGTGCTGGGCGATGTGTTCGCCTCGGCAACGATTGGCATTCTGGACGAAAGACATGAGCTCGTTCGCGTCGTCGCTGTGAAGGGACGGCTTCAGGAGCGAATGGTCGGACGTACCTGCGCTGTTTCCGCCGATCACCCAGAGGGCCAGGGGATCATCGGGACATCGTTGCGGACCCGCCGGCCGAGCGTCATGAACGACTACATGAACGACCCGGGATCGGCGCACTGGCGCTCCAAGGCGTTCGAGGATGGAACCCGGGCCGCCGCGAGCTTCCCGCTTCTGCGGTCGGGCCAGGAGCCGATCGGCATTCTGCTTTTCCTTGCGCCAGAAGAAAACACGTTCACGCCCGATCTGGTCGAACTGCTGGGGCGCCTGGCCGAAAACGTCTCCTTCGCCCTCGACAATTTCGATCGCGCCGAGGAGAAGGCCCGCACCGAGGCGCAGAAGGAACGTCTGAGGCGCATGTTCGCGGCGCTCAGCGCCACCAATGAGGCGATCATGCGGGCCAAGTCCCGCGCTGAATTGTTCGATCTCGTCTGCCTCGCCGCATCGACCGGCGGCAAGTTCACCTCGACCACCGTTGCCCTCGCCGTGGCCGACAGCGACCTGCTCCAGATCGCCGCCGCCGCCGGCCCCGCCGCCGACACGACACGCAACGTCAGGCTTTCAGTCGACGCCGAGCGCCCCGAAGGCCGAGGCATGGCCGGCACGGCGTTCCGGACAAGGCAGCCGTGCATCAGCAACGACTATCTGAACGACAACCGCGTCAGTGCGTTTCATGCCATCGTCCACAAGGACGGAGCGAGGTCGGGCGCAGCGTTCCCGCTGATCGTCCACGACCAGCCGGTCGGCGTCATGATCTACATGTCGACCGAAAAGGACACCTTCACGGATGAATTCGTCGAGCTGTTGCAGCGCCTGGCCGACAACGTCTCGTTCGCGATGGAGAATTTCGATCGCGCCGATGAGAAGAACAAGGCGGACGAGCGGGTCGAATATCTCGCTTCGCATGATAGCCTGACCAACCTGCCGAACCGCGAGACCTTCAACGGCCTGTTGCGCGAAGCGATCGACGCGGCGCAGCGTCACGACCACTGCTTCGCGCTGCTGTTCATCGATCTCGACCGGTTCAAGGTCATCAACGATTCGCTCGGCCACGAGGCCGGCGACTTGCTCCTGCTCGAAGTCGCCGACCGCTTACGCAACGCGCTGCGGGCGAGCGACGTCGTGGCGCGGCTTGGCGGCGACGAGTTCGTCGTCATCCTCGACCAGTGCGGCGAGATCGACGCCGTCCAGCACATCGCGACCGAACTCTTGACGGCGCTCGGCAAGCCCATGGAGCTCGCCGGCCACGAGTGCCACACCACCGCCTCGATCGGCATCGCGATGTATCCGGCGAACGGCGCCGATGCGCAGACGCTGACCAAGAACGCCGACATGGCGATGTATCTCGCCAAGGAGGACGGCAAGAACGGCTATCGCTTCTTCTCCAAGGAGGTGAGGACGCAGTCGATCGAGCGACTGTCGCTCGAAAGCGCGCTGCGGCGCGCGCTGGAGCGCGACCAGTTCTCGTTGAACTACCAGCCCAAGGTCGACATGGAGACTGGGCAGATCACGGGCGTCGAGGCGCTGTTGCGCTGGACGCATCCCGATCTCGGCAGCGTCTCGCCGGCGCAGTTCATCCCGCTCGCCGAGGAGACCGGCCTGATCGTGCCGATCGGCCGCTGGGTGCTGAAGGAGGCGTGCGCGCAGGCGATGGCCTGGCAGCGCCGCGGCTTGTTGCCGCTGTCGATGGCGGTCAACCTGTCGCCGCGCCAGTTTGCCGACGAGCACCTGTTGCAGGACGTCGATGAGGCGCTTGCGGCGAGCGGCATGTCGCCGGTGCTGCTCCAGCTCGAAGTCACCGAGAGCATGATGATGCGCAATGTCGGGCGCGCGCTGAAGGTACTCGATGCCATCCAGAGCCGCGGCATTCGTCTGGCCATCGACGACTTCGGCACCGGCTACTCGTCGATGTCGCTGATGAAGCACTTCCCGATCGACACCATCAAGATCGACCGTTCCTTCGTGCGCGACCTGCCGCAGGATTCGGAGGATCAGGCGATCGCGCAGGCGATCATCAGCATGGGCAAGGCGCTCGGCATGACCGTGGTCGCCGAAGGCGTCGAGAATGCCGAGCAGGAAGCATTCCTGCGCACCCATGGCTGCGACGAGATGCAGGGCTATCTCATCTCCAAGCCGCTTCCGCCGCGGCAGATGGCCGAACTGCTGCGGCCGATGGTGCTGCCGGTCGCGCCGCCGCTTCTGCCGGAGCTTGATGCGGCCGCCGACGAAAGTGCGGAGTCACGGCTGAAACGCGCTGTCGTCTGACGGCTGCGGACGCAGATCGCGCACGTCGCGATCGCCGCTTTCCGCCTTGCTCGGAAAGTCGTGCGCCGGCGGCAGCGAGGTCTGCGTGGCGAACAGCGCAAGCAACCGGCGTGCGCCGTCGGCGAAGCTCGCCCCTTCGCTCAAGCCAAGCTCGGAGCACCATGTACTGCTCATCGGCTCATGGTCGTCGAACACGGCCATGGCAGGGCCCCACCACCAGGCCGGCGCCGCCGATCGTTCGTTCTCCGGCACCGACTGCCAGCGCGCGAACTCGTCCATCACGCGCTCGAACTCCAGGCGGACAGCCCGATGCATTCGCTCCATCCTCCTCGGCTTCCGCGCGTGAAAATGCGCGGGAAATCGGATCGTGGCCTCGACGCTCGAAAGAAAGCCGCCTCGCGCATTGGCGCCGCCAGGCTAGGCCGGCATCGTGCCAGCGCTGCAAAAAAAATTGGACGCCGGGACTCGTGCCGACGTCGACCGGGATTGCCGATTTTAGCCGTTCACGCGCCCAGTGGGCAAGATATCGGCGGGAAGTCGCCTAACGCGACCTTAGAGGATGCGCTTTCTGGTGCCAGCTCCAGGCGGTCCGGATCACGGTCGGCAAGTCGGAGTGACGCGGCACGAAGTTCAGCACCTTTCGCGCAGCGGAGGGGTCGGCGACCAGATAGGTCGGATCGCCGGCGCGCCGCGGCTTGATGGTGTGAGGCACCTCGCGTCCGGTCTCCTGCCTGATGGTGGTCAGGATTTCGCGCACCGAAAAGCCAGAGCCGGTACCGAGATTGAAGCTGGCGCCGGAATGACCCTGCTCGAGGAGCTTCAATGCCGCGACATGCGCCGCGGCGAGGTCGGTGACATGGATGTAGTCGCGGATCGCGGTGCCGTCGGGCGTGTCGTAGTCATCGCCGAACACGGCGAAGTCGACATGGCCCTGCAACGCCATCATGGCGCGGGGAATGAGATGTGTCTCGTTGTCGCGCAGCTCACCGATGCCGCCGGCGGGATCGGCGCCGCTGGCGTTGAAATAGCGCAGGCAGAACGCGCCGAAGCCGTAGGCCGAGCGATAATCGGCGAGCATGCGCTCGATCATCAGCTTCGAAGCACCGTAGGGATTGATCGGGTTGCACGGGAAATCCTCCGGCAGCGCCTTGGAATCGGCGTTGCCGTAGACGGCGCCGGTCGAGGAGAACACGATGCGCTGGCAGCCAGCGTTGCGCATCGCCTGCAACAGCGACAGCGTGCCCTGCACGTTGTTGATGTAGTATTTCTGTGGGGCGGTCATGGACTCGCCGACCAGGCTCGCTGCTGCAAAGTGCATCACCGCCGCGATCTCGTGCTCGTTAAAGGCGCGCGCGAGTGCCGCGCCGTCGAGCAGATCGCCGGTCACCAGCGGGCCGGTGACAAAGTCACGATGGCCTGTCGAAAGATTGTCATAAACCACCGGCTGATAACCGGCAGCGGCCAGCGCCCGGCACGCATGCGAGCCAATATAGCCCGCGCCTCCTGTGACGAGGACAGTCGGTCGGTCGGTCATGTCGTTACTCTACGTCTCTCTCAGCGATTGGATGGCCGGTTGCGGCTGAAGAGAAGATAGAGCGCGCGGGGGTTAGTGGTCAAATAGCGCCAGAACAGACGGCGTGGTTCGAGCCAGGTTCGCCAGGCCCATTCGAGTCCGATCTTCTGCATCCATTGCGGCGCGCGTGAGCGGCTGCCTGACAAAAAGTTGAACAGGCCACCGGAGGTCTTAATGACGCCAACATTGGTCAGCAGCGGCGTGTATTCCTCGACAAATGCCTGCTCGACCGGCACGCCGAGAGCGACCCACAGATAGTCGGGCGCGAGCGCATTGATCTCCTCGACCTTCGCGCGCAGCGCGTCGCCGCGCAGATAACCGTGGCTGCGTCCGACGATCCTAAGATTGGGATACAGCTTCTGGACATTCTCGACCGCAGTGGCGTTCTCGGCTTCGCTGGCGCCAAACATGTAGAAGGTGCGGCCGGCCGCTTCGGCCTTGCGCGCGACCACATGGAACAGATCCGTAGTTGCGACGCGCTCCGGCAGCGGGAACCAGGATTGCAGCTTCGAGGCCGCGACCAGCGGCTGGCCATCGGCGTTGATGAGATCGGCGGCGCGAAACAGACGCTCGGTCTGCGGCTCGGTCGAGCAGCGCGCCAGCACCTCGCCGTTGGCCGACGTCAGGAACAACGGACGGCCGATGCGATGACGCGGGTCGGTCGCCTCGATCATGAAATCGGCGGTTGCTTCGAGATCGAGCGCGGCCATGCGAAGGCCGCCGACGGTGATCCGTGGCACGTCGGCGGTCGCTTCCCGCCCGTCCAGATTGACGCGACGCTCAAGCATATTGCCTGCCTCGCTGGCGCGTTTGAGTTTCAGGGGTGAGCTCGTCGAGCACGACGCCCACGAGCTTGCGCTCGGCGCCGCCGAGCGCGCTCAGGATCTCTTCCAGACTGTCGTTGATGTCGAGGCTGGTCGGCAGCACCGCCACCACCGCATCAACGCCGTCGAGCAGCTTGCGGCCCGCGCCAGAGAGCGGCATCGCCGGACCATCGAGCACGACGAGATCATAGCCACCGGTGGAGCGCGCCTGCGCGACCGCTTTGCGGATGGCCTCGGCCGTCTTGCCGGCATCGCTCTCGGCGACCGGCAGCACCGAGATGCCATTGACGGTCTTGATCTCGCGCGCGCCCTTGCTGCCGATCGAGAGCCAACCGAGCTTGCTCGGCTCGCTCTTGCCGGGCCGGCTGAGCTTGCCCGACAGATTGTGCGCCTGATGGTCGGCGTCGATCATCAGCACGCGGCTGCCATCGCGCGCGGCCGCCAGCGCGAAATTCAGCGCGGTGACGCTGCGCTCGGTGGTTTCGCCGGCGCCGACCAGCGCGACGACCGGCATCGCCTTGGCGCCGGCGCGCCGTGCCACGGCGGTGCGCATGTCGCGCAACGCATTCAACAGCGTCGTCAGCGGAAATCCGGGACGCAGCGTCGGCCAGCCGAGCCGGGTGAGATCGGTGCCGCCTCCGGACGCGAGGATGGCGCCGAGCGTGCGGATGACGTCTGCCTCCTGGAGACGTGCGATCAAAGGCTTTTCGATTGGGATCAGAAGCGCGTCGACCGGTGCGAGCGGCGGCGCCTGCGGCACGGTTTCGATCGGATGGGACAGCGTCGTCTCAGACACAGCCGGCGACCGCGCCGGAGGCTCTCTCGTTGGAGGCACACTGGCGGTCTCCGGCTCAGGCGTCCGTTCACGACGTTTCGGCTCGGGCGCGGTGGTGGCGCCGGAGAACAGGTGCTTGGCGGCGACAAACCAGAAGGCGGCGAGGAGTCCGCCAAAGATGAAGCCGATCATGGCGAACAGGCTCATGGCCGGCGGGAACGAGCGCCGCTGCGGCACTGTGGCCTCGCCGATGACGCGGGCCGCCGACGTGTTCAGGCTCTCCTGCTCCTCGGTCTCGCGCGAGCGCTTGAGGAAGGATTGATAGACGTCGCGGCTTGCATCGGCTTCGCGCTCGAGCTCGCGCAGGCGCACGGCGGCTTGGCTAAGCTGGACGCTCTGCCGCTTCTGCGCTTCCAGCGCCCGGTTGAGCGATGCCTCGTAGTCGCGGGCACGCGTCAAGTCGTTCTTGGCCGACTGGGCGATGCGGTCGATCTCCTCGTTGATGGTGCGCTTGAGATCCTCGACCTGCTTTTCGGTCTGGCGCAGGGTCGGATGCCGCGGCCCGAGCTCGCCGGTCTGCTCCGCGTACTTCTTGCGGGCATCAGCATATTGCGCGCGCAGATTGGCGATCGTCGGCGATTGCAGGGCTTCGGGGATCGCACCTGCATCCGCCGCTGTGCGCCGGCTCGCTTCGATCTGGTCGAAGCGTGCCTGCGCATCCAGCGTCGCCGCGCGCGCCGCGGCCAGCCGCTGGTTGCTCGCGGAGAGCTGCTGGTCGCTGATCAGCGTGTCCTGCGTGCCGACGAAATTGTTCTGGGCTTTGTAGGTGGCAAGCGCGGTCTCGGCGTTGCGGAGCCGCTCGCGCAGCTCCTTCAGTCGGCCGGACAGGTCATTGGTGGCGCGCCGCGCTGCCAGGGCCTGCGAGTTGCGCGACTCCGTCAGGTACGCGTTGGTCAGCGTGTTGGCGAGCATTGCCGCCTTGGCGGGGTCGGTCGACCAGACCTCGATATCGACGATGAAGCTCTTCTCGGTCTTGCGGATCGTGATGTGCTTGTTCAGCGCATCGAGGGCTGCAAGCTGCACCTCCTTCTGCTCCCCAGCGGAGGGGGCGCGGGCCTGGAGACCGACGAGGCCGAGCAGCGACGACATCAACGTCTTGCCGTCGCCGCCGCCGAATTCCGGATCCTTGTCGAGATTGGCCTGCTGGATGACTTTCAGCAGCACGCTGTTGGACGTGATCAGGCGAGCCTGGCTCTCCACCACCATGGACATGCCGGACACGTCCTGCGCGCGCGGCGTGAGCTCGCGATCGACGAGCTGGAGCTCACGCGGATCGACATAGAGCTGGGCGGTGGCGGTGTAGCGGGGTGTCAGGCTCTTGCCGACGGTGACCGCGAGCGTTGCACCGAGGAGAGCCGCACCGACAATGGCAACCTTGCGCCGCCAGAGCAGGCTGACGAGCTCCAGCACATTGAAGCCGGCGTGCGGCCGCGGCTGCACCGCCTCCGACACGGCCCGATTTATCGGCTGGTTGTAGTCAAGCATGATCCCCAGCTTTCATTCCAATTGCCGCGGGCTGAGGGGTTACTCTTCGGGTCACGCCACGCACCAGGGATATGGGCGCCAAATCAACGCAACAGGGAAAATTAACCATACTCATTGAGGGACTATTCACCGAAATGGCAAACAAAGCGTTTAAACGCAGGGCACTCTTCGACGCGTCGTCGTGACGCTGCCGATGCGCAAGTTCCTCAGAGATTAACGGTTCGTTACTGGCGAGCAGCGCAGCGTCATGGAGCGGCGCCGCGTGTCCGGCGATTGACCGCGCGCTCACCATGTTCGTCAGCGCTTCCGCAGGATGACGTGATAGTCGCCGCGCCGGACGTCGGTGCCGCGCGGAAGCGCGGCATTCAGTACGGCCGCGCCGGCGTCGACGAGGGCGGCGAACAGCGGCTTGCGTTGGCGCATCTCGGGATAGCGCGGGCTCTCGACCTCGCGGCGGTAGATCATCTCGAGGCCGTGGCTCGCCGCAAATGCCTCGAGCTTGGCCAGCGTCACCAGCGGATGGAAGAAGGTCGGGAACGGCGGCTCGCCCGGTTCGCCCGCATTCTTGATGCCGCGGACGTGCCGGTAGAACCAGACGTGAAACCAGTGCGGCGAATATTTGGTGACGACGCCCGACAGCGAGTGCGGATTGGGTGCGCCAATCAGGATCATTCCGCCGCGCTTGAGCGCCTCGCCGAAGTTCAGGAGCGCGGCCTCGACGTCCGGCAAGTGCTCGATCACGTTGTAGCAGATCACGAGATCGAAGCTCTCCGGCGCGAAGCGATAGGTCTGCACGTCGCCGAGGATCGCCTCGTGCGCATAGCTGTTGTTGCGGACCTGGTCCTCGTCGATGTCGACGACGGTGACGTGGCTGCGGTTAAGCACGTCCAGCGGCAGGAAGCTGCACGAGCCGCCGCCGGCCTCGTAAGTGGCGAGCCGGCCCCTCGGCAGCTCACGGCGCAGGACCTCGTGGATGGCGAGCAGGCTGTCGCGCGCTTCACCGGCGACCATGTCGAGCAGCGGCTGGGTATGGGCGGGAGCGTCGATCTCGGTGGCTGTCGCGAAATCGATCGTGGCTGGCTTGTTCATGGTTCTTGACCGCGCTTGTTCGAGTCAAATTACAGCAAATATGTCACGTGCCCGAAGAGCAAATCCGATGCCGCGCCACCCGACCGGTTGCGGTGCTTTCGGTCGGGTTAATGCGAAGGCGCGTTAACTACGGCATTCTCCGCATTGCACCGTTCTCAGGGCAGTGGACCGCAAATTGCAGTATCACGCGCGCAAGGAATAACAGGAGAAGCGCGCCAAAGCGGTTAAGCGCATGGTGATGCGTCTGCATCGCTGAGACAGCGGCGGCGTGGCGACGTCTTCTTGCAGCTCGCTCATTTTTTGGGACGGATCTGTCCCGCGGCGCTGTGCCGGCGTGGGACGGAGGTGGATGCATGCGATTGACGCAGGGCTTTTTCAATAAATCTCGGACATCTAGGACGCCATGACTCTGATCCCGACAGACCTGTCCGCCAGCCGGATCCCGGACGCCGTGCGCGATCCCAACCGGGAGATCGCGGCGAGCTCGCGCGTTCTCGACCTGTCGGTCGGCATCGTTGTTTGCATTCCCTGCTTTCGTCGCCCCCAGCATCTGCGGCTGACGCTGGAGTCGCTCGTCCGCCAGCGCACCCCACGCTCCTTCGCCGTGGTCATGATCGAGAACGACGCCAACGGCCGTGAGAGCGCGCCGGTTGCCGCGGAGTTTCTCGCCAGCGGCAAGCTCCAGGGCGTCTGCCTCGTCGAGAAACGGCAGGGTAATTGCCAGGCGATCAACGCCGCGTTCGAGACGGCCCAGGCGCTGTTCCCTGCCGCGACCCGCTTCCTGATGATTGACGATGACGAGATCGCCTCGCCCGACTGGCTCGAGCTGATGGTGCGCACCTGCGAGGCAACCGGCGCGGACGTGGTCGGCGGGCCGGTGCTGCCGGCCTTCGACGACAACAGCAAGCCATGGCTGTCGCGTCATCCCGCCTTCTGTCCCGCTTATGACTATAGCGGTGCGGTGCCGCTGATCTATGGCTGCGGCAACTGCCTGATCACGCGCGCCGCGTTCGACCGGTTCGGCACTCCCGCCTTCGATCCGCGCTTCAATTTCCTCGGCGGCGGCGATACCGATTTCTTCGTGCGGTGCCGCGATGCCGGCATGACGTTCCACTGGACAGCGGAGGCCGTCATCACCGAGACCGTGCCGCACAGCCGCACCAGTCTCGGCTGGATCGCGCGACGTGGCCTGCGCATCGGCGCGATCAACTATCGCGTTCAGTACAAGGCTGCGCAGAGCGCGGCCGTGCGGGCGCGCGTGTTCGCGCAGATGCTCGTACGGCTGCCGCTGTCGCTGGTCCGCGCGGCCCGTCTGCTGACGACATCGAAGGCCGTCGTCGCGATGCACCCCGTGATGGTCGCGCTCGGCGCAGCGCTTGCCGCTTTCGGCATCGAGCCGAAGCCCTATGAAGCCTCGAAGATCGCGTCCTGACGAAGCAGTGACGGACTAGATTCCCAAATAGGCCAGGACGATCCTGATCGCGGACCGCGGCATCGCTTTGAGCGACCGCCGGCCGACCATCCCGAGATAGGCGAGGGCCTGGCGATATCTGCCGAAGCGGATCGCTTGCATCGCCGAATAGGTGACCAGATGAATCTCGGCGGCCTGACGCAGGCGGGCTGCGGCGCCCTGAGGCAGCCTCGCCAGGATCAGCCCATCGTCAAAGACCCGTGTGACCGCGGGGAGGAAATCCTGCGGCGTCCGCACCGTTGCGTTCATGGTGTTGGCGGTGTGCAAGCGATAGTCGAGCAGGAGTTTTGGCACGAACTCGAACTCGCCGATGGCGGCAAGGCGGCACCAGCAATGCCAGTCCTCGCAATATCTGAGGGTGACATCGAAACCGCCTACGGCGCGGAAGGCCTCGGCGCGCGTGAGCACGATGCCGCCATTGACGATGAAGTTACCGCTCGCGAGCCGCTCCAGCACGTCGCCGGACGGCTTGCGGCGTCCCTTGAGAAGCTCGCGTCGACCGATCTGCTGTCCTTCGCTATCGATCGTGTTGTAGTCGCCGTAGACGAGAACCGCGCGGGGAGCACCACGCGCTGCCGCGAGCAGCGTCGCCACCGCGCCGGGACGCAGACGGTCGTCGGCATCGAGAAAGACCAGCCAAACGCCTGCAGCATTTTGTGCGCCGAGATTGCGCGCGGCTGATACGCCGGAGGATTTGTTCGTCATCAGGCGCAATCGTGGATCGCGGATGGAGCGGACGATTGCGATCGTGTCGTCGGTCGAACCATCGTCAACGACAATGATCTCTCCGACGCTGCTTTGCATCAGCGCGCTGTCGATCGTTTCGCGGATATAGGCTGCGGCATTCTTGGCCGGAATGACGACGGAGACTGGCCCGACCGGTGAGGGCGCGCGGACGCCGGTCGACGGCAGCGCGGCGGTCGGCAAGTCGATAATGGCGTCGGCAGTGATCACGGTGCGGCTCGTCTTTAATGATCTGTTAACCAGGCCGTATCTCGAAGCCGGCAATCCCGGCGATCGCAGTCTCGGCGGTTGCGGATGATACCCGCCTAACGGTCAAATCGTTGTTGCGAAGGCCGGCGCGACGCCGGTTTCGTCAATTAGCGTTAAGCGTGTGGCGTTAAGTCTGTCGCGGATTCTTGATAGGTGCGACACCCGGCCTCATGCGAAATAGCGGCCTGATTGCGGCGGATGGACTGAAGTGCGCGCGAAGACGTTCGAATACGATCCCGATGAGATGATCCTCAACCTGTTCTACGAGGACAAGGACGATCGCTGGTTTCCTGGTGATCGGCACGTGCGGCGCATGGCGCGCAAGCTGCTGTTCGGCGAGCCGCGCATGAGCGGGCAGCTTCGGGTGTTCCTCAATCTTTGCGCGGGCTTGGACCGTCTCGGCATCCGCTATCGCGTCAACGACTATCGCCATATCGCCCAGCATCCCGACGAACTCGCCTGCATCATCGGTCGCACGTTCCTGCTCGACAAATTCGCGTGGAAGAACCCGATCCTGCTCGGGGTTGCCGCGCACAATCATCCGCTCGACGATCCCGACTTGTTCAAGCGCCTGCCGGTGAAGAAGGTCGTGGTGCCGGGCCAATGGTACGCCGACATGTACCGGCCGCATTGGCCCGAAACGGAAGCCTGGCCGATCGGCATCGATACAGATCTGTGGGCGCCGTCGGGCACCGCCGACAAGACCATCGATGTGCTGATCTACGACAAGGTCCACTGGGATCGCGAGCGCTACGCACCGGAGCTCATCGAGCCCATCCGCGCCCGGCTCGCCAGCGAAGGCCGCTCGTTCACCGAGCTGCGCTACGGCAGTTACAAGGAAGATGACTTTCAGGCGGCGCTGGCGCGTTCGCGCGCGATGATCTTCCTCTGCCAGAACGAGAGTCAGGGGATAGCCTACCAGCAGGCGCTGTCCTGTGGCGTGCCGGTGTTCGCCTGGGATCCCGGTGGCCCGTGGCGGGACCCAGACTATTATCCACACCGGGTCACGTTCGCGCCGGTGTCGTCGGTTCCCTATTGGGATGAGCGCTGCGGCATGAAGTTCATCGACCTCGCCGGCTTCGAGGCGGGTTGGGCGGATTTCTGGGCCGGGTGCACCGAGACGTCGTTCGATCCGCGTGGCTATGTGCTGGACAATCTCACGCTGGAGCAGCGGGCGCAGCAATATTACGACATCGCGCGGAGCGTGGCGCAACGGCATGCGGCATCTGCCGGGTCCGGCATGCTGGTTGACGGATGCTTAACAGGGATGGGTTAGAACCCAAGACTTCCCTACGCGTGCCATGTCGGCCTTCAGGAATGAATCGCAGCGCCGCAGACATGATTGACGTCGAGGCCCGGTCGCTGGGCGAGGGCCTACGCACCGTGCTGGTGAAGCTCAATGTCGTGAACGCGGCGCGCTGCCTGGTCGCCGTCGCAGCCCTGCTGCTCGTCCTGGTGACGCTCGATCCGTTCCCGGACCTGCGCAATCCCGACGTCGCCACCGTCGTCGGCGGACGCATGGCGCTGAACTACGTCTCGTTCGGATTGCTGGCTGCGGTGGCGGTGCTGCTCTGTGCCGCGAGTGACGCGCCCTCGCTGAAGACCCTGGTGACGCCGCTGCATCTTTGCCTCGTCGGCTGGATGCTGATCAACGTGGTCTTTTCCGAAAGCCGCGAAGTGTCCATCCAGCGGTTCGTGCTGGCGGCCAGCGTGACCTCGCTCGCGGTCCTCCTGCCGTTGCTGCCGCCGACGCAGCGGAGCTTCAACCTGTGCCTCGGCGGCGCCGCGCTCGTGCTGCTCGTGCTGTGCTATCTCGGCGTCTTCCTCGCGCCGCAATATTCGATCCACACCGCGCTCGACATCACCGAGCCGCAGCTCGCCGGCGACTGGCGCGGAAGCTTTGGCCACAAGAACGTCGCATCCCCGGTGATGACCATCCTGGTCTATGCCGGGATCTATCTGAGCGCTGTCGGCTCGTTCGTCATGGGGCCTGCGATCGCGGTTCTCGCCGGCATCTTCCTGGTCTTCACCGGCGGCAAGACGTCGACGGTGCTCTGCCTCTCCATCTACGCGCTGGCCTCCCTGGTCTATGTGACGCGGAGTTTGTGGTTGAAGCGGATGATCTGCTTCGTGCCGCTGATCGTGATGAACCTGCTGACGGTCGGCAGCGCCCTGAGCCCGGCTCTCGGCGCTATCACGCGGCAGCTTCCAATCGATCCGACCTTCACCGGCCGGTCCGACATCTGGGAATTCGCGCTCGCAGCCGTCGCGGAAAAGCCGATCGTCGGCCACGGCTATGCAGCGTTCTGGGACGACGTGACCGACCGGCAGACCGCCAAGGGCGCCGAATGGGCCGTGACCGCGGCGCACAGCCACAACAGCTATCTCGACCTTGCCGTTACCATCGGCCTGCCCGGGCTGTTGCTCGTCGCTCTCATCTTCGCGCTGGCGCCGCTGGTCAATTTCCAGGAGGCGCAGACTCACAGCCGCAGCGGAGTGCTCGCCAAGCTGTTTCTGACCGTCTGGCTGTTCGGCCTTTATTACGGGACAACCGAGACCTTCCTGCTCGAACGACAGAATCCGATCTGGTTCATGTTTGCTCTTGCCGTTGCCGGGCTGCATTTCCTCGCCAGGTTCCAATGCGTCGAGGCTGTGGAACCTGGCCGTCAATGACATCCTGTCGCAGGCTCACGTTTCATAAGGGGACAGAGCATCGTGCCGTGATGGGTATCACTTAACGATAAGCAGCTACGTCGCTTGTGAGCTGCGACAAAACATAATCTATCTGGAAACATTCAGTAACTGTATGCCCCGCGAATGGCGTCTCTCAGCGTCGAGCAATTAGATGGTCGGGTGTCCGGCACGTCGCAAATCTCAGTCGATTTCGTGCGTGACTGGTCGCAGGCCGCATTGCGCCTGAAAGCAGGGCACCGCACCCCCTTTCAGCACGGTTACTGGCTCGGCGCCTGGTACGAGGCGTTTGACGACCTCGCGCCGCTGATCGCCGTGATCTCCGATGCCGTCACCGGCAAGGACATTGCGGTGGTGCCGATGATCAGCCACGTCAGGCGTGGCATCCGCGTCGTCGAGTTCGCCGATCTCGGCGTATCCGACAACAATGCGCCGATCCTCGCGCTTGACGCCCCGATGGACGCGGCCGGTGCACGGGCCGTGGGCGCGGCCTTGGCCCGAGGCTTGCGCGCCCTGCCGGACCGCTTCGATCTCCTGCGCCTCAAGAAGATGCCGGCCCATGTCGGCGGCAAGCCGAACCCGCTGGTGACACTCGGCCGCATCGGCTCCTGCTCGCTCAATGGCAATCTCTTGCTGACCAGCGACGACTATGCGGACTATCAGGCCTCGATCAAGCGTATGCAGATGCCGCGCTGCTGGCGCGTCTTCAGCCGCCATGCCGGTGCGCGTTTCGAGATCGCCACCGATGTCGATCGCGCGCGCGAGTTGCTGGACGTGATGGACGTCCAACAGCAGGAGCGCATGAATCAACTCGGCTCGAAGTTCGTCCTGAACGACGACGCCTATGCGCATTTCTACCGCGCCGTGGCGCGGCGGGGCGTTGCGGAGGGTTACACGATCGTCTCGGCGCTCGTCTGCGACGAGGGCATCGTCGCGACCACGCTGGGCGTCCGATACGGCACGACCTACTTCCTGCTGCGCATCAGCCACGCCGGAAAGAATTGGTCGAACTGCTCGCCCGGGCTGCTCGTGACCGAGCGCACCATGGCGGCGTTGCATGCGCAGGGCGTGCGCCGCTTCGACCTCAGCATCGGCAATCAGGATTACAAGCGCCGCTTCGGCGCGGTGCCGGTGCCGCTCACCGATGTCAGCGTCGCGCTGTCGTGGCGCGGTCTGCCCTATGTCCTGCGCGACCACGCCGCGCAGGGCCTGCGCCGCCACCCGAGGCTTGCCGCCTTCGCGGCACGCGCTTTGCGCAGGGCACGTTGAAACGAACGGCGGCCCGCGATCACCGGCATCTCACGACCCCGTGCACCCGGCACAGCGCAGCCGGCCGCGCGAGGCGCGGAACAGGCTTCGGCAATACCATCGCCGAGCCAGCACCTGTACCGGTCTGCGGATGATCTGCGCGATCAAGAGAAGTTCGAAAGCCATACGCGTCGCTCCAAGCGCAACAGATGGGGCGGCATTCCCGCAAGGGGAATGCCGCCCGCATCACACCAGCCATGCAGTTCACCGCGGCGATCAGCCGCTACGTCTCGCTCTGAAGTTCAGCCGTGAAGCTTCCTGGCGGTTTCGGCGATCGCGCGCCCCTGATAGCGGGCGCCGGCGAGTTCGTTGGCGCTGGGTTGCCGGCTGCCGTCACCGCCGGTGATCGTGGTCGCGCCGTAGGGCGCGCCGCCCGTAATCTCGTCGAGCTTCATCTGGCCGGCAAAGCCGTAGTTCAGGCCGACTACCACCATGCCGAAATGCAGGAGGTTGGTGATGATCGAGAACAGCGTCGTCTCCTGGCCGCCATGCTGGGTCGCGCTCGAGGTGAAGGCGCCGCCGACCTTGCCGTGCAGCGCGCCCTTGGCCCAGAGCCCGCCGGCCTGATCCAGGAAGTTCGCCATCTGCGAGGACATGCGGCCGAAGCGGGTGCCGGTGCCGACAATGATCGCGTCGTAATTCGCAAGGTCCTTGATCTCGGCGATCGGCGCCGCCTGGTCGAGCTTGTAGTGGGAGGCCTTGGCAACTTCGGCCGGCACCAGCTCGGGCACGCGTTTGATGTCGACCGTCGCGCCGGTTTCGCGTGCGCCTTCGGCAACCGCATTCGCCATCGCTTCAATGTGGCCATAGGCGGAATAATAGAGGACGAGAACTTTGGTCATGGTGGTCTCCGTTGTGTGGATCTGATGGGCTAGTTGTTGGGGATGTCATGCCCGGGCATAGCCATCCGAAGGACGGCGTCGCTCACGCTCGCCTATGTCCCGGGCATCCACGTTCTTGTTCGCTCGCGCAGCGACGGGGTAGCCGGGACAAGTTACGCCGCGTCGACGAGCACGAGCTCTGAATCTTCCAGCGCCGTGATCTTCAGCCTGTCCTCGTCGCGAATCGCGGCGCCGTCGCGGGCATTGACGCGCACGCCGTTGATCTCGACTGAACCTGCCGCCGGCACCAGGTAAAGGTGACGGGCCTTTTGCGGCTCGTACTCCGCGCTCTCGCCGGCCTTCAGCGTGGTGGCGAGCACCCGCGCATCGGCGCGGATCGGCAGCGCGTCCGTGTCGGCCTCGAACCCGCTTGCGATGGTGACGAGCTTGCCCGAGCGGTCCGCCTTCGGAAACGGCTTTGAGCCCCAGGTCGGCTGACCGCCGCGCACCGTCGGCTCGATCCAGATCTGGAAGATCCGGGTATTCGTCGGCTCGAGATTGTACTCGGAGTGGCGGATGCCGCTTCCCGCGCTCATCACCTGCACGTCGCCCGCTTCGGTACGGCCCTCATTGCCGAGGCTGTCCTGATGGGTGATCGCGCCCTCGCGCACATAGGTGATGATTTCCATGTTGGCGTGGGGATGGGCGGGAAAGCCGGTGTTCGGCGCGATCTCGTCGTCATTCCACACCCGCAATGCGCCGTGACCCATGTTGTTCGGGTCATAATGGCTCGCGAAGGAGAAATGATGCTTGGCCTTGAGCCAGCCGTGGTCGGCGCTGCCGAGCTTTGCGAAAGGTCTTAGTTCGATCATCTGTGTATTCCCTGGTTGAACGGTTGAGGTCCGGATCAGGCGCCAAAACCCCCGTCGACATTGAGCACGGTGCCGGTGACGAAGGAGGCTTCGGGGCTCGCGAGGAACACGACGCCGGCGGCGACTTCCTCGGGGCGGCCGAAGCGCTGCAACGCGTGTTGCTTGCGCTGCGTCTCGGCAAACTCGCCGCCGTCCTTCGGGTTCATGTCGGTGTCGATCGAGCCGGGCTGCACCACGTTCACGGTGATGCCGCGCGGACCGAGGTCGCGCGCCGCGCCCTTGGTGTAGCCGACGACTGCCGCCTTGGTGGCGACGTAGTCGGCAAGTCCCGGGAACGAGGCGCGGTCGGCGAGCATCGAGCCGACGGTGACGATGCGGCCGCCTTCGCCCATCAATTGCGAAGCAGCGCGGATCGCCGCGATCACGCCATGCACGTTGATGGCATCCTGGCGCGCCAGCGCGTCCACATCGGCATTGGCGTCGTCGATCGCGCCGGCGGCGGCGACGCCGGCATTGTTGACGAGAATGTCGAGATGGCCGAACTCCTTCGCCACATCGTTGACGAGCTTGGTGACGTCCTTTGCGGAAGCCTGGTCGGCCTTGAAGGCGCGTGCCTTCACGCCCCTGGCCTTCAGCTCGGCAACGACCGCTTCCGCCTTTTCGGGCGAGGCGACATAGCTGATGGCGACGTCTGCACCTTCGTCGGCGAGCGCGCGGGCCGATGCTGCGCCGATGCCGCGCGAACCGCCGGTGACGAGGGCAACCTTGCCTGAGAGCTTCTTGGTCATTGGATTTCTCCAGTCCATGAAATTGCGATGGGCTATTGGATATGCGTTCGCCTGTGGTATAGAAATAGAAACTGTCGAAACGCATTGTTTCCTTAAGTTGAACGATTGGATCGTCCCCATGGCAAAACTCCCCGATTTCGAGGCGCTCGCGATCTTCGCAAAGGTCGTGGAATTACGGTCATTTGCGGCGGCGGCCGGCGAGCTCGCGATGTCCAAGGCGACGGTGTCCAAGGCCGTCACGCGGCTGGAGGAGCGGCTCGGCGCGCGGCTGTTCAACCGCACCTCGCGGCGGCTCGCGCTGACCGATGCAGGGCACAAGCTCGCCGAACGCGCGACGCGCCTGCTCGCCGACGGCGAGGCGGCCGAGAACGAGGCGCTGGCGCAATCGGTGGCGCCGCGCGGGCTGGTTCGGCTTGCTGTGCCCATGACGTTCGGGATCAAGGCGGTGGCGCCGCTGTTGCCGGAGTTCTTCCAGACCTATCCGGAGGTCTCGGTGGATCTGCACTTGAGCGACGCGACCATCGACCTGATCGGCGAGGGGTTCGACATGGCGGTGCGCATCGCGCGGCTGCCGGACTCCTCGCTGATCGCGCGGCGGCTGTTCACCATGCCACGCTTCACCGTGGCCGCGCCATCCTATCTCAAGCGTCACGGCCGGCCGACGCATCCGATGCATCTCGCCCAGCACAAGTGTTTCAGCTACGCCTATCTGTCGACGCCGAATGTCTGGCACTACACCAATGCAGCAGGTGAGCAGGCCAGCGTGCGGCCGGGCGGACAGCTCCGCGTCAACAATGGCGAAGCGGTGATGCCGTCGCTGATCGCCGGCCTCGGCATCGCCGAGCTTCCCGAATTCATCGTCGGCGACGCCATCTCCTCCGGCGAGGTCGAAGTGATCCTGAAGGACTGGAAGCAGGCCGAAGGCGCCGTGCATCTGGTGACGCCGCCCGGCGGTCCGCGCCCCGCGCGCGTCGAGGTGCTCGGCGATTTTCTCGCGGCGAAACTGCCGGGCACCTGCAAGCGGCGGGCGAGGAAAGGGGGGAAGGCGTTGTAGAGCGGACGCTGTATCATCGGGCTCGTCATTGCGAGCGAAGCGAAGCAATCCAATCGGTCCCTGCGGTTGTTTCGCTACGCTCGCAATGACGGAGACTGTTGAGACGGCATTTCCTCACAAGCCACTTTGCCGACTCGGCGAGAGCCGCTACTCTCCCCCCAATAACAAAATCATATTGGGGGAGCCGCCGATGAACCGCCGTGACTTGCTGCGCGCCGCCGCAGCATTGCCGCTTGCACAGACTGTGATCTCGCGTCCGGCTCTCGCCCAAGCCTATCCATCGCGCAACATCACCATGATCGTGCCGTTCCCGGCCGGCGGCCAGGCCGATCTTGCCGCGCGCCCGGTGGCCATGGCGCTGGAAAGAATCCTGGGCAAGCCGGTCATCGTCGACAACCGCGCCGGAGGCGGCGGCGGATCGGTCGGCAATGCTGCGGCCGCCCGCGCAGAGCCCGACGGCTATACCCTGCTGATGACGCTGTCCTCGCTCGCAGTGTTGCCGGAAGCCGACCGGCTGTTCGACCGTCCCGTCGCTTATGAAGTCTCGCAGTTCATGCCGATCGCGCGCGTGCTTGCCGATCCGACGCTGCTCGCTGTGCCGGCCTCCGCGCCGTGGAAGACTGCGCACGATTTTGTCGAGGATGCGAAGAAGCGCCCGGGCCAGATCACCTATGGCTCGTCCGGTCCTTACGGCACATTGCACGTGGCGATGGAGATGTTCACAAACAGCGCCGGGATCAAGCTGCTGCACGTGCCGTTTCGCGGCGCAGGGCCCGCACTGACCGCGATCCTCGGCGGCACCGTGCAGGCGATCGCGGCCGCGCCCGGCACGCTGAAGCCGCAGGTCGACGACGGCAAGCTGCGCGTCCTTGGCAATTGCGGCGCGCAGCGTATCGCCAGCTTTCCCGATGTGCCGACCTTCCAGGAGCTCGGCTACAGGGATGTCGAGATGTACATCTGGGCCGGCCTGTTCGCGCAGAGCGCGCTGCCGGCGCCGATCGCGACCCGGCTGCGCGAGGCGATGGCGCAGGTGATGACGCGCCCGGACGTACTCAAGTCGTTCGAGGCCTCGGGCAGTCTCGTCGCCTATCAGGACGCGCCGGCCTTCACACAGTTCGTGGCAACCGACAGCGCGCGGCTGATTGCGGCGGTCAAGAAGATCGGTCGGGTGGAATAGGTTCCAACGGCGCTTTCACGTTTTGTTGTTGGTCCAGAACCTGCCCGCGCCTCATTGATTGAAGACTATTTGAGGGAATCGGGAAGGATCGGGACATGCGAACAGAGCGGATGGCGCTGGGTGTGGCGCTTGCGATCGGCGGCATCGTCGCGCAGGGCGCAGCATTCGCACAAGAATATCGCGGCACAATGGAACAGCAGATGGCCTGCACGCCCGATGTGTGGCGCCTGTGCAGCGACCAGATTCCGGACACGAACCGCATCGTGGCCTGCCTGCAGCAGAACACGCAGCAGCTCTCGAGTGCATGTCGGGCGGTGTTCCAGTCCAACAACCAGACCCAGCCGCAGCAGCCGGTACCGCGCAATCGCGCCGCGCCGCAGCCGCGCTATAATAACTACAATAGTGCGCCTCCGCCGGCGCCACGATCTTATTACGATGAGGATGACTAGAGGCCTCTAGGGTCGGTGCTCGCAGACGTCGACCCATTCAGCCGCGACCAGCTCGGCCATCCGGTCGGGCGTGATGCGAACCGCGCTATGGGTCGAGCCCGCGGCCGGCACCACGACGTCGAACGCTTTCAGCGAGATATCGCAATAGACCGGCAGCGGTGCCTTCAGCCCGAACGGGCAGACGCCGCCGACCTCGTGGCCGGTGATGTCGGCGACCTCTTCCAGCCCCAGCATCTTCGGCTTGCCGCCGAACTGCGCTTTGACCTTCTTGTTGTCCATACGCGACGTGCCGGCGGCGACGATCAGGATCACGCGCTCGCCAATCCGCAAGGACAGTGTCTTGGCGATCCGTCCGGGCTCGACGCCATAGGCTTCGGCGGCCAGCGCCACCGTTGCGGAGCTGATCGGGGATTCGATGACGGCGATATCGGGGGCCTTCTCGGCGAAGAAGGCGCGAACGGATTGAAGGCTCATTCCAGACTGCTCATTCCGAACTTACCGGCGGGCAGCGATCCCGGGCAGCTCGGAAAGCGCGCGGATGCGGTGATCCGGCGCAAACCCAAGCTCATCCATCTGGGTCCGGATCGCCTTGAACATGGTGAGCGGTGCCACGAGTTCGTTCTCGACGCAAGCCAGCGCCATGGCCTCGGGCGTCACCCGTTCGATCCAGGCGACGTTCAGCCCGAACGCCTTCGCGCCCGCCACATCCCACGGGTTGGATGAGACGAACAGCACCTCGCCCGGCTCGGTGCCGAGCGTCTCGCCGATCAGCTCATAGGCCGCCGGGCTCGGCTTGAAGATCTTCTTCGCGTCGACGCTGATCGTGGCATCGAGCAGCCGGTCGAGGCCGGAGTTGCGCACCAGCGCGCCCAGCATGTCCGGGCTGCCGTTGGAGAGGATGGCGAGCTTGCACGGCTTGAGCGCTGCAAGCGCGGCCGCCGCATCCGGATAGAGGTCGAGATGCAGGTACTTCTCGATCACGCGCTCGAACGCCTCGCTGTCGTAGGCGAGGCCGAGCACGCGCAGCGTATAGGCGAGCGAGTCGCGTGTGACCGCGGTAAAATCCTGGTAGCGCCGCATCAGCGAGCGCAACCAGGTATATTCGAGCTGCTTGATGCGCCAGATTTGCGTGATGATCTCGCCGTAGCCCGGAAACGCATCTTCGGTGACCTCCGCGACCGACTGGATGTCGTAGAGCGTTCCGTAGGCGTCGAAGACGACGGCTTTGATCGTCACGTTGACTCCTTCGTTAGATCCCCAACAGCTTGCGCGCGTTGGCCTTGAGCACCTTCGGCCGGATCTCGTCGCGGATGTCGATCTTGGAGAAGTCCGACAGCCAGCGGTCCGGCGTGATCACCGGCCAGTCCGAGCCGAACAGCATCTTATCCTGAAGGATCGAGTTGATATAGCGCACCAGGATCGGCGGGAAATATTTCGGCGACCAGCCGGACAGGTCGATATAGACGTTCGGCTTGTGGGTCGCGACCGAGAGCGCTTCCTCCTGCCAGGGAAAGGAGGGGTGGGCGAGGATGATCTTGAGGTCGGGGAAATCCGCCGCGACGTCATCCATGTACATCGGGTTGGAGTATTTCAGCCGCATGCCCATCCCGCCGGGCATGCCAGAGCCGACGCCGGTCTGGCCGGTGTGGAACAGCGCGATTGCGCCGCCATTGTTGATCTCTTCATAGAGCGCATAGGCCATGCGGTCGTTGGCGTAGAAGCCCTGCATGGTCGGATGGAATTTGAAGCCGCGGACGCCGTACTCCTCGATCAGCTTGCGCGCCTCGCGCGCGCCGAGCTTGCCCTTGTGCGGGTCGATCGAGACGAAGGGAATGAGGACGTCGAGATGGTCGGAGGCGACCTCCAGCATCTCGTAGTTGTTGTAGCGGCGGAAGCCGGTCTCGCGCTCGGCGTCGACCGGGAAGATCACGGCGGCGATGTTCTTGGAGCGGTAATAGGCCGCGGTCTCCGGCACGGTCGGCGGATGCTTGTTTGGCGATTTGAAATACTCCGCCATCTGCGCCTGGAAGTCGTCATAGCCGTCATCGGGATGGCAACCGCAGGGCTCCTCGGCGTGAGTGTGGATGTCGATCGCCACAACGTCGTCGATATTGGGCAGCTTCAATTTCGGCATTGGTTTCCTCCCGAGGTCGCAAATTGATTATATGATATAACGAATTTGGCAAGCGTCGGTTCGGGACGCCGAAGCTGGTCGCGTTTTCGGCCGTGGGCGGGCCGATTGGGGCCGTTTCAGCCCAATTCCCCCGTTAATCACTCGCCGGCGGGCCGATCGCATTGACATCCGGTCCCGCCATGGCTTAGAAACCGCCCCGTCCCGGGCGGTCGGCCCGCCGGCGGGAAAAATCCCATTTTGCCACATTCGCGCGTGCCGAAACGGTAGTGCCGAAAACGGCCTTTCGAACGTTCAGGATTCTGCCATGAAGGTCCGTAACTCGCTGAAATCGCTGCGCGGTCGCCACCGCGCCAACCGCCTGGTTCGCCGCAAGGGCCGGGTTTATGTGATCAACAAGGTGCAGCGCCGCTTCAAGGCGCGCCAGGGCTGATTTTGCCCCGGACGCGCTTTCCGCGCGCCCCGCAAGACCCGGTCTCACAGGACTTTGACGCCGTCCTTGCTATGCAAGGGCGGCTTTGCGCGTTTACACTTTCACCATGGCTGTGAGATTCTCGTTCGCACGTACCTTGTGTCTGGCCGCCGTTCTGGCCGGAACCGCCATTCTCGCTCCCGCCGTCGCGCAGGATGATCTGGTCGGCCCGCCCGGAAAGCAGAAGAAGCTCCCTGAAGCGCCGGCGAAGCTTCCCAAGGTCGACCGCGGCAAGAATCTCGATTTCCTGTTCGGCGCACTGAAGGCCGCCCCCGACGATGTCAGCGCCAAGCATGTCGAAGCGCGGATCTGGGCCATCTGGCTGCAGACCCCGAGCGACACTGCCGCTTTGTTGATGACCCGGGCCAAGGCCGCGGTGGACGCACAAAAGATCGACGTTGCGATCAAGCTGCTGGATGCCGTCATCAAGCTCAGGCCCGACTATATCGAGGCCTGGAACCGGCGCGCCACGCTGTACTACATGCAGAACGACTACGGCCGTTCGCTCGCCGACATCCAGCAGGTGCTGATGCGGGAGCCCCGCCATTTCGGCGCGCTCGCGGGCCTCGGCATGATCATGCAGGAGATCGGCGACGAGAAGCGCGCGCTCGATGCCTATCGCAAAGCGCTCGCGATCAATCCGCACCTCGACAAGGTCCCTGAGCAGGTCAAGGCGCTGACCGAAAAAGTCGAGGGTCGCGACATCTAGCCGACAAATCGAGCCGTTCTCGAGCGATTGCGGCGCGCGGGCGTTAACTACGATTCCAGGGTGCGCTTCGTCAGGACTATTGTTGCTGACGCCGCGGGCGTACGTCCATGGCGGGAGCAAAAGCCATGAATCGTTTCATCTTGGCAGGTGCGTTGCTGCTGGCGTCAGGCATGGCAGGTCTGGCCGACGGTTTGTTCTGGGTGGTCGGTAACCGCGCCACCGGCAAATGCGACATCGTGACCAGTAACCCGGTCATCGCAGGCGACATCTGGTTCGGAGACGGTCCGTACACGTCCAAGGCCGACGCCAAGCTTGCGCGCTCGACCATTCGTGCCTGCCCCGCGGTCACTCCCGACGACGAAAAGGACGAGGACAGTACGAACTAGCCCGATTGTACGGTCTAGTGCAGGACGCTGGTGCCACGTTCGGCGAGGCTGCGATCGGCGGCTGCGGCATAGAGTTTTGCAAGCTCCGCCTCGAGATGTTCGTTGATCAGGAGAAGCGCCCGGACCGCGCCGCGCAGGTCGCCGTTGCAGCTCGCGACGATCTCGTCGATCGCGGTGTCGTTTGATCTAACGCTCATCGAAAATCCTCCGGTTCAAACCATGACAATCCTGCCGGTCTTTCCCGCGTCCCTGTGGATTGCGAGGAGGATCGGCGCCCATCCGTCGCTAGATGGCCGAACCGACCGTGGCGATTATATGGAAGTCGCCATGACGGACGCATGAAGCTGTCCCGAGGCTTGCGCGCGGGCGCCGAAGACCTCTGATTCTATTGGTTTTTTCCCGGCGGCAATTTTGCACATATCCACAGGCCCGGTATTTCGTGTGGAGGTCGCCGGCCACTCGGAGCGAAACTGCCGCGTCCAAGACCCGTAGCTGCCATGTGCCCAAGATTGCCCGGAATCTCTTCATGATCGTGCTTTCAGTCGTGGTGGCGCTGGCCGTGCTGGCGCTCGCCACGCAAGCCGGCGTCCTCGCCGTGCAGCGCGCCTTTCCGCCCCAGGGCCGGATGGTCGAGGTCGACGGTGCGACGCTTCACGTCGTCGATATCGGCCCGCGCGATGCCGGCCCGCCGATCGTGATGCTGCACGGGGCGAGCTCCAATCTCGAAGCGATGCGGCGCCCGCTCGGCGATCTCCTGGCGAAGGACCATCGCGTCATCCTGATCGACCGTCCCGGCCACGGCTGGAGCACGCGGGCGCGGCGGCGGGATTCGACGCCGGAGATCCAGGCCCGGATGATCGACGAGGCGCTGGCAAGGCTCGGCATCGCGCGCGCGATCTTCGTGGTGCATTCATGGAGCGGAGCGCTCGGCGCCCGCCTCGCGCTCGATCATCCGCAGCGCGTCGCCGGCCTCGTCATGCTGGCGCCGGTGACCCATCCCTGGCGCGGCGGCGTCGGCCGCTACAACGAGCTGATCGCAATGCCGGTGATCGGGCCGCTGCTCGCCTACACCATCACGCTGCCGCTCGGCTATGTCCTGGCCGATTCCGGTGCGCGCAACGTCTTCCTGCCGCAGGTGATGCCGGACGGCTTTGTCAGGGATTCCGCGACCCCGCTGCTGCTGCGCCCGCGCGAGTTCATCGCCAATGCCGTCGATCTGGTGACGCTGAAGGCGTCGGTGGCCGCGCAAGCCCCGCGTTATCGTGAGATCTCGGCGCCGACCGTGATCATCGCCGGCGAGCCAGACAAGACCGTGTCGACCAACATCCACGCGCGCCCGTTCGCCGCGATGGTGCCGAATGCGA
This sequence comes from Bradyrhizobium sp. ISRA430, assembly GCF_029909975.1. Lineage (NCBI taxonomy): Bacteria > Pseudomonadati > Pseudomonadota > Alphaproteobacteria > Hyphomicrobiales > Nitrobacteraceae > Bradyrhizobium > Bradyrhizobium sp. ISRA430. The sequence continues at coordinate 6,507,733 of NZ_CP094516.1, forward strand.
AGCTGATCGTGCTGCCCGGTCTCGGCCACATGGTGCAGAACGCGGTGCCGGATCTCGTGAAGAGGGAAATCGAGACGATGATCGGTGCAATTGTCGCGATGCAGGCGGCCGCCGATTAGCGGCCGCCTCGCTACCTCAGCTACTTCTTGATTTTGCCGTCCTTGTCGAACTGCGACACATAGGCCCAGAGATCGTTGATCTCCTTCTCGTTCTTGATGCCGGCGAACGCCATCTTGGTGCCGGGGATCTTGGCCTTGGGATCCTTGATGTACTCCTTGAACTGCGCCTCACCCCATGTGATGCCGGAATTCTTGTTCGCATCCGAATAGTTGTAGTCGGGCGCGGTGCCCGACTTGCGGCCGTCGAGGCCGTTGAGCTCGGGGCCGACCTTGTTCTTGGCGCCTTCGCCGATCGCGTGGCAGGCCAAGCATTTGTTGAACGATGTCTTGCCGGCCGCGGCATCCTGCGCCATCGCGGCGGGCGCAGTGGCAGTCACGGTGAGGGTCAGCAGTGCGCCAAAAGTCAATTTTTTCATCGCGTGCTCTTCGTCTCTTCCCTGTGGTGGGGCTCATGGCTGGTCGGCGTCGTCGGGGCCTTTCCGGTTTTGGCATGGCCCGTGCGGCTTGGACAAGCCACGAAACCATGACAGGTTTCACGGTTCCCTACTTGTCTCAGAGCGAACTCGGTCGCAATTGCCGATCCAACTTTCGGATGGCCTACCCAAAACACCGCGGACGTGCTTGATTTGTCCCGATAAATCGATCGTACGGCGCGGAGCCGGAAGGAACGTCCAATGGCCATCATGATGCCGGCAGCCGACCAGGCCGTGCTCGCGCGACGCGCGGAGATCGTTGCCGCGCTGCGCGCAATCGTCCCCGGCGAGGGCGTGATCGACAGCACCGCCGAGATGCGGGCCTATGAATCCGACGGCCTGACCGCCTATCGGCAGCCGCCGATGGTGGTGGTGCTGCCGGATACGACCGAGCAGGTCTCGCAGATCCTGAAATATTGTGCAGCCCACGGCCTCAAGGTGGTGCCGCGCGGCTCCGGCACTTCGCTGTCCGGTGGCGCGCTGCCGCTCGAGGACGGCGTGCTGCTTGGCCTCGGCAAGTTCAAACGCATCCGCGAGATCGATTTCGACAATCGCGTCGTCGTCACCGAGCCCGGCGTCACCAATCTGGCAATCAGCCAGGCGGTCGCGCATGCCGGCTTCTACTATGCGCCCGATCCGTCGTCGCAGATCGCCTGCTCGATCGGCGGCAACGTCGCGGAGAATTCCGGCGGCGTGCACTGCCTGAAATACGGCATGACCACCAACAACGTGCTCGGCTGTGAGATCGTGTTGATGAGCGGCGAGATCCTGCGCATCGGCGGCAAGTCGGCGGAAAATCCCGGCTACGATCTGATGGGCGTCATCACCGGCTCCGAAGGGCTGCTCGGCGTCATCACCGAGATCACGGTGCGCATCCTGCAAAAGCCGGAGACGGCGCGCGCGCTGATGGTCGGCTTTGCGCAGGTCGAGGCGGCCGGCGAATGCGTGGCGCGGATCATCGGCGCCGGCATCATCCCCGGCGGCATGGAGATGATGGACAAGCCCGCAATCCACGCCGCGGAGGCCTTCGTCCATGCCGGCTATCCGCTCGATGTCGAGGCGCTGCTCATCATCGAGCTCGACGGCCCGTCCATCGAGGTCGACGAATTGATCGGCCGCGTCGAGGCGATCGCCAACGCTTGCGGCTCGACCACCTGCCAGATCTCGACCTCGGAGGCAGAGCGCAACCTGTTCTGGGCGGGCCGGAAAGCGGCATTCCCGGCCGTCGGCCGCATCTCGCCCGACTATCTCTGCATGGACGGCACCATCCCGCGCGGCGCGCTTCCAAAGGCCTTAGCGCGGATCCGGGAGCTCTCGGAAAAATACCAGCTCGGCTGCGCCAACGTATTCCACGCCGGCGATGGCAATCTGCATCCCCTGATCCTCTACGATGCCAACAAGCCGGGCGAGATCGAGCGCGCCGAGGCCTTCGGCGCCGACATCCTGCGCGCCTGTGTCGAGTTTGGCGGCGTGCTCACCGGCGAGCACGGCGTCGGCATCGAGAAGCGCGACCTTATGGGCGACATGTTCACCGAGATCGACCTCAACCAGCAGCAGCGGCTGAAATGCGCCTTCGACGCGCAGGGTCTGCTCAACCCCGGCAAGGTGTTTCCGACCCTGCATCGCTGCGCCGAGCTCGGCCGCATGCATGTCCATGCAGGCAAGCTGGCGTTTCCGGACATCCCGCGATTCTAGGGGATCTGCGGAGGGAAGGGCTCGCGACGCAAGCTCTTCCCTCCAAGGCACTTATAGCAGCCCGTATTGAGTCCGCTCCCGCTTCGCCAGCAGCGGCAGCGCTTCGCCGGCGATGTAGGTTTTGAAATGCGCGCTCTCCTGGTGGGCCTTGAAGGCCGCCTCGTCGCGGAACAGTTCGTAGAACAGGAACTGGGCCGGATTGTCCTTGGCGCGCGAGATCAGGAACAGTTTCACGCCTTCCTCGCGTTGCGCCTCCGGGAGGAAGCTGCGCAAGATCCCGGCGACCCGGTCGGCCTCCTCGGTCTTCGCTTCCCATTGCGCCACGACCAGAAGGCCGCCGCCGCTGGTCACGTCGTGGATGGTGTTCATTGTCTGTTGGCTCATGGTGGAACTCCTCGCTTGCAGGACCCCGCGGGCGTGGCGAACCCGGCAACCCGCAAGGGACAGTTCGACAGATAGCGAAGTCTGCGCGTCAATGATTCGATGTTGATCGAAGTGCGAATGTCCCAGCCAGGGCCAATGCGGGTTACCATCCAGATCCCCACGGTGAGGAGGCCGCCAACGGGTCCCGCGCGAAGCGCGGCCCGATGAAAGGCTCCGCGGTCATCTCGAACCACGAAAGCCCGGTGGTTGCAGTTCGGCCTTCATCCTTCGAGAGCCCTGTTCCGCGAGCTCCTCAGGATGAGGGGCGGCACCACCCCAGCCGCAACGCTCCGAGGCCCTGTTGCCATGCGTCGAATTGATTTCCGACGTAAATTTCGCTACCGCCTTTTCCCGTGGATACGCTCAAGGTCAGAGACGCCAAAGACGTCGAAGAGGCGGTGCGCGCGGCGATTGCCAACGAGCAGCCGCTCGAGATCATCGGTCATGGCACCAAGCGCGCCATCGGGCACACGATGGCGACCAATGCCGTGCTCGATGTGTCCGCGCTGAGCGCGGTGACCTCCTATGAGCCCAACGAGCTGATCATCACGCTTGCCGCCGGTGCGCCGGTCGCCGACGTGCTGTCGCTGATCGATTCCAAGAACCAGCAATTCGCCTTCGAGCCGATGAACACGGCCCCGCTCCTCGGCACGCCGGCGCTTGGCACCATCGGCGGGATGATCGCCACGGGCCTCGCCGGCCCGCGCCGCATCAGGGCAGGCGGGGCGCGCGATCACCTGTTGGGGGCGCACGCCGTCTCCGGCTTCGGCGACAGCTTCAAGACCGGCGGCAAGGTGGTGAAGAACGTCACCGGCTACGATCTCTGCAAGCTGCTCGCGGGCTCCTGGGGCACGCTGTCCGTCATGACCGAGGTCACGCTCAAGGTCATGCCGAAGCCGGAGGCCGAGCGGACCTTGTTGTTGCGCGGGCTCGACGATGCCGCCGCCAACAAGGCCATGACCGCGGCGCTCGGCTCGCCCTATGACGTCTCCGGTGCAGCGCATCTGCCGAAATCGGCGTTCCGCGGCAGGACAGAAGGGCTTGGCGACATTGCGAGCCAGGGCGAGCCGCTGACCGTGCTGCGGCTCGAGGGCATCAAGGCCTCTGCCGTTCACCGCGCAGGCTCGCTGCGCGAGTTGCTGGCGCCGTTTGGAGCCGCGACCCTCGTTGAGGATGCGGCGTCCTCGGCGCTGTGGGCCACGATCCGCGACGTCCTGCCGTTCGCGGCAGATGGCACGCTCGGCGCCTGGCCGGTCTGGCGGATCGTCTGCCCGCCGGCATCGGGGGGCGCGCTCGGCGCGCAATTGGGGCGCGAGACCGGTGGCGACGTGATCTACGACTGGGGCGGTGGGCTGATCTGGGCGGCGCTGCCGCCCAAGGGCGATGCGCACGCGCCGATCGTGCGTCACCGCGTCAATGCCTTCGGCGGGCACGCCACGCTGGTCCGGGCGGCCGACGACGTCAGGCGCAATGTCGACGTGTTCCATCCGCAACCGGCAGGCATCGCGGCCCTGAGCGAGCGGGTCCGCGCCAGCTTTGATCCGAAAGTCATCCTCAACCGTGGACGGCTGACGCGGGGCGCTGCAGCATGAAGACCGAATTCTCACTCGCGCAGCTCGCCGACCCCGACATTGCGGAAGCCGACAAGATCCTGCGCGCCTGCGTCCATTGCGGCTTCTGCACCGCGACCTGTCCGACCTATGTGCTGCTCGGCGACGAACTCGATAGCCCGCGCGGCCGCATCTACCTGATGAAGGAGATGCTGGAGAAGGACTTGGCGCCGACGGCGGAGGTGGTCAAGCATATCGACCGCTGCCTGTCGTGCCTCGCCTGCATGACCACCTGTCCGTCCGGGGTGCACTACATGCACCTGGTCGACCAGGCCCGGGTCAGGATCGAGCAGCGCTACCAGAGGCCGCTGGCCGAGCGGCTGTTGCGCGCGGTGCTCGCCTTTGTCCTGCCGGACCCGCAGCGCTTCCGCGCCAGCATGTGGCTGGCCCGGCTGGCGCGCCCCTTCACAGTGCTCCTGCCGACCCCGCGGCCGTCGCCCACGCCGGGACTGATCCAGCGGATCCAGGCGATGCTGGCGCTGGCCCCGAACCGCCTGCCGTCGCCGGGCCCTGCCGCCGGCAGCGTGTTCGCGCCTCTTGGCAAGAAACGGGGCCGGGTCGCGCTGTTGCAGGGCTGCGCGCAGCAAGTGCTGGCGCCACGCATCAACCAGGCCGCCATCAACCTTTTGACCCGGCACGGCATCGAGGTCGTCCTGGTCAAGGACGAGCAGTGCTGCGGCGCATTGACCCATCATCTCGGCCGCGACGACGATGCGCTCGCCCGCGCCCGAGCCAACGTCGCGGCATGGCGCGCGGAAGCGACGGGGGAGGGGCTCGACGCCATCCTGGTGACGACGTCCGGTTGCGGCACCGTCATCAAGGACTACGGCTATCTCCTGCGCGAGGATCGCGACTTCGCTGCCGACGCGGCGCAGATCTCCGCGCTGGCCAAGGACATCACTGAGTACGTCGCCGGCCTCGGCCTCGCGCCGACCATGCGAGCTGACAACATCGTCGTCGCCTATCACTCCGCTTGTTCATTGCAGCACGGCCAGAAAATCACTGGACTTCCGAAAGAATTGCTTTCCAAGAATGGATTCGTGGTGAAAGATGTGCCGGAGAGCCACTTGTGTTGCGGTTCGGCGGGGACCTACAACATTCTCCAGCCCGACCTTGCGGGCAGGTTGCGCGATCGCAAGGTCGCCAACATCGCGAGCGTCAAGCCGGACATGATTGCCGCGGGCAATATCGGCTGCATGGTGCAGATTGCCAGCGGCACGTCAGTTCCGGTCGTGCACACGATTGAGCTTCTCGATTGGGCTACGGGCGGTTCGCGGCCGGCATTGAACTAGTCGAGCGGCGCTGCGTCCCGAGGTGACGACTGAAGACGCCCGATCGACCATTGTTCGGCGGCAACAGGAGGACCACGATGGCGAAGGCGAAGAAGAAGAAAAGCAAGAAGGCCAAAAAGGCTAAGAAGGTTGTAGCGGCGAAGAAGAAGACCGCGAAGAGGGCGACGAAGAAAGCCGCCAAGAAATCAGCGAAGAAGTCTGCAAAGAAATCGGCCAGGAAGGCCGCCCCGAAGGCGGCAAAGAAGACTGCCAAGAAGGCCGCGAAGAAAGCTGCGCCCAAGAAGCGCGCGAAGGCTGCTCCGACTCCGAAGGCGCCGCCACCCACGGAGGCTCCGGCTCCCGAGCCCGCACCGGAAACAAGCTGGGCGATGCCTTCGTCAGGGGATTCGACGCCGGCCGAAGGTCAGGGGTAGTCCGTCCCGTATCCTCCGGAACGACGTGCAGACAGGAAGGCCGCAGCCAACGCTGCGGCCTTTTCGCATCGCAGGGAGCGGCGCCGAATCATGCTCCTGGTTGATCCGTGACCTTAAGTCCCCACAGCTTCGCGATGTCCGTAACCCCACGGGACCGGACGCAGGGCGGAATGCAAAAGCTGTGTTCGGGGTGCAACACATCGCAACAACCTTTCGTGGAAAGGCTTGAACGCCCAAAAAGTCAGCAGTTGCCCGTGATTTTTGCTTCCGGGTTAATTGCCCCCGCTCCAGATTGTGACTGTCATTTTTCGGTCAGGTATCGCGCCCTTGGGGGCTTTCGGACCTGACGGGGCTTAAGACTGGTGATGGGGATCGTAATGAAAAAAGTGACTTTGTTGGCAACGGCGCTGGCAATGGTGACGGGTTCGGCTCTGGCGGCAGATCTGCCGGTGAAGGCATTGAAGGCTCCGCCGCCGCCTGCCTTTGAACCGTGGGACGTCGCCTTCGGCGGCGGCATCATGAACGACTACATCTTCCGCGGTATTACGCAGTCGAACCACAAGCCGTCGGTCACGGCCTATTTCGAGCCGCGTTACAACGTCACCAAGGACCTCCAGCTCTACGTCGGCGTGTCCGGTGAGAGCATCTCCTTCCCGAACCGCGCCGCGGCCGAGATTGACGTCTATGGCGGTATCCGTCCGACCTTCGGCGCCTTCGCCTTCGACATCGGTGTCTGGGGTTACCTGTATCCGGGTGGGAGCTGCTTCTTCGGCGGCAACGGCTTCGACTTCGCGGGTAACTTCCAGGGCGCCGAGTGCGCTTCGCAGGCCCTGATCAACGGCAACGTGATCAAGAAGGACCTGAGCTTCTTCGAAGTCTACGGCAAGATGACCTACACGGTGAATGACAACTGGGCATTCGGCGTCAACGAATATTACACTCCGAGCTACCTGAACTCGGGCGCCTGGGGCAACTACACCTCGATTACCGGCAAGTACATCGCGCCCAGCACGATCTTCGGTTCGAGCGGCGTCGGCATGTATGTCTCGGGTGAGTTCGGCCGTCAGTGGCTGGGCACGTCCGACAGCTTCTACGGCACGGCTGCCTTCCCGAACGGGATCAAATATGCCGACTACAACACCTGGAACATCGGCATCGGCTTCACCTACAAGGTGTTCACGCTGGACCTGCGTTACTCCGACACCGATCTTTCCAAGGGTAACTGCAACGCCTTCACCAGCGACTTCTCCGCGCGCGGCAACATCACTGCGAGCTCCGGTACCGACCTGACCCCGATCAATCCTTCGGGCGTCGGCTCCAACTGGTGCGGCGCGGCCGGTATCGCCAAGCTGTCGTTCGACCTGACGGCGATGACCAACTTGAAGTAAGTTTCTTCCCGAGACTTGGCTGAAAGGGCGGCAGGACAACCTGCCGCCTTTTTGCTTTGGGGGTATCAGTTGCACACTCGTCATGGCCAGGCTTGTCTCGGCCATCCACGTAGCCGCGCAAAGAACGTGGATGCCGGGGACACAGGCGAGCGTAAGCGACGCCGTCCCTTGGACGGCTATGCCCGGGTATGACGACGTGGAAGCTTCAGCGCCCCAACTCTCAGCGCGCGGCGGTCGGCTCCGCCTCGACCGGCTCGCCGCTGCTGCCGAGAACGTGGAGCTCACCGCTTTCCACCATCGCCACTTTGCGCGTGTGGAAAGCGTCGAGCGTCGAACGGTGCCCGATCGAGACGATGGTCGCCTGCGGCAGCTTCTCGGCCAGCAACCGGTAAAGCCGGGCCTCGGACAGCTCGTCGAGCGAGGCGGTGGCCTCGTCGAGGAACAGATAGTCCGGCGCATGCAGCAGCGCGCGAGCCAGCCCCAGGCGCTGCTGCTCGCCCAGTGACAGCGTCCGGTTCCAGTGGCCTTCCTCGTCGAGCCGTCTCGACAGCCGCGGCATGCCGACCGCCGTTAGCGCCTCCTTGATCTTGTCCGGCGCGATCGTGCCGTGCTCGGCGGGGTAGATCACGGCGTCCCCGAGCGGGCCGACCGGGAAATACGGCCGCTGCGGCAGCATCATCAGCCGGGCCTTCTCGGGGATGGAAATCGTTCCGGTGCCGAACGGCCAAATGCCGGCGACGGCGCGGAATAGCGTCGACTTGCCGGAGCCCGACGGCCCGGTCACCAGCACCCGCTCAGACGGCTGGATCGTGAAAGCATCGGCCGTGACCAGAGGTGCGCCGTTCGGCAGCTTCACCAGCAAGTGCTGGAGCGCGACCGCCTTGCTTGCGCCGGATCGCACCACGCCGATGGTCGGCTCGTGCGCCGCGATGTTGGCGGCCGCGCCGACCGACATCTCGAAGCCGTCGAGACGGGCGACCACCGCGCGCCATTCGGCGAGCGAGCGATAGGCCGTGACGAAGAACGACAGCGCATCCTGCACGCTGCCGAACGCCGAGCCGGTCTGCATCATGTCGCCGAGCTGGATCCTCTTGGCGAAGAAGGCGGGCGCCACCATCACATAGGGGAAGACCACCGCCGCCTGCTGATAGCTCGCCGTGAACGCCGTGAGGCGCTTGGTCCGGCTCATGATCGCGTACCAGTTGCTGATGACGAATCCGAAGCGGTGCAACAGGCGCCCGCGCTCGGCCGCTTCGCCCTTCAACAGCGCGATCTGCTCGGAATTTTCGCGCACCCGGACCAGGTTGAAGCGGAAATCGGCTTCGAACCGCTGCTGCTCGAAATTGAGATTGACGAGCGGTACGCCGATCCAGTGCGTCAAGGCCGTGCCCAGGATCGCATAAACCAGCGCGCACCAGACCAGAAAACCGGGGACGACGAGATCGGTGCCGTAGATGTGCAGGGGCGCCTTGTTGGACAGGCCCCAAAGGATGACGATGAACGAGGCCAGCGTCACGATCGACGACAGCAAACCCAGGCCGATGGTGAGCGTCTGCTCGACGAACGTCTTGACGTCCTCGGTGATACGCTGGTCCGGGTTGTCGGCGGCCTCGCCCCTGAGCTGCATGCGATAGTGCGTGGCGCCGTCGAGCCATTCGCCGAGATAGTGTCGCGTCAGCCACCGCCGCCAGCGGATCTGCAGCCACTGGTTCAGGTAGAGCTTGTAGACCGCCAATGCGACGAAGGTGAAGGCGAGGCCGAGGAAAATCCATATCTCCTTGACGAACTCCTCCAGATCGTAGGCCTGGAGTGCACTGTAGAACCGGTTCTGCCACTGATTGACGAGGACGTTGATCGCGACCAGCGCCAGCTCCATCGCGATCACGGCGGCGAGCAGGCCGCGGCCGGCCCATTTGTCCTCCGATCGGAAATAGGGGATGGCGATTCGCCAAACGGTCGCGAGCGTGGCGCGGATGTTCTTCACAGAGTGGTCTCCTGCGGGGGTGTGCGCAACTGCCTGTAGCAACGGCGAAAATAAGCGCGCTTAGACTAAGGTTGTAAATCCTGCAATTCGCGTTGGCTTGTCCCGGCCCGCCAGTCGACCCTAGCATGGTCGAAACGGCGCGGGACGAGAGGTCTCCGGACTTCGCGAGGAAGTGAGCACCGCCCGGCTGGGCCGATTTTGCTCAGCCGCCATCGTCCGTGGAAGCCGTGAATAGCCGCTGATCCTAGTCTTAAGCGGCAAGAGAAACCGCCCATAAGGGCGGAATACGGCGACCATAAGGGAGGATGCCATGACCCACGGAACCACCAAGCCAAAGACCACCCGTCGCAAGTTTCTTGTCGCGGCCGGCACGGCTGCCGTCGCCGCGCCCTACATTCGCGACGCCGAAGCTGCCGAGACGACGACATGGAAGGTGCAGACCTCATGGCCGGCCGGTGTGGGGCTGGCCACGTTCAAGCAGTGGTGCGGTACCATCAAGGAAAAGACCGGTGGCGAACTCGAGTTCAAGCCATTCGCCGCGAAGGAGGTTGTTGGCGATTTCGAGCTGCTGGACGGCGTGAAAAACGGCGTGCTCGAAGCGATGAACTCGTTCACGCTCTATTGGGCCGGCAAGGTGCCTGCCACGGCATTCCTGTCGTCTTATCTGATGGGGCTGCGCTATCCCCATGAATGGGACGTTTTCTTCTACGGCAATGGCGGACTGAAGCTTGCGCGTGACGTATTTGCCAAGCAGGGGCTGATGTATGTCGGTCGCATTCACCACGGTCCCAATATCATTCACTCCAAAAAGCCGATCCGGTCGATCGAGGATTTCAAGGATCTGAAGCTGCGCGTGCCGGGCGGCATGATCGCCGAGGGCTTTGCCGCGATCGGCGCGAAGACAACCCTGCTGCCGGGCGGCGAAGTGTTTTCGGCCCTTGAGAAGGGCACAATCGAGGCGGCCGACTACACCGGCCCCGCGGTCAACTGGGACCTCGGCTTCCAACAGGTCGCGAAATACATCTGGATGGGTCCCCCCGGCCTGGAGTCGATCTATCAGCCGGTCGACCTGATGGACTTCTGCGTCGGCCTGAACCACTGGAACAAGCTGTCGCCGAAGATGCAGCTCTGGGTAGAGAACGAGATCGAGGCCTATTCGGCCCTCCACCATGGCGCGATTCAGAAGGCCGACATGGACGCCTGGGGCAAGTTCGAGAAGGCAGGTGTTCAGATCAATCGCCTTCCAGCGGAAGATCTTGAGGAATTCCAGAAAGTCGCGGTCCCGATCTGGTTCAAATGGGCCAACAAGGACAAGGACGCGGCGCGCATTTTCAAGGCGCAGCTTGAAGTCATGGAATCTCCGAGCTTCGGTTACGTCACCCCCGAGATGTACCAGGGCCAAAAGCTCGATCTTTGAGGTCTGCTCGATCTGATCGAAAAAAGCGGAAGGAGGCACTTTCGATGCCTCCTTCGACGGGGGTCGAAAAGGCTCTTTCCAATCGTCTCTTTGCCTTAGCCCACTCTTACCGAGGCCTCGATGCCAAGTCTGAATTTCGTGCTGCCCCATTGGCTCTATTGGGGCACCCTGATCGTATTCCCCTTGCTAGCCATGTACTTCGTCAAGCGCCAGAAGCAGCGCGGGACCCCGCAAGGTCCATCATTGTTCATCGCCTACATGTTCTGCCTGTGCGCCGGCTTCATGGGGCTGCACCGCCTCTATCTCCGCAACATGTGGGGCCTCATCTTCATTCCGGTCTTCCTTGCGATCCTCTATACGAATGATGAAATGCGCGACCGTCGCGAAGACGTCTCGCGCACTCGCGCCGCCGTCGAGAGATCGCATACCGCCATCAGGCGCGCGGAGATACCGCCGAATGTGTCGGCCACGCCGCGGATGACCGAAAGGCTGAAAAGAGCCCAGAGCGAAGGCTCTGCCGCCGAACAGCAATTCGCGCAAGCACAGGCCGATCTCGACCGGTGGCGCGGCTACTCGCGGTGGCTCGCGATTCTGATGGCGGCGATGCTGCTGACCGATGCGGTGCTGTTGCCGGGCACTGTGAGGCGTGCATCCGAAAGTGAGGCCGCCGAGCGCAGGCTCCATCCCCCTGCTGCGGAGGCTCCCCCACATCTCGATCAGCAGGGTACCGGAGAGGATCCCACCCTTGCCGTGCATACCCGGCTTACCGACAAGATTGAACTACTGAACATCCGGGTTGGCGAGTTCGCAGCCTACTGGGCCGTGATTTCGGTGTTCGTCTACTATTACGAGGTGATTGCGCGATTTGTGTTCAACTCGCCGACCAACTGGGTGCACGAAAGCATGTTCCTGATGTACGGCATGCAATACATGCTGGCCGGCGCTTACGCCTACCGCGAAGATCAGCACGTTCGCGTCGATGTGATCTACACCAAGTTCTCGCCGCGCGGCAAAGCCGCGGCCGACATCGTCACGTCCGTCTTTTTCTTCATCTTCATCGGGGTCCTGTTCTGGACGAGTTGGCGTTTTGCCGCAGACGCGATCAACAACAACGAGCACTCGTTCACCGAATGGGGCGTCCAGTACTGGTCGGTCAAGCTGATGATGCCCATCGGCGCGGGGCTGCTCTTCCTCCAGGGAATTTCGAAACTCATCAAGGACGTTGCGTTCCTCGCGCGCGGGAGAGCCTGACCCATGGGGTGGAATATCGATATTGCGTGGCTCACGCTCCTGATGTTCGGGTCGCTGGGCGTGCTGCTGGCGCTCGGGCTTCCGATGGCGTTCTGCACCGGAAGCCTTGCGGTGGTTTTCCTGTTCCTGTTCGGCAACTCCGCCGTCCTGAACATGACTCCGGCGCGCATCTTTCCGTTTATGACCGACTACCAGCTTTCGGCCGTGCCGCTGTTCATCTTCATGGCGGCGATGCTGGAAAAGGCCGGCATCATCGAAGAGCTGTTCGACGCCGTCTACAAGTGGCTGGGATCGATCAAGGGAGGGCTCGCCTCAGCGACCGTGCTGGCCTGTACGGCGCTTGCCGCCATGGTCGGTGTGGTCGGCGCGACCGAAGTCACGATGGGCATGATCGCCCTGCCGGCCATGATGAGGCGCGGCTACGATCAGAAGCTCGCTTGCGGCGCTCTGCTTGCCGGCGGCACCCTGGGCATTCTGATTCCGCCTTCGGTAATGGCCATCGTGTATGCAGTGGTGGCACAGCAATCGCTTGGCGAATTGCTGGTTGGCTCGATCCTGCCGGGCTTTCTGCTCTCGGGCATGTACATCGTCTACATCACGGTTCGCTGCTACATCAATCCCAAGCTCGGTCCGGCGCTTCCGCCGGAAGAGCGTGTCGATATGAAGGAGAAGCTGCGGCTGCTGAAGAATACGATCGCGCCGTTGCTTCTGATCGTTCTCGTGCTCGGCATCATCTTCTTCGGCATCGCGACACCGGTTGAAGCCGCCGGTATCGGAACGTTCGGCGCTTTGTTCGTCTCGGCGCTTCACCGGCGCTTGAACTGGCCGGCGGTGGAGGAAGCGGCCATTGCCACGCTGAAGGCGACGGCGATGGTGATGTGGATCTTCTTCGGCGCCACGATGTTCGTCGGGTTCTTCATCCTCAAGGGTGGTCAGGAATTTGTCGCCAATTCGATCCTGGGCACCGGTCTGCCGCCGTACGGAATCCTGGCTCTGATGATGGTGATCCTGTTTGTGCTCGGCATGTTCCTCGATTGGGTCGGCATCTTGCTGCTGACCGTGCCGATCTTCCTGCCGATCATGAAGAGCCTGAACTGGAGCGGCGTGCTCGGGATTCCCGGCGTGGAAGCCACCGACGTACCGCTCTGGTATGGCGTGATCTTCATGATCAATATGCAGATGGCGTTTCTCAGCCCGCCGTTTGGTTATTCGCTGTTCTATCTCAAGAGCGTCGCGCCGCCCGAAATCAGCATGGCCACGATCTTCAGGGCCTCAGTCAACTTCATGGTGCTGCAGGCGATCGGCGTCGGGCTCTGCATCATCTTTCCACAGATCATCCTTTGGCTGCCAAGCCTCGTATATGCTCGTTGAACGCAGCACATCACCGGCGCTGCGTGATGTATTCTGGCGCTCGTTCGCGCCATCGCCGGCCCTGAAGGAGCAGTACAGGCCGCACTTGCAATGAAATCTCCGCGAGCTTCAGCTCTCGCGGGAATTCCTGCATTCGGGCGCCAGCGAACCTTCTCAACGCCGTCGCCATCCTATAGAAGGTTCGGCAAGCCATGGCGCCTTCGGATTCGCGGGCCTGGGAGCGGGTGGGAGCCGCCGTGCATCGCAGGGGAATTCGCTTCCGGCTCAGGGGTTATCGCTACCAGCGTCAAGCAGGCTCGGCTCTCCACGCTGGCTGTCCTGCCACACGAATGCGTGGGGGGAGGAAGACATGTGGAATCAAATCTATAACCCGCTAAACAACGCGGCGCTGTCCACCATCGCGGCGGCCATTCCGGTCGTCTCGCTCTTGGTCATGATCGCGAGCGGGCGCGTGAAAGCGCATATCGCGGCCGTGATCGCAGTGATCATCACCAATCTGATCGCGATCTTCATCTTCACCATGCCGGCCGGCATGTCGCTCCGCGCGTCGGCGCTCGGCATCGTCACCGGCTTCTTCCCGATCGGCTGGATCGTCCTCAACGTCATCTTCCTCTACCAGGTGACGGTGAGCACTGGGCGCTTCGAATTGCTGAAGCGCGCGATCGGCGGCGTTACCGAGGACCGGCGCCTGCAGCTCTTGCTGGTCGCGTTCTCGTTCGGCGCCTTCTTCGAAGGCGCCTCGGGCTTCGGCACGCCGGTCGCGATCACCGGTGCCGTGCTGATCGGCCTCGGCTTCTCGCCGCTCGCGGCGTCAGGCCTGTCGCTGATCGCCAACACCGCGCCGGTCGCCTATGGCGCGCTTGGCACGCCGATCCAGGGCCTTGCGTCTGTCACCGGGCTCGATCCCTACATCCTCGGCGCGATGGTCGGCCGGCAATTGCCGTTCTTCTCGCTGATCGTGCCGTTCTGGGTGGTCTGGGCGTTCGCGGGCTGGCGCGGCATGAAGGACGTCTGGCCGGCGATCCTCGTCACCGGCGTGTCGTTCGCGGTCCCGCAATACGTGATCTCGAACCACATCAATCCATGGATCGTCGACATCGGGGCCTCGCTGATCTCGATGGGCGCGCTCATCCTGTTCCTGAAAGTGTGGCAGCCGAGGCAGCTCTGGCTGTCGCCGGAACTGCGCGGACACGACGAATCGGCCGCGCAAATGGAAAAGGCGACGCCGCTCGACAAGACTCCGCTCACCCAGTCCGAACTGTGGAGCGCGCTTTTGCCGTGGATCATCGTCTGCATCGTGATGCTGATCTGGGGCAATGGGGCGTTCAAGACCTGGGCGAATTCGATCTTCACCTGGAACTACGCTGTTCCCGACCTGCACCAGATGATCAACAAGATGCCGCCGGTGGCCGCCAAGCCGACGCCGGAAGGCGCGGTGTTCGCGTTCACCTATCTGTCGTTCACCGGCACCGGCATGCTGATCGCGGGGATCATCTCCGGCTTCCTGATGGGAGTAGGGCCCGGACGCTTGCTGGCGGAGTATGGCCGCACGATCCGGCTGTGCGCGATCTCGCTGATCACGATCTCGGCGATGCTTGCAATCGGCACGCTCACCCGCCTCTCCGGTGTCGACGCGACGCTCGGTCTCGCCTTCGCGGCAACCGGCGTGCTCTATCCCTTCTTCGGCACGCTGCTCGGCTGGTTGGGCGTGGCGTTGACGGGATCGGATACCGCTTCGAACATCCTGTTCGGCAACCTGCAGAAGATCACCTCCGAGCAGATCGGCCTGTCGCCGGTGCTGATGGCGGCGGCGAACTCCTCGGGCGGCGTGATGGGCAAGATGATCGACGCGCAGTCGATCGTGGTCGCCTCCACCGCGACGCGGTGGTACGGCCACGAGGGCTCGATCCTGCGCTTCGTATTCTGGCACTCGATCGTGCTGGCCTGCTTGGTCGGCGTGCTCGTGACGTTGCAGGCCTATGTCTGGCCGTTCACAGCGCTCATGCTGAAGTAGCCCGGAACGGTTTGCTCTGACGCAAATCCCCGCGGGATCGCTCCCGCGGGGATTTTGCGTCGAGGGTGCGCGAACCTTCTCATTGTCGCCGCGGTCTTATAGAAGGTGCGGCAAGTCAGGACGGTCGAGAGGTGTCATGGGTTCAGGTTTCGTGGGTTCAGGTGTCGTGGATTCAGGTGTCGTGGGTTCGCTCAAGCAGGTGATGTGTGCGGCGGTCGCGGTGCTGCTGATGTCGGGTATCGCGTACGGCGAGGAGGGGTTCCCGTTCGGCACCGAGATGACGCTCGAGGCGCTGCCGCAGCCCGGCTCGAAGCGGATTCCGAACATCGAGATCGGCGACAATGGCGAGGTCGTGCTGGAGCTCTGGTGCAAGGGCGGCAAGGGCCAGTTCTCCGTCGCCGGCAACACCGTGATCTTCGTCGCCGGCCAGATCCAGGACCGTTCCTGTCCGCCCGCCAAGGCTCAGGCCGACGACGATCTCGTCGCGGCGCTCGCCGCCACCGAGACCTGGAAGCGCCAGGGCGAGGTGCTCACGCTGATCGGCCCGAAGCCGCTGCGGTTTCGCGTGAACGGCAATTGAACCTCGCGGCGGCGGTTACGGCGTCGCAATCAATCCGTTGGCGGTCGCGACGATCCAGCGACTGCCCCAGCGCACGATGGAGTCTATTCGCCCAAGCCCGGGAATAATGTCGCCGCGCGCGGCCATCCGAACTCCGTCAGGGCCTTCGAGAACCGCGGTTCCGTCCCGAACGTCAACAACCGTCCAGCCGGGAATGGTGGTGGGCCTGGTTTCAGGTGCCGGCGCCAAAGGCTGCCTCATTGCGACCGCCGGCCCGGATGGGCTCGTATGTACTTGCGAGGCCGTCGACGGGCGTACGCCCGACGTGGCGGAAGTCTTGGGGATGCTTCCAACAAAGGCGGGTACGGTTGCTTGCTCGGAGGTAGAGGCCGTCTTTCGGATGCCTTCAATCTTGCCCGCGGACCTTGTTTCAGGACCTCGCGATGGGGGCGCTGCTTCCTGGGCAATTGGGCCGGCGTCGAACATGCTTGCGAACGCAGGCCAATTCAGACCTCCGGCCCAACCCAATCCAAAGCTTGCCACAAGTGCGATTGCGACCAGCAGAACGGTGCGCGCCCGAACACCATACGGGTCTCGTAGCACCAGCACGTCTTCGCGATCGTGGCTTAAGATATCCCACAGACTGGCCGGCGGCCTCGGCAGCTCGCCGCCAACCACATTCCCGGGCCGGATGTCTCCAAGGGTACTCAGCTCGTGGTCTTGCATGATGCGACCCACGTTCGGTTACCCGATGATGGCCGCTTAGACTGAATCGAATCTTAACAATCAGGCGAATGGCTGCGGCAGCTCAGCCTATTTCCACAGCGACTTGTCAGCGTCCCAGCGCTGGCCCTTGAGCTCCTTGGTGAGCGCCTCGACCGAGCCGTTGTCGTCGGGCTGGTCGCCTTCCTCGTCGGTCGCCGCCTCGTCCGACAGGTTGAGCTTCGCGCCGGTGCCCTCGTCGGTAGTTGTGGTCGAAGGGCTGCCGATCCAGAGCATCAGCTTGTCGGTCGAGCCCGGCTTGTCCGCAGAGACGAGGCCTGCGACCTCGATCGTATCGGTGAGCTCGAGCGCCGGGAAATCCTGGTTCGGCCGCTTGAAGACGAGCTTGAGCTTGCCGGTGATCGGGCTGAAGCTCTGCGCGACCGGCTTTGCCGCGAGCGTCCTGCCCAGGACGTTCGAGACCGCGCTTGCGAGCTTGTCACGGTTGATCCTGTCGCCATCGCGCCAGTCGGCGGCGGGGAAACGGATGGTGCGATCCATCTCGGTCATCCCCGCGGTCCAGCCTGCGGCGGTGACGCCCGGCATCGCCTTGAGCTTTGCGAGCAGCGCGGCGGCGCGCTCCGGGTCGACCGACATGTTGATGGTCTGCTCGCCGGCGCGCAGCGCGTCGCAGCCGACCGAGAGGCTCGCCAGCGTCACCTCGACGTCCTGGCCCTTCAGGCTCTTCAAGAGGTCGGTCGCCGCGTCGAGCTTGACCTTGACCGCGATCGCTTCGGGCGAGACTTCGGTAAAATCCTTCGGCTGCGGCGTGATGCCGTCGTCCGAGGTCTGGTTGTCGAGGAATTCCCTCTCGCTGAGATCGGAATTGTCGGGGGAGGCGACCTCGGTCACGACCTGGCCGATCGAGATCTGGCCGCGGAACTCGAAGGTGTCGCCGGTCGGCTTGCGCACCAGCTTGATGCTGACCGGCGCTTTCTCGCCGAGGCTCTGCGTCGTGCCGGTCAGAGTCTGGCCCGCGACCTGGAGGTTGGCGACGAAGCGGTCCTTGCGGTCGGAGTTCCTCGAGACGGGGTAGCAGACGTCGAGCACGGCCGCCGTAACCGCCTTGCCCTGCCGCGTCTCCTTCAGGATCACGTCGGCATTGCCCTCCATCAATCCGTCGATCGAAGTGAAATAACGCGTCTCCGCACCGCCCGGGGCGGCGGCCTTCGGTGACAGCTTCATCTGGCCGGATGCGACTTCAGGCGAAACGGCAAGCAGAGCCGCCAAGAAAACTGTCGGGCAGACCAGAAGCGCGCGCATCGACGAAATCCTCGAGCAATAGAATCGGCGCCACCGTAGTGGGTTTTGGCCGTCGGTTGAATTGGAAAGCGCAAGACAAAGCGCAAGACATCGTCGGCAAAAAAGAAGGCCGCCAGGAGGCGGCCTTCGCATCAATGTGTGGGAACGATGGGCTTAGAAGCCGCCCATGCCGCCGCCGGCCGGCATCGCCGGGGCCGCTTCCTTCTTCGGCAGTTCCGCGACCATTGCTTCGGTGGTGACCAGCAGGCCCGCCACCGAGGAGGCGTCCTGCAGCGCGGTGCGCACCACCTTGGCGGGATCGATGATGCCCTTCTCGACCATGTCGACATAGTCCTCGTTCTGGGCGTCGAAGCCGAAGGTCTCGGACTTGTTCTCCAGGATCTTGCCGACGACGACCGAGCCTTCCAGGCCCGCGTTCTCGGAGATCTGGCGGACCGGAGCTTCCAGCGCCTTCAGCACGATGTTGATGCCGGCCTGCACGTCGGCATTGTCGTTGGAGAGCCGGCCGACCGCCTTCTTGGCACGGAGCAGCGCGACGCCGCCGCCGGGGACGATGCCTTCCTGCACGGCGGCGCGGGTGGCGTTGAGCGCGTCCTCGACGCGGTCCTTCTTCTCCTTGACCTCGATCTCGGTCGCGCCGCCGACGCGGATCACCGCGACGCCGCCTGCGAGCTTGGCGAGACGCTCCTGCAGCTTCTCACGGTCGTAGTCCGAGGTGGTCTCCTCGATCTGCGCCTTGATCTGGCCGACGCGGGCTTCGATGTCGGGCTTCTTGCCCGCGCCGTTGACGATCGTGGTGTTCTCCTTGTCGATCACCACCTTGCGCGCGCGGCCCAGCATCTTCACCGTGACGTTCTCGAGCTTGATGCCGAGCTCTTCGGAGATGAGCTGGCCGCCGGTGAGGATCGCGATGTCCTCGAGCATGGCCTTGCGGCGGTCGCCGAAGCCCGGCGCCTTGACGGCGGCGACCTTCAAGCCGCCGCGCAGGCGGTTGACGACCAGCGTCGCCAGGGCCTCACCCTCGACGTCCTCGGCGACAATGACGAGCGGCTTGCCGGACTGCACCACGGCTTCCAGCACCGGCAGCATGGCCTGCAGGCCCGACAGCTTCTTCTCGTGCAGCAGGATGTAGGCGTCCTCGAGCTCGACGGTCATCTTCTCGGCGTTGGTGACGAAGTAGGGCGACAGATAGCCGCGGTCGAACTTCATGCCTTCGACGATGTCGACTTCGGTGTCGAGCGACTTGTTCTCCTCGACGGTGATGACACCCTCGTTGCCGACCTTCTGCATCGCCTGCGCGATCATCTTGCCAATGGCGGCATCGCCGTTGGCCGAGATGGTGCCGACCTGGGCGACCTCGGAGGAGGAGGCGACCGGCTTGGCGCGCTTTTCAATGTCCTTGATGACGGCCGCAACCGCGGTGTCGATGCCGCGCTTCAGATCCATCGGGTTCATCCCGGCGGCAACCGCCTTGGCGCCTTCGCGCACGATGGCCTGGGCCAGCACGGTCGCGGTGGTGGTGCCGTCGCCGGCGAGGTCGTTGGTCTTGGAAGCGACCTCACGCACCATCTGGGCGCCCATGTTCTCGAACTTGTCCTCGAGCTCGATCTCCTTGGCGACGGTGACGCCGTCCTTGGTGATGCGGGGCGCGCCGAACGACTTCTCGATGACGACATTGCGGCCCTTCGGGCCGAGCGTCACCTTGACGGCGTTGGCGAGAATGTCGACGCCGCGCAGCATGCGTTCGCGCGCGTCTCCGGAAAATTTGACGTCCTTGGCAGCCATGTTCTAACTCCTGAAAAAACTTGGATCGATGGGGCGCCGCGCTTGCCCTCGTCATTGCCGGACCTGGTCCGGCATCCATCATCATTCGAAGAACGATGGATGCCCGGGTCATCTAGCGCGAAGCCGCGCTTCGCGCTTCCGCCCGGGCATGACAGTGGAGCATTCAGCGGCTATTCAGGCGGGTGGCCTTAGGCCAGCACGCCCATGATGTCCGACTCCTTCATGATCAGGAGCTCTTCGTTGTCGATCTTGACCTCGGTGCCCGACCATTTGCCGAACAGCACGCGGTCGCCGGCCTTGAGGTCGATCGGAATCAGCTTGCCGGTCTCGTCGCGGCCGCCAGGGCCGACGGCGACTACCTCACCCTGGGACGGCTTTTCCTTGGCGGTGTCCGGAATGATGATGCCGCCCTTGGTCTTTTCCTCGGCTTCGATACGTTTGACCACGACACGGTCATGCAGCGGACGAAATTTGGATTTAGCCATGACGTTTCCCTTTGGAGGCTCGCTTTGTCGAAAGCAGCGGAAGTGGGTGAGGGCGGCGCTCCCGTCAACCCTCTCCCGAGGGTCAAGCGGCGCGCGCTTAGCAATCGGCCTTTCCGAGTGCTAATAGTGCGCCCGGAAATATGGCTTGGCCGCGATCCTGTCAAGCAAAGCTGGTTAAGCGATTGGTGAGGCGGATATAGGATGGTGGCACTGGAAACTCGTCCGGGGAGCTGGCGCATCAAAGGACGTCATTGCCCCGGCAGCGGTTTTGCGCTTGGCTGCGGGAGGGGTGTGGCCAAGGTCTTGTTCGGGGGAATGCCATGATCAGTTCAGCTCACGCGCGGACGGCTGCCAGTCTGGCCGCCGCCTCACTGTTGGCGCTGTTGCTGGGCGCCTGCGGCGGCGGCACGAGCCTGCCGTCGTTCTCCTCGTCCCAGCCGCCGCCCGAGGCCGAACCCGGCACCGGGCCGGAAATGCCGGCGACGATCCGCGCCGACGAGATCGTCGGCCGCTGGGGCCTCGCCTCGTTCCAGAACCCGGCCGACCGCGCCCGCACCGAGGCCGCCGCACGCGCGCAGTGCAAGAATCCCTACGTGATCGGCGCCGGTTCTTCCGGCGGCGTGATCATGCATCTGGCCGACCAGGCGACCCCGCAGGAACTGCGGCTCAAGGGCTCGCCCAGCGGCAAGAATTATATCGGACCGCCTGGTCCGACCCCCGGCGAGCAGGACCGCGAGATCGTCTCGTTCGACGGCCGCGTCATGATCACCCGCTTCATCGACAAGGACGCCGCCACCCGCTACGGCAACATGGTCTACGTCCGCTGCGCGCCGAGGGCGTAGACTCTCGCCTTCGTCATGCCCCGCGAAGGCGGGGCATCCAGTAATCACCGCCGCGGCTTGAGCCGAGACGCTTGCGTATACTGGATCGTCCGCCCCAGTGCGCAATTGCGCACAAGGCGGACGATGACAGCCGAGGGGATGGCCAAAACAAAAACGCCGGCTTCGCGCCGGCGTTTTGTTTTTTTTCGCAATCTCTGTCCAATCAGTCGAACAGCGCGTCGATGTCGTCCTGCGAGGCGTGGCCGACGTCGCCGGCGAGCTTCGGGCCGTTGAGCAGCTTGGCGTCCTCGTCGCGGGTGTCGACGATCGGCGGCGTATGCGCCTTGATGGCGTCGACGCCACCCCAGATGTCCATCATCGCATTGATGTGCTGCTCGATGAACTTCATCGTGCCCATCACCTTGCTGATGCGCTGGCCGGTGAGGTCCTGGAAGTTGCAGGCCTCGAAGATCGAGATGACGCGTTCCTGGATGTCGTCGGCGAGCCGCTTCTGCTGGTCGACCGAGTCGACCTTGGAGAGCGCGGATGCCGCCTGATCGATCGATTCGGCGGCTTCGAGGATCTGCTGGGTCGCCTGCTCGGTGCCGCCGACGACCGCGCCGAGCTCGCCGTTGACCTTGGCCATCTCCTCGCCGTTGAAGCTCTTGCCATGCAGCACCGCGATCTCGCGCTTGGTGCGGTTGATGGCGTCGTGAATGAGGTCGAGCTCGACCTTGAGCTTCTCGCACTGCTCGATCTGGGCGCGATAGGTTTCCAGCATCGCGCGCGTCTCGGCAACTTCCTGCGCCACGACGGATTCGCTCGGCGGCAGCGCGGCGTGCCCTGCATGACTGCCGCGGGCCATCTGTGCACGGATCGCGCGCAGCTCGGCCATGATCTCGCTATGCATCGGAAGAGCCTCGTCGATTACTTCAGGAATTGGCATCTCGCCGACGACAGCTTCCTCGACGCGAAAACGCTTGCGGTGAACAGCCATTAGGATACTCCCCCCACCTCACTCACGCGTCTTTGTAGGCAGAAGCGATTTAACACGAAGTTCACAGCAGGAACTGTGATGCGGCCGCGCGCGACGGCGCGCAAAGGGGCGATTAACCATGCGAGATCGCCGTTCATCGAAAATAAACGCTGATCGCCAAATTGCGCCTGTCTTGACGGCGTGGTGAATCGAAACGCGCTCTGCGTTTACCAAACCGATTTGCTTTTGATCTTTATTGACCACGTCGCGAGCGCGGATCAGCCAACCGCTCCACGACGAATGTGATCTAGACGAAACAGTACAGAGTACGTCGATGTTCAAGAGAATGTCTGTCGCGCTGCTCGGCAGCGCTTGCACCTTCATGACCGGCGCCGACCGCGCGATTGCCTTCGACAACAGCGTGCCTTCCGATCCGCCCGTGGTGCTCTATGCGCCGCAGGTCCCGCCGGCGCCGGTGCGCGTCGCCTCCAATTCGAACATGGGCGGGGGCTTCATCGAGTTTCTGTTCGGCGACGCCCCCGGCCGCGGCCAGACCTACTATCCGCAGCAACAGCAGCCGATGTATCAGCAGCAGCCCGGCTATTACGACCAGCGGCGGCTGCCGCCGATGGGCGAGCCGCAGATGCAGGGCGCCGGCGTGCAGCAGGATGCGGTCGATCCGCGGCAGCGTCCGTTCGATCCGAGATTCGAGAAACAGCTCGTTGATTATAGCGGCAAGGAAAGTGCCGGCACCATCGTGGTCGATACGCCGAATAAGTTCCTCTATCTCGTCGAGGGCAACGGCAAGGCGCTGCGCTACGGCATCGGTGTGGGGCGTCCCGGCTTCACCTGGTCCGGCGTCAAGACCATCTCGGCCAAGCGCGAATGGCCGGACTGGACGCCGCCGGCGGAAATGATCGCGCGCCGTCCCGACCTGCCGCGCCACATGGAAGGTGGTCCGGAAAATCCGCTCGGCGCGCGCGCGATGTATCTGGGCTCGACGCTCTACCGCATCCACGGCTCCAACGAGCCCTGGACCATCGGCACCAACGTCTCTTCCGGCTGCATCCGTATGCGCAACGACGACGTCATCGACCTCTACGGTCGCGTCAATGTCGGCACCAAGGTCGTGGTGATGTGAGTCCATGCGCTCGCCGCTTACCCTCTCCCCTTGTGGGAGAGGGTGGCTTCGCGGAACGCGAAGCCGGGTGAGGGGTCTCTATCCGCGAGTAGAACTGTATCCGCATGCGCGGAGAAAACCCCTCATCCGGCGCTTCGCGCCACCTTCTCCCACAAGGGGGGAAGGCAAGAATTCCGAGCAAGGGCGCGACATCAAACAAGAACGGCCGCCTCATTGGCGGCCGTTCTGTTTGGTGCAAGAAAGAGAGGTAGCGTCACGCGTAATCGTTGCCGCCATCGTCGCCGCCGCCGAAATCGCTGTCGTCGGCCATGTCCATGTTGTCGTCGTCGTGGTCATCGTCGTAGTTCTGATCGTTGTCGTTGCGATCGTCGTTCGATGCCTGGTCGACGAAGCCCTGGCGCGAATCATCGCCGCGGTCGCGGTTCGATCCGATATCGTTGATCCCTGCGTCGCGCGCGAGCGAGCCGCCGGACTGGTCGCCGCCGCCCCACGGGCTGCCGCTGCGGTCACCCAATGCGTTGGTGTCGCCAAAAGCCTGATGCGGTCCGCCCATCATGTTGCGGATGCTGGAGAGCAACAGCGAGCCGCCGACGACACCGGCGGCCGCAGCCGCGGCCGTGCCGAGGAAGGAGCCGCCGCCACCGCCGACCGGCGCAGCGCCATAGCCCTGACCTTGACCGTAAGCCTGTCCGTAAGGCGGCTGGCCGTAACCCGGCTGCGTCTGCTGCATTGCCTGGCCGCTGTTCCACACCGGCCGCGAGTCGCGCGGCGGCACGTTGGGAACCGAGCCGCGCGACGGGCTCGAGCCGAACAGGCTCTCGCGCATGGAATCCAGGAAGCCGCCGGACTGGGGCTGCTCCGGCGCGTGCGCCGCCTCCAGCTCCTCGATCCGGGCATTGGCGCGCTTCAGCGCTTCGTCCTGCAGCAGCGCGGTCTGCACCAGCGCATAGACCGCGCCGGGCGCCTTGCGCAGCCCGTCGGAGATCGCGGCGATCGCATCGGGATCGCGCGGTGCATTCTCAAGTTTCGAAAGCCGGTCAAAAAGCTCGTCGACGAGCTGGCGTTCCTGCGGCGTCATGATCAATCTCCTTTGCGCGAAACAAGCGCGCAGAAAATGTAGGGTTCCAATGTGGCCCCAACAGTGGCCTGCGGATTAAATTTCCGTATGCGACAAGCTGCCCGACCGGCCCGTCTCGGCCAGCTTCATTGGCCGGCTTCATCCCAATGTCACGTTTCCTGACGCAAGCAGGCGCGCGAACGCCTCGCTGGCGAGATAAGCGTGCTCGCGCTCGCGCACGTCGGTCATCGGATCGAGGCCGGTGAGGACATCGTCGACGAAGCCGGGGTGGCACATGATGAGGCCGCCATCCGGCAGGTCCTTGATGAATTGCTGCATCAGCGCGCCGTAATCGGTCGCCCGCGTGAAGTCATAGGCGCCGGCGAAACCGGGATTGAAGCTGAGGTCGGCACGGCGCGCGCGCTGGCGGAATTGCGCGCTGAGGATATCGAGCACCAGCGCCTTCGGCGAGGTGAGCCGCTGCGCCAGCGGCAGATCGCGGCCGCCCTGGCGCACCCAGGCCTTTGGCGCGACCTCGCTGACCGCATCGACGAAGCCGTCGCGCACCTGGGGATAGAGTTGGACATGCTGGTGCCCGTCGACGAAATCCGGCGCACGCGCGAAGGCCTCGGCAAAGGCCGCGAGCTGCGCCTTCACCTCATTGCGAAAGAATTCGCGGTCGAGCCGCCGCGCCAAACCCGCGCGCAGCAGTTTCGGGAACGGCAAGAACATGTCGCCGTCGAGCGGGCGGAAATGCATGGTGAGCGGCCGGAATGGCGCCGACAGCGTCACATGCAGTCCGATCGCGCAGCGCGGGCTTTGCTTTGCCGCAGCGTTCAACGCGTCGATCTCGCCGCGATCGATCGCGGGGCCGACCATCATCACCGAGGTAGCGTTGAGGCGGCCGCGTTCGATCAAATCGCGGATGGCGCGGTTGACGCCCGGGCTGATGCCGTAATCATCGGCGCAGAGCCAGATCCGCCGCGGCGTCGCGGCCTCGCTCATTCGGCCGCCGTCCTCTTCGAGGCGTCGTCGGCCGTGTCGGTCTCGAAACGCTTCTCGCTATGCTCGGCGACGAAGTAGATCGGACGCGCCTTCAGCTCGGAGAGGATCTTGCCGATATATTCGCCGACAATGCCGATCATGATGAGCTGCACGCCGCCGATCGTCATCAGGCCGACCACCAGCGAGGGATAGCCGGGAACCTGCTTGCCGGTGGTCCAGACCTCCCAGAGGATCGAGAGGCCGAACAGGAAAGCGCCGGCGGCAAGCAGCACACCGAGCAGGCTCGCGAAGCGCAAGGGCGCAACGGAGAACGAGGTCAGGCCCTCGATTGAAAGACCGAGCAGGCGTGCGGCATTGAACGTGGTCACGCCATGGGCGCGCGGCGCCGGCTCGTAGTCGACGCGGATCTGGCGGAAGCCGATCCAGCTCGCCAGCCCCTTGAAGAAGCGGTTGCGCTCCGGCAACTGGCGAAGCGCGGCGACCGCGCGCGGCGACAGCAGGCGGAAGTCGCCGGCGTCCTCGGGAATCTTCTGGCGCGCACCCCAGTTGATCAGCGCGTAGAAGCCGTGCACGGCAAGGCGCCGCATGAAGCTCTCGTTATCGCGATGCGCCTTGGCGGTATAGACGACATCATAGCCGTCCTCGATCCAGTGCCGCACGAGCTGCTCGACCAGCGCCGGCGGATGCTGGCCGTCGCCGTCCATGAACATCACGGCGCCGAGCCGTGCATGATCGAGGCCGGCCATCAGCGCCGCCTCCTTGCCGAAATTGCGCGACAGCGAAACCACCTGCACGTCGATCGCGTCGGCCGGCAGCGAGCGGGCGATCGACAGCGTCGCGTCCGCGCTGCCGTCATCGACATAGACGACCTCGCAAGCGAGGCGGTAGCGCTGCCGCAGCGACGCGGCGAGCTCGCAGATCCGCTGGTGCAGCGAGGCCAGTCCCGCCGCCTCATTGTAGACGGGGACGACAATCGACAGCCCTTTGGCCGCGGCGCTGGCCACGGTGGTCGTCAGGGCGGAAACGTCAGAGCCGAATGTCATCGATCAAGGTTCCAGAGACCTTCAATAGTTCCAAACGGCATATGGTAGCCGTCGCTTGCTGTCGCTACGCTGAACGGACCTGAGGTTCACCGCCGCAGGAACGCCTCGAGCTTGGCGAACAGCGGGTTCTCCCGGTCGAACACATAGTCGAGCGAGCCGACCGACACCGTCTCGGCGCCATGCTCGCGCAGGAAGCTCGCGAGCGCATAGAGCTGTCCCGGTGGGCAGTGCAGCGTAAGCATGCCCGACGAGGTTGGCCCGCCGAAAGGAGTCTCGACGCCGAAACGCTGGTGGGCTTCGCTGAGCAGGGCGGCGTCGCATTGCCGGAAACGGGTCCGCACCTCGCGGTACTTGTTGGCCCGCGCCCGCGCCGCGATGTGATCCAGGATGACGCGCGCGGTCTCCCGCGCCTGCGGCGACCAGTCAGCCTCTCTGGAGGCGACCAGATTGGCCTGGCTGCGCAGGATCACGCCGTCGTCCAGCACCCTCAGTCCGTTGGCAGCGAGCGTCGCGCCGGTCGTGGTGATGTCGACGATCAGCTCGGCGGCGCCGGCCGCCGGCGCGCCTTCCGTCGCACCAGCGCTTTCGACGATGCGGTAGTCGACGATGCCGTGGCTCGAGAAGAACGCGCGGGTGAGGTTGATGAACTTGGTCGCGACCCGCATCCGCATGTGATGCTGCTCGCGGAAGCCGGTGGTGACGTCGTCGAGGTCGGCCATGGTGCGGACGTCGATCCAGGCCTGCGGCACGGCGACGACCACGTCGGCGTAGCCGAAACCGAGCCCCTCGATCAGGGATACGCGCTTGTCGGCGTCCGCAATGTTCTCGCGCACCAGATCTTCCCCGGTGACGCCGAGATGCGCGAAGCCGCGGGCGAGCTGCGAGGCGATCTCGCTCGCCGACAGATAGGCGACCTCGACATTGTTGAGGCCTGCAATCGTGCCGCGATAGTCGCGGGCGCCGCCGGCCTTCGACAGCTTGAGGCCGGCACGGGCGAAAAAGGCTTCGGTGTTTTCCTGAAGACGGCCCTTGGAGGGAACGGCCAGGACGAATGGCGCGCTCATGACTTAAGCTCCCAGCTTGCGGCCGATCCGGGTCAGCGCATCGACCCAGACCGAGAAGCCGACGGCGGGGATCGGTTCGCTCGATCCGAGCTGGGTCATCAGCCCGTCATAGCGGCCGCCGGCGACCAGCGGTTCGGCGCCGTTGCCCCTGTGATGCAGTTCGAATTCGAAGCCGGTGTAGTAATCGAGCCCGCGCCCGAACGCGGTCGAGAAGCGCGTCTGCTTCACGTCGATGCCGCGTGCCGCCATGAAGCCGACCCGGCTTTCGAACTGGTCGATCGCAGCGGTGATGTCGAGCTTTGCGTCGATCGTGAGCGCGCGCAGCTCGGCAATGGCCTCATCGGGATTGCCCGAGATCGCCAGGAAGCGCTTCAGCACCGCAAGCGCCTCGCGCGGCAGCGCGCCGCCCTTCAGCGTCGATTGTTCGAGGAAGCGGTCGGCGATCTCCGCCGTGGTGCGGCCGCCGACATTGGTGGTGCCGGCGATCGACATCAGGTCGGTGACAAAGGCGAGCGCCGCCTTGCGGTCGGAGCCGGCGAGCGCGGCGAGCACGCCCTCATATTCGCTGCGGGTCGCGGTCGTGGCGAGCGCCAGCCGCTCCAGGTCCTGCTCCAGGCTGATCTTGCGGTTGAAGTCCTTGATCAGGCGGCGGCGCCAGACCGGATAGAGCTCGAGCGCGTCGAGCAGCGCGTTGAACAGCGCCACATCGCCGGTGCGGATTTCGACCTCCCGCACGCCGAAGGCGGCGGTCGCCTCCAGCGCCAGTGCCAGCATCTCGGCGTCGGCTGCGGCGCGGTCCTGGCGGCCAAAGGACTCGATGCCGGCTTGCAGGAATTCGCTGGCCTGTCCACCGCGGTAGCGGAACACCGCCCCGAGGTAGCTGAAGCCGGCCGGCTGGCCGGCGCGTCCGGAGGCCAGGTAGTCGCGCGCCACCGGAATGGTCAGGTCCGGGCGCAGGCAGAGCTCTTCGCCGGTCGGATCCGTCGTGAGATAGAGGCTCTTGCGGATGTCCTCACCGGAGAGATCCAGGAACGGCTCGGCCGGTTGCAGGATAGGCGGCTCGGCCCTGAGATAGCCGGCCTGCGCGAACGACAGGAGCAGCGTATCCGCCCAGGCGGAGCCGGCAGCGTTCGGGGTGGCAGTCGCGGTCATCTCAGGTCCCATGTCCCGGCGGAACCGGGCGAAAAAGGGGAAGGGGTGTTGGCGCAGCCCCTTAGCATGGCCGGAAGGCGGTTTCGACCTCCAAAGGATCAATCGCTTAACGGTCGGCCAATGTGGCGACTAGCCGGCCCGGCCGCCCCAATCGCCCAGCACCGCCTGGACCAGCGCCATGGCCGCGACCGCGGCCGTGTCGGCGCGCAGGATCCGGGGGCCAAGCGCCAGCCGCAGAATTTTGGATTGCCGCAGCAGCAGGGCCCGCTCCTCCTCGGCAAAACCGCCCTCGGGGCCGATCAGCACGTCGATGCCGTGCCCCGCCTCGTGCGCGCTCTGCAGGCTGCGAATCGGGTTCTCGACCTCGGTCGCCTCGTCACAGAACACCAGCAGGCGGTCGGTTGGGCGCTGGCTGAGGAAGCGCTCCAGCGGCACAGGTTCGGCCACCGCGGCGAGGCTCAGGATGCCGCATTGCTCGGCCGCCTCGATCACATTTGCGCGCATGCGTTCGCTGTTGACGCGGGACGTCTGGGTGAACCGGGTCAGGACCGGCTGCAGGGTGGCGGCGCCCATCTCCACGGCCTTCTGGACCATGTAATCGAGCCGGGCGTGCTTCAGCGGCGCGAAGACATAGGCGAGGTCGGGCAGGGTGTCCTGGGGGCGGGTCGGCTGTAGGATCACCAGACTGTCCGGGCGCTTCCGGCCCTCGATCGCGGCCTGCCACTCGCCGTCGCGCCCGTTGAACGCGAGGATCGAGGCACCGGCGCCGAGTCTCAATACATTGCCGAGATAGTTGCTCTGGTCGCGGTCGAGCGCGACCCTGCCGTCCTGGGCAAGCGGGGCGTCGACGAACAGGCGAGGGGCGCGAAAATCGTGAGAAGGCATTGCTTTGGGGTCCGTTTTGACGCCGTTCTTAACCGAAAGCAGCAGTTTCGGGGGTAATTATTGCCCCATCGGTGCGTCCCAGCGCCGCGCTCTTGCCCAATTCGACGGGTTGTTAAGCGGTGGCGGGAATCGTAAAAGCGCGAACACGCTGGTTGCGCTTCAATTGGGAAGGCGCCGAACCCCGTAGCTCCCGCCGGAGAGAGTGCCTTGATGATCCGTCGTTTGATGGTTCCGATCACTGTCGCCATGGTGACCATGGGCGCCGCAGGAGCTCATGCGCAAGGCGCGTTCCCGGCGCCGCTGCCCAACCAAGCCGCCAGCGATCCCGCCTTTCCGCCGGTCAACGGCTCGGCTCCGGTCGCCTCGGTGGGCGCGCCGCCGCAATCATCTTTCCCCGTGAACGGTGCGGCGCCCCTCGGCGGTGCAGGCGCGTTCAGCGCGGCGCCGCCGACGCAAAGCGGTCCCGGTGAGGAATGCATGAAGGCGTTCATTCCCCTGCGTGAGGAGGCGGAGAAGCGCGGCAAGCTGATCAAGGCCGCGAGCGATCGTCACGCCCCGCCGGACGAGGCCTGCAAGCTGATCGGGGCCTTCAGCCAGGCCGAATCCAAGATGATCAAGTACATCGACAGCCACGCGGCCAAATGCGGAATCCCGCCGCAGATCGGCGATCAGATGAAGGCCGGGCACAAGAATACCGAAGCCATGCAGAAGAAGGTCTGCAACGTGGCGCAGCAAATGCAGCAGCGCGGGCCAGCCGGCCCATCGCTGAGCGAGGTGCTCGGTTCGTCGGCTTCGGTACCGGAGGCCAATGCCGGCAAGAAGGGAGGCAGCACCTTCGATACGCTCAACGGCAACGTCCTGACCCGATGAGGCCACGTGCCGCCGATTTGAAGTTCCTACAGTGCTTGTCGCGAACTCCTCACAGGAACTTCAAATCGATAAGCGGCACGTGAGCTATGATTTCCAGATAGTGCCCTGTTATAGTTTTCGAAGTTCGTACCGGAATGTATTGCGATGGAATACGAACTTCGAAAACTGGGCACTAGCGCATCCGCCCGCGTTGCCGATTCTACCGGCAACTGGGTCGATACGCTCGCGCCGCAATGGGCGCGGCCCTATTTGCGGCTGTCGCGCTTCGATCGTCCGATCGGTTCCTGGCTTCTGTTGATGCCGTGCTGGTGGTCGGCGGCGCTCGCCGCCGGCATGGCACACGATGTCAGCCGCCTGCCGCTCACCATCGTCCTGTTCTTCATCGGCGCCTTCGTGATGCGCGGTGCCGGCTGCACCTGGAACGACATCACCGACCGTGACCTCGATGCCAGGGTCGAGCGCACGCGCTCGCGGCCGCTGCCCTCGGGTCAGGTGAGCGTGACGCAGGCATTTGCCTTTCTGGTCGCGCAGGCCCTGATCGGCCTCATCGTGCTGCTGCAGTTCAACCGCTTTGCGATCATGACCGGGATCGCCTCGCTCGTGATCGTTGCGATCTATCCCTTCATGAAGCGCATCACCTGGTGGCCGCAGATCGTGCTCGGCCTCGCCTTTTCCTGGGGCGCGCTGATGGGATTTGCCGTCACCTTCGCCCGCATCGATGTAACCGCGCTCGTGCTCTATGCCGGCGCGATCGCCTGGGTGATCGGTTACGACACCATTTATGCGCATCAGGACACCGAGGACGACGCGCTGATCGGCATCAAGTCCACCGCGCGCCTGTTCGGTGCGCACACGCATCAGGCGCTGATCATGTTCTATGGGCTCGCGGTGATGCTGATCGGCGTCGCGCTCGCATCGGGCGATGCGCGCTGGCCGGCCTGGCTCGGGCTGTTGGCCTTCGCCCTGCATATGGTCTGGCAGATCGCGCGGCTCAGGATCAACGATCCCGCGCTGTGCCTGCGCCTGTTCAAATCGAACCGCGATGCAGGTCTTCTGTTGTTCGCGGGATTGCTGGCCGACGCGGTGATGCGGGCGGCGTAGCGCTTGTAGGGGGATCGCCGAAGGCGTAACCCACTTCTTTGTTTTTCCGCGCGGATAGAAGCTGGTGGGTTACGCTTCGCTAACCCATCCTACGGAACCTCTCTCAATTCCGCGCGATGATCTCGCGCTCGCCGCGATGAACCGAAAGCTCGCGTGCGATGCCGGCGCGGCGGCGCATCAGGAATTTGGGACGGCGGGCGCGGATCGCATTGCGGCGGCGGCGCCGCGGCGCGGACTTGCGCGTGCCTTCGTCGAGCTGCGGCAGCGCGAAGATCTCGCTCCACCTCGCCCAGGCCTCCGTGATCTCGTCACCATCGGTGCTGACGAGCAGCGGAACGGACAGCGAGGGATCGCGGTGGACCAGGACGAGGGTCTTCGCCTCGTCGTCGCCGCGCAGCGCAATGCCGGCAAAATCACTGACGCGGACGTTGACCGCCATCTGCATGCCGCGGATCGCACGGCGCAGCACGACACGTTCGCGATGAAGCTCGATCTGCCGGGTGTGACCGTCGGCGCGCGGATCGTGCGCGTCGAAGCGGACGGGAAGAGAAAGAGGGTCGAGCCGCAATGCGCGGCTCGACCCGGCGGGAGCGACCCCGCATGTTACTGTTTGACGCCTCACGGCTTTAGTCTCCCCGCCGGGATTATGTTCCCGGTCGATGCGAAGACCTTAGCGCGGGAAGCTTCCGAAACCGCTTAAAAAGGCTGGTTAATCCCCCGTCACTGCCGCGCATGATTGACAAGACCTTGGCGCGCATGATTGACGAGACGTTGCCCGGATGCCGCGAATCTGAGCTTTTGGCAGACTGAAAGTGCTTGAAGTCCGTTCCAATCGGGCACATCTGGTGGGTTCGGCCCCTCGGCCCGCCCCCAACAGGATTTCCTTCGTGAACTCTTCACCATCCGCAAGCTCGACGCTTTCGTCCAAGGATTCGTCCAAGTCCGGCCGCGACCTGTTCGACCAGTCTCAACTGTCGGATCTCGCGCAGCGGCTGGTGGATGCGGCGAAGCGGGCCGGTGCGGATGCTGCAGATGCCGTCGCGGTGCGCGGCATCTCGCAGGGCGTCGAGGTACGCGACGGCCGCGTCGAGGAATCCGAGCGTTCCGAAGGTGACGATGTGGGCTTGCGCGTGCTGGTCGGCCAGCGCCAGGCGGTGGTGTCGACCAACGATGTCAGCGGTGATGCCGTCGCCAAGCTCGCCGAGCGTGCGGTGGCGATGGCGCGCGTTGCGCCGGTGGACAAATATGTCGGGCTCGCCGATCCCGCGCTGCTCGCGCGCGACTTCCCCGATCTCGACCTGCTCGATTCCAATGTGCCGGCGACTGCCGAACTCGAGCGCCGCGCGCTCGAAGCCGAGGCCGCGGCGCTCGCTGTGAAGGGCGTGACCAAGTCCGGCGGCGCATCGGCTTCCGCCGGCATCGGCGGCATGGTGCTCGTCACCAGCACCGGCTTCCACGG
The DNA here is from genome assembly GCF_029909975.1 of Bradyrhizobium sp. ISRA430. NCBI lineage: Bacteria > Pseudomonadati > Pseudomonadota > Alphaproteobacteria > Hyphomicrobiales > Nitrobacteraceae > Bradyrhizobium > Bradyrhizobium sp. ISRA430. The sequence goes on from NZ_CP094516.1 coordinate 6,540,611, forward strand.
CTCTTACCTGCGCTCGAGCCAGGGCATCTCCGCGACCGCGATCTCCGGCGAAGGCACCGGCATGGAGCGCGACTATGATTTCACTTCGGCGCCGCATGCCGCCGATCTGCTGTCGCCCGAATACGTCGGCCGTTCCGCCGGCGAGCGCACGGTCAAGCGCTCCAATCCGCGCAAGGTCGAGACCTGCAAGGTGCCGGTCGTGTTTGATCCGCGCGTGTCGGGCTCGCTGGTCGGCCATCTCGTCGGCGCCATCAACGGCGCCTCGATCGCGCGCAAGACGAGCTTCCTGAAGGACAAGCTCGGCCAGCAGCTCTTCGCCAGGAACATCCGCATCATCGACGATCCCCTGCGCAAGCGCGGCCTGCGCTCGCAGACCTTCGATGCGGAAGGCGTCGCCGTGAAGCGGCAGGCGCTGGTCGACGAGGGCGTGCTGACGACCTGGCTGCTGGATTGCGCGACCGCGCGCGAGCTGGGGCTCACCACCACCGGCCACGCCCATCGCGGCGTGTCGTCCTCGCCATCGCCGGGGCCGTACAACCTGCACCTTGAGGCAGGCACGCCGACGCCGGCCGAACTGATCTCCGACATCAGCCAAGGCTTCTACGTCACCGACCTGATCGGTTCCGGCGTCAACGGCGTCACCGGCGACTACAGCCGCGGCGCCTCCGGCTTCTGGATCGAGAACGGCGAGATCACCTATCCGGTGAGCGAGGTCACGATCGCCGGCCATCTGTTCGAGATATTCAGGACGATGCAGCCCGCAAGCGATCTCGATTTCCGCTACGGCATCAATGCGCCGACGGTGCGCATCGAAGGTTTGACGCTTGGCGGACGCTGACGCGAACTCCCTGGACGAGACCATCCTCGTACGCGACGCGGCGCTGCTGAAAGACACGGTGCGGGAAGCAGGCGCGCTTGCGCAGTCGATGTTCCGCACCGAGCTGAAGAAGTGGATCAAGGGCGTGTCCTCGCCGGTCTCCGAGGCCGACATCGCCGTCAACGATCTCCTGGAGGCGCGCTTGCGTGCAGCGACGCCCGATTATGGCTGGCTGTCGGAGGAGAGCGCCGACGACGCGGCGCGGCTCGCGCGGCGCCTGGTCTGGGTCGTCGATCCCATCGACGGCACGCGCAACTATCTGGGCGGCCATGACGACTGGTGCGTCAGCGTCGCGCTGGTCGAGAATGCCTCACCCGTCCTCGCCGCGGTGTTCGCGCCGACGAGCGGCGAGTTCTTTTTCGCCGCGCGCGGGCAGGGCACGACCCTCAATGACGTGCCGGTGCGGACCACGCCGGGGGCCGAGCTCGACTTCTCCCGCGTGGCCGGTCCGAAGCCCCTGGTCGAGCGGCTCAAGCCGTCGCCGGGCGAGATCAAGCTGCATCCGCGAATCGGTTCGCTCGCGCTTCGGCTTTGCCGGGTCGCCCACGGCGCGCTGGATGCGGCTTTTGCGGGGGGCAATAGTCATGATTGGGATCTTGCGGCGGCGGATTTGATCGTGCAGGAAGCGGATGGTAGGATGAGCGACCTCTCCGGAGAACCCATCCTCTATAACCGCCGGGAAGTGGCGCACGGAGTGCTGGTGGCAGCGGGCCGCGATCGTCATGCGAGCATTGTCGCGCATTTTCGAAACCGCCCCTTGCCCTGAGCGCGTCCGCTGTGCTGTCGAACAATGTTTGCCGGGCAGCCTGTTAGGAAGAGAACCCATGCCAGATAACGCCCCGCAGCAACAACTGCTTCATCTCGTCATCGGCGGCGAGCTCGTCGACCTCGAGCACAACACCTTCAAGAACCTGGACGACGTCGATATCGTCGGCCTGTATCCGAATTATGCGACCGCCTACACCGCCTGGAAGGCCAAGGCGCAGATGACGGTCGACAACGCGCAGATGCGCTACTTCATCGTCCATCTCCACCGGCTGCTCGACCCGGGTCAAGAACCGAAGCCGGCACGTTGAAGAGACTGCTTCGCAATACGCTGCGAAGCAGCTTGTTTCAGCGTGCCGTCGGGATCCTGGCGGCCGAATATCTGCGGCTGGTCTGGCGGACCAACAAGTTCACGTTCGATCCGGCTGATGTCTATGAGCGCGTCGAGCCGCAGATCCCGGCGATCTTCGCCTTCTGGCATGGCCAGCATTTCCTCACCCCCTTCATCAAGAACAAGGACTGGTACAAGGCCAGGGTGCTGATCTCGCGCCACCGCGACGGCGAGTTCAACGCGATTGCCGCCGAGCGGCTCGGGATCGGCACCATCCGCGGTTCCGGCGATCATGGCGGAGCTTTCCACCGCAAAGGTGGGGTCGGCGCCTTCAAGGAGATGGTGCGAACGCTCCAGGACGGTTGTAATGTCGCTCTCACCGCCGATGTCCCGAAGCGCTCGCGCGTGGCCGGGCTCGGCATCATCATGCTGGCACGGGAATCGGGGCGGCCGATCATGCCTTTCGCGATGGCGACCAGTCGCTTCATCCGGCTGAAGAACTGGGACCGCACCACCATCAATTTGCCGTTCGGACGCGGCGCATTGGTCGGCATCAAGGAGATCCACGTTCCACCGGATGCCGACGCGGCCACCATGGAAGCGCTGCGGCAGGAGCTGGAAGACACGTTGAACGAAGCGACCCGTCGCGCCTATGCGCAACTCGGCCGGCCGGGACCCGAAGATGCCTAATTCGCTGCCGATGACGCTGCGGATGTATCAACGCCTCGCCAGCGGCCTGGTGCCGCTCGCGCCTGCATTGATCAAGCGGCGGCTGAAGCAGGGCAAGGAAGACCCCGCGCGCGTCGGCGAGCGGCGCGGCCTGTCCCAGGATGTGCGGCCGCACGGGCCGCTGGTCTGGATCCATGGCGCGAGCGTCGGCGAGGTCTTGGCCGCGGCCGCGCTGATCGAGCGCTTACGCGATTTCAATCTGCGCATCCTGCTCACCTCGGGCACCGTGACCTCCGCCGCCGTGGTGGCAAAGCGCTTTCCGCCCGACGTCATCCATCAATACGTGCCGTATGATTCCCCGCGCTATGTCGCGCGCTTCCTCGATCACTGGAAGCCGTCGCTGGCGCTGTTCATCGAATCCGACTTGTGGCCGAACCTGATCCTGGCGAGCGCGGCGCGCCGGCTGCCGATGGTGCTGATCAACGGGCGGATGTCACACCGCTCCTTCCCGCGCTGGCGGCGGATGCACGGCACCATCTCGGCGCTCTTGTCGCGCTTCGACATCTGTCTCGCGCAATCGAAGACCGATGCCGAGCGCTTTTCTGCGCTCGGCGGCCGTGACGTCGTCACCACGGGCAATCTGAAGCTCGATGTGCCGGCGCCGCCCGCCGACTTCGTCAAGCTCGAGCGTCTGATGGCAATGACGCGGGGCCGTCCGATCATCGTCGCGGCTTCGACCCATCCGGGCGAGGATGAGATGCTGGTGGCGGCGCATCGCAGCCTCGCTGGCTTCTTCCCGCAGCTCCTGACCGTGATCGTGCCGCGCCATCCGGACCGCGGCGAATCGATTGCGGGCCTGGTCACGGCCTCGCGCTTGACCCCGGCCCTGCGCTCGCACGAGGAGCTGCCGAGCGCCACAACCGACATCTACGTCGCCGACACCATGGGCGAGCTTGGCCTGTTCTACCGCCTCTCGAGCATCGTGTTCATGGGCGGATCGCTGATCCGACATGGCGGGCAAAATCCGATCGAGGCGATCAAGCTCGGTGCGGCGATCGTTCATGGTCCGCACGTCTTCAACTTCACCGACGTCTATGAGGCGCTCGACGGAAGCGGCGCGGCACGGCAGGCGGAGACGCAGGAAGCGCTGGTGAAGCAACTCGGCCAATTGCTGGCTGATCCCGCCGTGCGCGACAAGATGCAGCGCGCTGGCGCGGGCGTGGTCGAGCGGCTCGGCGGTGCGCTCGATCGCACCATGATCGCGCTCGAGCCGTATCTGATGCAATTGCGGATCGAGATGGGAGCCGCCAATGCGTGAGCCGGCCTTCTGGTACCGGCCACGTTCCGCGAAGTCGCATCTCCTCCAGCCGTTGGGCACGCTCTATGGCGCGATCGCGGCGCGACGCATGGCACGCAAGGGTTTTGACGCCGGCATCCCCGTGATCTGCGTCGGCAACTATCATGTCGGCGGCGCCGGCAAGACGCCGACCGTGCTGGCGCTGACGAACGTCTTGCGCGAGCTCGGCGAAACGCCGGTGGTGCTCAGCCGCGGCTATGGCGGGCGCCTGAAGGGTCCGGTGATGGTCGATCGCGAGCGGCACACTGCGGCCGATGTCGGCGACGAGCCTCTGATGATGGTGCGCGACGTGCCGGTTGCGGTCGCGCGCGACCGCCTCGACGGCGTGGCGCTCGCCAAATCGAAAGGCGCGACCGTCATCCTGATGGACGACGGCTTCCAGAACCCGCGCCTCATGAAGGATGTCTCGCTGGTCGTGATCGACAGTGAGCGGGGTCTCGGCAACGGCAAGGTGTTTCCCGCCGGTCCCCTTCGCGCGCCGCTGAAGGGCCAGCTTGCGCGCACCGACGCGCTGGTGCTGATCGGCGACGGCCATGCCGCCGAGGGTGTCGCGGCGGAGATCGCCGCGCGCGAGAGGCCGGTGCTGCGCGCCCGCCTGAAGCCGGACGCCGCCTCAATTGCGCGGCTCTTCGGCAAGCAGGTCTTGGCCTTCGCCGGCATCGGCGATCCCGAACGCTTCTTCCGCACGCTGCGGGCCAGCGGCATCGATGTCGCGCGGACGCGTCCCTTCGCCGATCATCACATGTTCTCGCAAGCCGAGATCGCCGCACTGGTGGCGGACGCCAGACGCGAGCAGCTCACGCTCGTGACCACCGAAAAGGATTTTTCACGCCTACGCGGCAGCGAGGGCGTGCCTGATGGCATCGTGCCGTTCGCGGTCAAGCTCGAGTTCGGCGACGCGGCGGCGCTCCCCCGCTTGATCAGCGACCATCTCTACAAGGCGCGCGAGCGACGATTCAGCGCGCGATGATCGCGCAAGCTGGGCAGGGCGACTTGTCCGCCGGCAGCTCAAAGAGCGAAGGCGGAAGCCTGTGTCCTCACATTCCGCAAGTCAGAAGAACATACCGCATCAACCGGATTGATGTGATGCATGCGGATGGTGCTCCGGCTGCGGTCCAGCGGCCCACGCGGGCTCTTCGCGCCGGCGCGCCACCAGATCCTGCCGCATTGGTTTGAGCACGAAGATGGCCATCAGGGCGGCAACGACATTGAAGAGCGCGGCGATGATAAAGGCGCTTCTCCAGCCTCCAGTCTCCATCACCAACACGTTGGCGAGCGGCACCAGCAACGAGGCCGTTCCTTTCGCGGTGTAGAGCAAGCCCGCATTCGTGGTGGCGTAGGCGGCGCCGAAGCAATCGGTGCAGGTGGCTGGGAAGAGGCTGTAGATCTCTCCCCAGGCGAAGAACACGACCCCGCTTAGAAGCACGAACCCCAGGGGGTTCTGCCCATAAACGTACAGAGCCCAAATGCCAGCGCCCTCCAGCAGGAAGGCGATGAACATGGTGTTTTCCCGCCCGAGGAAATCGGAAACCCAGCCAAAGAACGGTCGCGTCAATCCGTTGAGAACGCGATCGATCGTCAATGCAAATGTCAACGCGGGCAGAGTGATGCCAATGAGCGTGACCGGCACGGTGTCGAGATGGAAGTCCTTGGCGATGGGCTTGAGCTGCGCCGTTGCCATCAGCCCGCCCGCCGCCATCAGCACAAACATCGCATACATGACCCAGAACGTCGGCTCTCTGAGCACCTGCAGCGGTTCGTATTGAATGCGACTTTGCTGGACGAGCCCGCTGGTCGAGACCTCCGGAGTCTGTCCATGACGCGGTGCGAACAGCAACAACGACAGCACCACCACGATCAAGCCCTGACCGATACCGAAGGTGAAGAACGTGGCCTCGTACCCATGTGTGGAAATCATCTTTTGAATGGGAATGATCGTGAGAGCTGAACCAATGCCGAAGCCTGCGGCCGTCAGCCCGGCCGCGAGGCCGCGGCGGTCGGGAAACCATTTGAGTGCGTTGCCGATGCAGGTGCCGTAAACGGCGCCCGCGCCCAGGCCGCCGATGATCTGAGCGATGTACAACATAGCAAGCGAATCTGCGGCGGAGTTGAGAACCCAGGCGAGTCCGGTAAGGCACCCGCCTGCAAACACCACAATCCGCGGCCCGAAACGATCGACGAGGTAGCCCTCGGCTGGCACGAGCCAGGTTTCAAACAGCACAAAAAGCGTGAATGCCACCTGGATCGAGGCCAGGTTCCAGCCTTGCTTTTGACTGATGGGAATTGTGAACAGCGTCCAGCCGTATTGGAGATTGGCGATCATCACCATGCAGATGATGCCGACAATCAGTTGGCTCCAACGGATCGCTTCGGAGGCCCGCTCCGCGGGCCGATCGGTAGGTGACATTGCAGTCATTGGGGTGCTCCCTCGCCCCCCTGACTCTTTTAGTCTCGCTCAGGTTCGGCAGGATCGCCATTAGACGGAAGGATGAAGCGACGAGGCGTCCGCAAACGGATCATTCCACATGGCAACTCGGCAGTTCGTGCTCTTCGCAAAAACGGAACCTGCGAATCCGACAATGTGAGCAGACTGCTCTTGGCGCAAGACGAAGTGCGGCGGCAGGCGATGATCGCGTCGGGTGGGCAAGCGGCCTGTCCACGAGCTCAACTCGGAAAGCATGCCCGGGCAGTCAGCATCACTGGGGACAGATTGAGAATTTGCGGGAATTGAAACGAATAACTCGCGCTTACCTGGTTGCCGCATGTTGAGCTGGAATAGGTGAATGTCTCCGCTGGGAGCGTGAGGCCGAACGCCTGCTGGGCAGCATAATTCGTTATGGCGCTGCCGCTTGGGCAGAGCGTGCTGTTGACGGTTGCGCAACGCGCAGCCATCTCAGTTCCATGTTGAAGCCCGAGCTGGGTCCAAAACAGCAGTCCGAATTCGATGATCCCAAATATGAACAGGAAAAACACCGGAGCGGTCAGGGCAAATTCCAGCGCGGACGCTCCCCGAATGTCTTGCCATAACGCCGTGAGTTTCACTGCAGCCTCGCGGTGGACTGGGCGCTGTAAGAGTATGTCGCCGCCACGATCTGGTAGTTGATGAGCGTATAGTACGTCGCTTGCGCCGAAACCGTCGCATATGTTCCGGCCTGCGCGCCGCCGGTGCAAACCGCACCGCAACTGACAGCGCTAACTCCCGTACTCGTTGGGCATCCGCAAAATTTGACCGGCCCGGGTGAAGCAGTGATGGCTGTGGAATTCGTGGCGTTTGTTACGGCGCTGGAAATGCCATTCGTATCAAAGCCGCGCGCGATTGCGTATTGCGCTCCCGCTTGTGCGGCATCTTCAACCTGCATCTTGCGATAGAGTGCGAGCCCGATATCGGTCACTGAAACGACCATCAGAGACAGCAACGGGATCATAATGCCGAATTCGACGGCCGCAACCCCACGTCTGTCGCTGACGGCAGCGTGCAAGTGCCCCGCTAGAGACTCAAGCAATCGGCTGCGGCTCTGGGATGAGGACTTCTGGGTTTGCATTGGGGCTAACCTCATTCGATGAGTTGCGCGGTTTGCGAGCCGATCGTCGCGGTGCCGAGCGCGGTACAATTGACCTGAAGATTCGAGGTGCCACTGAACGTCAGCGTATCCGCGATGATCTTGGTGCAGGACGTGCTGGTGCCGTTACCGCCACTGAAGCTCAGGTTGGCCTTTGGCAGGTAGATGGCACCGCCGAAGTTCTGGGTGCTGCCACCGGTGAGATTAAAAGCAGTCCCGGCCGGCATATTGCGGTCGCCATACATGACGATGCCTTTCGTGGAGCCGGTAGTCGGTGCCGTCAAATTGATGGTCGCGTTGCTGCCGATTGAAGCGGTGCCCCAGTTGCTTCCCGAACCTGTAAAGACAAGGGTCACGTTGTTACCTGTGATCGTGGCATTGCCTGCCACGCTCAAGTTCGCGCCGTCGAGATAGTAGATCGCGGGATTAAGGTTTCCGGGGTTCAGATTTAATGTCGCACCAGCATTGACGGTGATGCTGCCGCTGTAACAGCCGGGATCAAGGGAGTTTGTCTTTCCATTGGCGTTGATCGTGTACTTCTTGTTATCGCAACTCGGCTCCGATGGAGGAGAGACGTTCGCATAGGGGTCAGCGACCGCCAGTATGTGCGTTTTAATGCCGTTGGTCGCCGTGATGCTGCTCGCGCCGGAGACGTCGCCAACCACTCCGACCTGATTGGCGGAGACCGACGCACTGCCGGCAACGTTGAGCGACGGGCTCGCGCTCGAGTTGCTATAGAGGTTGCACTTGATCAGGTTGAGCTGGTTGCCGCCGCTGACGTTGACGGCGGGACTCGCGCTCGCGTTCAGTGCAAGTACGCAGCCCGTCCCGGAATTGGGCAGGGCGACCGCGCGCGCGGTGATGAGTACGGGATCCGAGCCGAACAAAGCTGACAGCAGCCGCGGTTGCGGTTGACTCACGATGACTTCGACCGCCTGCGGGTTCGATGTGAAATTGCCTGTTTTCGGCGGTTGATTCACCGTAACCGTGACGTTGTTCACCGCGTTCGTATAACCGTAGTTTGCCGTAACCGCATTGGCTTCGGACAAAAGATCGGTGCCTGCACTTGCCGCTGTTGCAGCGCTTACGGCGCCAGAGTCAGCCGCGCTCTGCATATTTTTGTGTTTGTAGTACCACCATCCCACTTCAGTGCCGAGCCCTGCTGTGCCGACCAGGACCGGCATCAGCAGTGCTGAAATGATGACATAGCTGCCCGACTGGTCTCGAGCGAATTGCCGAAACAGGCCGGCCGTCCGTTCGTGCCTATGAGCATTACCCCATGGCCGGCACAATGGTGCATTGAATGAACGGCTGCAGAGTCTCCGGCGCTCCATGTCTTCTCCCTGGGAGGCTTGCTACTTTTTCCCGGACGCAGGTTGATGCAGGACGACTTAAGCTCGCCCCAACGCGAACGAGACAATTTTAGAGAAACTGTGCAGGAAGAAGGATTGAGGCCTCAGTCTGCCAAGACTTGCCGACGCCGCAGTCGATGAGGCCGGCGCGGCGGAAGAGCAGGGAAGCGATTAGGCTGGACAAAGGAATTCGCCGCAAACGGCAGTAGCAGCAGCTCAAGAGGGCGATCTGGCATGGACCAGGACACCGATGCAAGCAGGAGCGGGACGTGCTCACCCGGCAAACAGGTCGGGAGCTCCGGACCGTGGCGTCTCCTGGATGCTATTCCGCTCGGATCAATGGCGGTCGTTGAAGGCGCTTTGCCATTTTTGCCTTGGCTGATGGTGCGAGCTCTGGATTGAGGCGGGCCGGCTGATGTCTATGTCGGGGGCACAACCTGAAAGGCTTCGCGCATCACACCGTTCTCGTCGGGAAGCCAGAGGTTATGCTGTCGCTCACCCGGTAAACGTCGAATAGAAACTCCTAGATGACTCAGATGACAGCTCCGGCCAGCAAGAAGGCGCCGCCAAGCGCGACCATCACAAGTCCAGGCCAATTCGCTTTAATGCCGAAGTCGCTACCCGGTCTTGTAGGTTCCAGCGTGTCGCGCCCGGGAAGCCGCCTCGTGCTACTTAATCGGCCATGCCAGATCGGCTGAGACGCCATCTGGAGCACGCCGCCGAAAACAAGGAGCACACCAAGCCATACGAGGGTCATGCTCGCCTCCTGCACCGGTGAACGCCGACAAGTCGCTGCGCCGGAACCGTGACCCCAGAACACCTTACACCTTTTTCGGAAGGTCAGACACGGAATTGGCGGTCGCCCTACGGCACCTGGTATTCACCCGACATTCATCGCGCAGCTCCTATCGAGTTAAATTCGATCAGGAGAGTTCGATGAAACTGCCGTCCGCGACCGTTGTCGGCGCCCTTGTGTGTCTGATTGTTGCGTCCGCCCTTGCGCAGACGGCCTCGCCGCCTGCAGCCGCGCCGACTTCCCCGAGCGCTACGGTGCCGGTTCCCGCGACCAAGCGCGTGACGTGTCTCAGCTCGACGCAAAACCTGAAGGGACAGGACAAGCGGGACCAGATGCAGCTCTGCATGGCCCAGGCGCGGCTCGACTGCCTGAAGCAGGCGATCGATCAGAAGATCGTTGGTGAGCCCCGCAAGACTTTCGTCAAAACCTGTGTTGGCACCGATGGCGCGGAGCAATAGGCACCAGGCGCGATCCTTACGGCTGCGGCTTCAGCGCGCCGGGAAAATGCCGCTGCAGCACCGCGGCGGGAGTGGCGTAGGCCTCCTGCAGGTCCACGCTCCAATATTTCAACTCGTCGAGCGGGATCCGCGTGTCGGTTACGGCGCAGCGCACATAGGTCCCCGGCGAGATCACGCGGAAGTCGCCGTCGAGATATTGCACCTGCGCCTCGCCATGGCCCGAGGGACCGAACTTGTTCAGCACTGGTCGAAAGTCTCCGTGGAAGGCCCATTGTGGGCGAATGTGATGAGTCCGATTAGCACAAATAGGGTGCCTTGTCCGCCCGTTAAACCCACCGGTTTGTGATGTTTTGCCGCCGTTCCCGCATGATAGTGCTCACGCGAAGGATCGCTGGCCCCACTTACTCACGGCAAAGTCTGATGCGCCTTCCGTCAATCGCGCTGTTCCTGGCGCTTGTGCTGCCCGCCGCCCATGCGGCGCCGGCGCCCGTGCCGCAACAGGTTGATATTCCCGTTTCGAGCGGGATCCTGCATGCGCAGCTTTACAAGCCCGACGGTGCGGGACCATTTCCGACCGTGATTGCGCTGCATGGCTGCGACGGGCTCGGCGGCCATTCCGATCCAGTGCTGCCACGCTATCGCGACTGGGCCCTGCAATTGCTCAAGACAGGTAACGCGGTGCTGCTGCCCGACAGCTACGGCTCGCGCGAGGTCGGGGCGCAATGCCGGGTCAAGGAAGGGCACGTCAAGGCGCGGCGCGAGCGCGTCGCCGACATCGTGGCATCGCGTGCCTGGCTGATGAAGCAGACCTGGGTGGCGCATAATCGCGTCAGCCTGATCGGCTGGGCGAACGGCGCCAGCGCGTTGCTCTGGGCGGTGCGCCCGCAGAATGCGGCGCGCGACGCCGGGCCCGATTTTCGCGCCGCCGTCGCCTTCTATCCGGATTGTCGGATTTCGGCGGGCCTCGGCTGGAGTACCAGAGTGCCGACGCTGGTCCTGATCGGCGGCAATGACGACGTGTCGTCGCCGCCGGCCTGCCGTCAGATGGTCGACGGCGCGCATGGCCGCAGCGCGCTCGCGCGCATCGTGGTCTATCCCGGCGCCTATCACGATTTCGACCGCGCCAACCTGCCGGTGCACGCCCTCGCCGGCAGCACCGACGCCACCACGCCCGACCGCGGTCATCTCGGCACCGACACCGAAGCGCGCGCGGAAGCGCAGAAGGAAGTCGCGGAGTGGTTGGCGCGGTGAGCGCCTTTCGTAGCCCGGATGAGCGAAGCGACACCCGGGACCTCAATATGCGGCACGATCCTGCATATCGCTACGCTCATGCGGGCTACGCGTTCCTGCCCTTTCCGGCGAAGCGGGGCCACCCGAGGAACAATGTGAGGCGGGCGGCCCCGCATCGGCCACCGCCCTGCACGGAACATGATGGCCGACCGGGAATCTACGGATGGAACCAAGGCCTGTTTCAGCGCAAACGGTGACGCCATAGTTCGACCATGAAGTCGATTAAACGCAGATCCCATGCGCCACCGCGTCCTGCTCTTTTCCTCGGCACTGGTCGTCTTCAGCATCGCGATCTTCCTCTTCGAAGCCCGCGCCGGCGCGCCGCAACTCGCACCGGAACATTGCGGCTTCTGGACCACGATCGACGCGGGATTGTCCTGCCGCTGAGGCGACGCCCGGTCGCTGCCCCGCCTTCCGTCATTGCGAGCGCAGCGAAGCAATCCAGAATCCCTCCGCAGAGAGACTCTGGATTGCTTCGTCGCTGCGCTCCTCGCAATGACGGCGTTGAGAGACCGCAAAACACTGTCCTCAACGCTGTCCCGGCCTTCGCCGGGACGACAGGGAGTTTGTGGTATGCGCGTCCCACTCGCTGTCATCGCCCGACTTGATCGGGCGATCCAGTATTCCGAGACGTCCGTAGTTCATTGAGAAGCTGCGGGGTACTGGATTCCCCGCTTTCGCGGGGAATGACAGAGTGCGCCGCACTCAGAACAAGCTGCCCTGATCCACCGGCTTGGCCACGCGCTTCTGCGCCGGCTTTGACTCACGCGACGCCGGCTTCGGCTGTGCTGCTGGCGCCGGGTTTGCGGCCGGGGCGGGGCGATCGGCATCCGCTGTCGCGCCCACGCGTCCATCCCCAAACTCGATCTCGAGCCGTGCATTCGGCCCGACTGCGCCAGCCGAGTGCAGGGGATGGCCGGCCTCGTCGCGCACCAGGGCAAAGCCGCGCGCGAGCACGCTGCGATAGGACAAGGCGGAGAGCAGCTTGCCGCTGTGTTCGACGCGGGCATCGAGCCGCTGCAGCAGCGTCGCCAGCGCGCGGCCGGCGCGCTCGGCAAGCCGCTGCGTGCGTTCGCATTGCCGCGCGATCGCATTGCGCTGCGCCTGCGCGTTGGACAGGCGCGAGGCGCGCAGCCGCACCTCGAGCCCGCCGAAACGGTCGCGCCGCTGCCGCAGCAGCGAACGCGCGGACAGGCCGAGCCGCTCGCCGCAGACGGTGAGCCGATGATCGGCCTGCGCGATCTGGCCGTGCAGCACGCGCAGCGTCAGCCGCGCGCTGCTCGCGGCGAAGCGGCGGAAATGCGCATGGGTATTGGCCTTGAGCCCGCGCGGCAAGGCAGCACCGGCAGAGTCCAGCCGCTGCCGCGGAATGGCGAGGAGATCGCCTGCGGCCGGCAGCGCGCGTGCGGCGGCGCGCAGCTCGTTGCGGCGGCTTTCCTGGCCGCGTTGCCAGCAGGCGCGGGTGCGGCGGGCGAGGTCGGCGACCTCGACGAAGAGATCGCTGCGCACCGGCACGGCCATCTCCGCCGCCGCCGTCGGTGTCGGCGCGCGCTTGTCGGCGGCAAAATCGATCAGCGTGATGTCGGTCTCGTGCCCGACCGCCGAGATCAGCGGGATCATGCTCTCGGCCGCGGCACGCACCACGATCTCCTCGTTGAACGACCAGAGATCCTCCAGCGAGCCGCCGCCGCGCGCCACGATCAGCACATCGGGCCGCGGGATTTTCCCGCCCTCGGGCAGCGCATTGAAGCCGCGGATCGCGGCCGCGATCTGCTCGGCCGAGCCTTCGCCCTGCACGCGCACCGGCCATACCAGCACGCGACGGGGGAAGCGGTCCTCGAGCCGGTGCAGGATATCGCGGATGACGGCGCCGGTCGGCGAGGTCACGACGCCGATCACCTCGGGCAGCCAGGGCAAAAGCTGCTTGCGCGCTTCGTCGAACAGGCCCTCGGCGGCGAGTTTTTTCTTGCGCTCCTCCATCAGCGCCATCAGCGCGCCGATGCCGGCCGGCTCCAGCGCCTCGATCACGATCTGGTACTTCGAGGACCCCGGATAGGTGGTGAGCTTGCCGGTGGCGATGACCTCGAGCCCTTCCTGGGGCTTGAAGCGCATCCGGCTGTGCACACCCTTCCAGATCACTGCCTCGATCTTGGCGCTGTCGTCCTTGAGCGCGAAATAGCAGTGCCCGGAGGAATGGGCGCCGCGAAAGCCGGAGATCTCGCCGCGGACCCGGACATGGCCATAGGCGTCCTCGACCGTCCGTTTCAGGGACAGCGAGAGCTCGGAGACGGTGAATTCGGGCGCGTTGAGCAGTTGTTCCGCAGGCGGCATTCAGGCTCGATTCGGGCTGTTTGCGCAGGGTTACCGGCCCAGGGCTGCGCGGGCAACCATATATCCACACGGCGAGGCGGCAGCCTTGTTGCGGTGGAACGGGACCATGCTAAACCGCACTGCCGCATTGCGGCAACAACATCTGGGCCTATCATGCACATCCTTCTGCTCGGTTCTGGCGGCCGCGAACACGCCCTGGCGTGGAAAATCGCCGCCTCTCCCCTGGTGACCAAATTCTGGTGCGCGCCCGGCAATGCCGGCATCGCGCGCGAGGCTGAATGCGTGGCGCTGGATGTCGCCGACCATGCCGCCGTGATCGAGTTCTGCAAGAAGAACGGGGTCGAGCTCGTGGTGGTCGGCCCGGAGACGCCGCTTGCGGCCGGCATCATCGATGACCTCACCGCCGCCGGCATCAAGGCATTCGGGCCAAGCAAGGCGGCGGCGCAGCTCGAAAGCTCCAAGGGTTTTACCAAGGCGCTGTGCACTGAATTCGGCATTCCCACGGGCGCCTACAAGCGTTTCACCAAGGCCGCTGATGCGCTCGCTTACGTCCATAGCCAGGGCGCGCCGATCGTGGTGAAGGCCGACGGTCTTGCCGCCGGCAAGGGCGTCGTCGTGGCCAAGACCGTGCGCGAGGCGGAGGACGCCATCGCCATGATGTTCGAGGGCGCCTTTGGCGAAGCCGGCGCCGAGGTCGTCATCGAGGAATTCTTGCCGGGCCGCGAGATCAGCTTCTTCGCGCTGTGCGACGGCGAGACCGCGATACCCCTGGCCTCCGCCCAGGACCACAAGCGCGTGTTCGACCACGACGTCGGCCCGAACACGGGCGGCATGGGCGCCTATTCGCCGACGCCGCTGGTCACGCCTGCGATCCATGATGCGATCATGGCCAAGATCATCCTGCCGACGGTCGCCGGCATGAAGCAGCGCGGCACGCCGTTCCGTGGCGTGCTCTATGCCGGGATCATGCTGACCACGCAGGGCCCGAAACTGTTCGAGTTCAACGTGCGCTTCGGCGATCCCGAGTGCCAGGTGCTGATGCTGCGCATGATGTCGGACATCGTGCCGGCGTTCATCGCCGCCTGCGACGGGGAGTTGAAGCATTTTGATCTGCGCTGGTATCCGGAATCCGCGCTCACCGTGGTGATGGCCGCCAAGGGCTATCCCGGTGACTACCGGAAGGGTACGCGCATCGACGGGCTCGACGAGGCCGCCAAGGTCGACACCGTCGAGATCTTCCACGCCGGCACGGTCGCGAAGGACGGTGCGATCCTCGCCAATGGCGGCCGCGTGCTCAACGTCTGCGCGCTCGGCAAGACCGTAACGGAGGCGCAGGTGCGCGCCTATCAGGCCATCGACCGCATCAACTGGCCGGAAGGCTTCTGCCGCCGCGACATCGGCTGGCAGGCGGTGGAAGCGGAGAAGTCCAAGGGCTGACAGCCGTTTTTCCCATCGGCGCGCGATGCGCGCCGATCCGGAATCGGGATTTTCGGATGTCACCGTTCCGCCTCATCGACATTCCGAAAAAGCGCAATTAGGGATTGGGGTTAGCGTCCCTCGCCGGCGACCACCATGCTACTTTGCATGGGGTTGTTTTCGACATTTTGTTGGTTGGGGGCGCTCGCAAATGACCATTGGAAGGAACGAAGCCATGTCCGATCTTGCCGACCTCTATCCGGGCTTCGCCTCCGAGTGGATTAACACCTCCTTCGGCCGCGTCTTCGCGCGCATCGGCGGCAAGGGGCCGCCGCTCCTGCTGCTGCACGGCTTCTCCGAGACGCACGTGATGTGGCACCGCGTGGCGCCGCAGCTTGCGGACGCCTTCACGCTGATCATCGCCGACCTGCCGGGCTATGGCTGGTCCGACATGCCCGAGAGCGATGCGCTGCATATCCCCTACAGCAAGCGCGCGATGGCGAAGGCCATGGTGGAAGCGATGGAGCAGCTCGGCCATGTGCACTTTGCGCTGGCCGGCCACGATCGCGGCGGCCGCGTCTCGTACCGCCTCGCGCTCGATCATCCCGGCCGGCTGTCGCGGCTTGCCGTGCTCGATATCCTGCCGACCTATAATTACTGGGAGCGGATGAACCGGCAGTATGCGCTGAAGATCTATCACTGGACCTTCCTCGCGCAGCCCTATCCGCTGCCGGAGACGCTGATCTCAGGCAACGGCGAGTTCTTCCTGCGCTTCAAGATGGCGAGCCAGACCAAGTCGAAGACGCTGGACGCGATCGACAAGCGCGCGCTCGAGCACTACATCGCGCCGTTCCGCGATCCCGCCCGCGTGCACGCGATGTGCGAGGACTACCGCGCCGGCGCCTATTTCGATTACGACCTCGACAAGGCTGATTTCGCAGCCGGCAAGAAGATCACCGTCCCGATGCTGGCGCTGTGGGGCAATGCCGGCGTGGCGCAAGCCGCCGCCACCCCGCTCGACACCTGGAAACAATGGGCCACGAATGTCGAAGGCATGCCGGTGGATTCCGGACACTTCCTGACGGAGGAGAATCCGGAAGTCATCGCCAAGGCGTTGCGCGAGTTCTTCTCCGCTTGATCCACACTGGACGCCCGGCTTGACCGGGCGATCTAGTACTCCGAGACGGTAGTGATTGGTCGAGAGGCCGCGGCGTACTTCATGCCCCGGTCAAGCCGGGGCATGACAGCGGTGCGCGGGAGGGACTTACCGCCGCTCCCGAAAGAACTCCCGCAGCAGCCGCGCCGCCTCGCTCTCGCCGACCGCGGAGTAGACCTCCGGTGCATGGTGGCAGGTGGGCGAGGCGAAGAAGTGCACGCCGGACTCGATCGCGCCGCCCTTGGGGTCGGCGGCGCCGTAATAGAGTCGCCTGACCCTTGCAAACGAGATCGCGCCCGCACACATGGTGCAGGGCTCCAGCGTCACGTAGAGATCGCAGTCCACCAGGCGCTCGCTGCCGATCTTTTTCGCAGCCTCGCGCAGCGCGATGATCTCGGCATGGGCCGTGGGGTCGTGGTCGGTCAGCGTCCGGTTGGCCGCGGTGGCGATCACCTCGTGATTGCGGACCACCACGCAACCGATCGGAACTTCGCCCGATTTTCCGGCGTTTTCTGCCGTCTTGAGCGCCAAATCCATGAAAGAAGGGGCTTTCATGCCTCGTATCATCGCCAGAAACCTGCTACTAGCTCCGCCTTCAGCAAGAGTGGATACCGGTTTTGCCTGAGCATGCGGCTCGGAATGAGCGCGCATAATGCCCTTTGACCATTCCCTAAGTGAGACGATTCATGCCCCGCGACAGCGACAAACACAACGATTCCCCGCGCGGCCGGCGTGACCGAGGCGGGCCGAAGGGATCATTCAAGGGCCGCACCGGCAAGCCGAGGGGGCCGGAGAAGAAGTTCGCCAAGCGTGGCCTTGCCGGCAAGGGCGACCGCGACGAGCGCCCGTCCCGCGGCGACCGCGACAGCCGCCCGTTCCGCCGCCGCGAGGAGGGCGACGCGCCGCGCCGCGAGTTCGGCGACCGGCCGCGCTTCAAGCGTGACGACCGCGGGCGCGAGGATCGCGGCGAACGCAGCTTCAAGCCGCGTGGCGACCGTCCGTTCAAGGCGCACGGAGATCGGCCGAAATTCGCTTCCGACGAGCGGGCGCCGCGCGGCGAGCGTTCCGAGCGGCGATTCGAGGACCGCAAGTTTTCGCGAGGCGGCTCGGACCGGCCGCGCAAGGAGTTTGGCCGCGATCGCGACTTCGAGGGCAAAGATCGCAAACGCGACTTCGGCGATCGCAAGCGCAGCTTCGGCGACCGCCCGCGCGACCGGGACGATCGGCCTCGCAAGAATTTTGGCAAGAGCCTGGGCAAGGATTTTGGCGGCCGCGACCGCAGCGACGAAAAGCCCTGGCGTCAGCGCGACGACCGCCGCGAAGGCGGGCGCGGAGAGGACCGTCCGCGCTTCTCCCGGCGGCGCGACGAGGGTGGTGAGGATCGTCCACGCTTCCCGCGCTCGCGCGAGGAGCGTTTTGGCGACGACCGCCCGAGGTTCGGTCGCTCGCGCGAGGATCGCGCAGGAGGCCGCTCCGACTGGCACGAGCATCCGCGCAGCGAGGGCCGCTTCCGCGACCGTCCGCGCCGCGACAATGAGGACGACAGCCAGATCTTCACCAGGCGCCCGGCCTTTGGCGGCCGCGGCGCCTATCGCGAGCGCGATCGTGATTTCGAGGGTCGGCCGCGTCGCGACGAGGCGCCGAAGCCGAAGAAGGCCGGCGAGCGCATCGCCAAGGTGCTGGCGCGTGCAGGTCTCGCTTCGCGCCGCGATGCCGAGGAGATGGTCACGCAGGGCCGTGTCACCGTCAACGGGCGCGTCATCAACTCACCGGCGCTCGACGTCACGCAGAACGACGTCGTCGCCGTCGACGGCAAGCCGTTGCCGCCGCGCGAGCGCACCCGGCTGTTCCTCTATCACAAGCCGCGCGGACTGATGACGACGCATGACGATCCCGAGGGGCGTCCGACCGTGTTCGACAATCTGCCCGAAGGCCTCCCGCGGCTGATCTCGGTCGGCCGGCTCGACTTCAACACCGAAGGTCTCTTGCTGCTCACCAATGATGGCGGACTCGCGCGCACCCTCGAGTTGCCGGATACCGGCTGGCTGCGCCGCTATCGCGTCCGCGCCCATGGTGACGTCACGCAGGCACAGCTCGACGAGCTGAAGAACGGCATCGAGGTCGAGGGCGTCAAATACGGTCCGATCGAGGCGACGCTGGAGCGCGACCAGGGCGCCAATGTCTGGCTCGTGTTCGCGATCCGCGAGGGCAAGAACCGCGAGGTGCGCAACGTCTGCGCCCATCTCGGGCTCGAGGTGAACCGGCTGATCCGCGTCTCCTACGGCCCGTTCCAGCTCGGCGAGATCCCCGAAGGCCAGGTCGACGAGATCAAGTCCCGCGTGCTGCGCGAGCAGCTCGGCGACAAGGTGATCGAGAAGTCGGGCGCGCAGTTCGATGTGCCGCAGAAGTCTTCGTCGCGCGATCACGACGATGCACCGCGCGAGAAGAAGCCGGTGAGCAAGAGGGCGGTGATCAACGACCGCAAGGGCCGCCGCGTGCTGGTGCAGCGCACCGGCAGCGAGGAGGCACGGGAGCGCAACGAGTGGGAAGCCAGCGGCTACGGCCCGCCGCGCCGGCCCAAGCGCGGCTATCACGGCAAACGCGACCTGAAGCCGCGGGAGGATTGAGGTGAATTGCGCTCGTTCATTCGGCACTCTCTCATTCCCTCCCCCCTTGCGGGGGAGGGTTAGGGAGGAGGGTGCCCCGGGCGAGGTCTGCGCTTGTGGCACCTTCCCCAACGCCTCCCCGCAAGGGGGAGGGGAGCGCACCTTTCGTGTTGCCGCAGGGTGGCCCAGCTAATGCGCGTCGTCGGCGGCCGATTGAAGGGGCGCAATCTCGCCTCACCGTCCTCGCGCGACATCCGCCCGACCGCGGATCGCCTGCGCGAGTCCGTGTTCAACATCCTCGTGCATGCGTACGACGATCCGATTCAAGATGCGCGTGTGCTCGATCTCTTCGCCGGTACCGGCGCGCTCGGGATCGAGGCAGTCTCGCGTGGAGCGAAGTTCACGCTGTTCGTCGACAACGGTGCCGAGGCGCGTGCGCTCCTGCGCAACAATGTCGAAGCGCTCGGCCTCGGCGGGGTGACCAAGGTCTATCGTCGCGACGCGACCGATCTCGGTCCTGCGCATCCGGTCGAGCCGTTCTCGCTGGTGTTCCTCGATCCTCCCTATGGCAAGGGTTTTGCCGAGCAGGCGCTCGCGAGCTTGCGCGACGATGGCTGGCTCACGCCGGGCGCATTGCTGGTCGTCGAGGAGGCGAAAGCCGCACAGTTCGCTGCACCGGAAGGATACGAGGAGTTGGAGCGGCGCGCTTATGACGATACCGAGTTCGTGTTCCTGAAGAAATCGTAGGGTGGGCGAAGGCGCGCTCTTCGCGCGCCGTGCCCACCGCTTCTCTCGCAATCATGGAAAGATGGTGGGCACGGCGCAAGGCGCCTTTGCCCACCCTACGAGTTCGAGCGCTACCTTCGCCCGAACAGCTTCTCGACATCCGCAAGCTTCAGCTCGACGTAAGTCGGCCGGCCGTGATTGCACTGGCCGGAGTTCGGCGTCTCCTCCATCTCGCGGAGTAGCGCGTTCATCTCCTCCGGCTTGAGCCGGCGGCCGGCGCGCACCGAGCCGTGGCAGGCCATGGTGGCGGCGACGTGCATCAACCGGCGCTCCAGCGGCAGCGCCTCGTCCCATTCGGCCATGTGCTCGGCGAGGTCGCGCAACAGGCCGCCCGCGTTGGTCTTGCCAAGCAGCGACGGCGTCTCGCGCACCGCGACCGCGCCGGGGCCGAAGGATTCGATCGCTAGCCCGAACGAAGCAAGCTCGTCGCCGCGCGCTAGCAGCCGCTCGACCGTGGCTTCGTCCATCTCGACGATCTCGGGGATCAGCAGGATCTGCCGCTGCACGCCGTTCGCTGCCAGCGACGCCTTCAGCCGCTCATAGACGATGCGCTCATGCGCAGCATGCTGGTCGATGATGATCAACCCGTCGCGGGTCTGCGAGACGATGTAGGTCTCGTGGATCTGCGTGCGGGCGGCCCCGAGTGGGCGATCGACCAGATCTCCCACGGGCTGTGTCTCGATCCGCACGTCGGCCATCGGCGCGCCGACATCGAACGCGGCTTGCGCGCGTTCTGCGAAAGCGGGCGCGGCGGCGCCATCGAACGAGGGCAGCGGCGCCGTTGGTGCCGACGGCGACTGCCGCCAGTCCCAATTGCCGGGCCGCGGTGTGAAGGCCGGTCGGAACGAGGACAGCGCACTGCCGCCGCTGTTGGCGGCCGTGCGCCGGCCCTCGCGCGCGAGCCCTTCCTTCAATCCATGCACGATCAATGCGCGGACGAGACCCGCGTTGCGGAAGCGCACTTCGGTCTTGGCCGGATGCACGTTGGCGTCGACCTCGCGCGGGTCGAGCGTGACGAACAGCGCCACCACGGGATGGCGGTCACGCGGCAGATAATCGGAATAGGCCGCGCGCACCGCGCCGAGGATCAGCTTGTCGCGCACCGGACGGCCGTTGACGAAGAGATATTGCCCGAGCGCGTTGGCTTTCGTCAGCGCCGGCGCTGCGGCGTAGCCAGCCACCACCACGCCCTCGCGCTCGGCGTGAACCTCGATGGCATGGCTGCGAAACTCCGCCCCCAAAATATCGCCGAGCCGCGTCAGGCGGCCGGCCGCGCCGGGCAGCGCCGCGGCCCAGGTCACAGGCGCGCGCTCTTCACCGGCCAGCGTGAAGGCGATATCGGGCCGCGCCATCGCCAGCCGCCGCACCACCTCGCGGATAGCCTCGGCCTCGGTGCGGTCGGTCTTCAGAAATTTCAGCCGGGCCGGCGTCGCGTAGAAGAGGTCGTTGACCTCGACGCGGGTGCCGTGGGCCAGCGCCGCCGGCATGATCTCGGACTTGTCGCCGCCTTCAACCGATAGCGCCCAGGCGTGAGGCTCGCTCGCATGCCGCGTCGTGATCGAAAGTCGCGCGACCGAGCCGATCGAGGGCAGCGCCTCGCCGCGGAACCCGAGCGTGCGGATCTGCAGGAGGTCCTCATCATCGAGCTTGGACGTGGCATGGCGCTCGACCGCAAGCGACAGATCCCCCGCGGTCATGCCGCCGCCGTCGTCGGTGATGCCGATCCGCCGCCGTCCGCCGCCATCGGTGAACACGTCGATCCGGCTCGCGCCGGCATCGATCGCGTTCTCGATGAGTTCCTTGACCACGCTCGCCGGGCGCTCGACCACCTCGCCGGCGGCGATGCGGTTGACGACTTGCTCTGGAAGTTGGCGGACGGGCATGGCTCAGTGTTGGATTCGCGTGTCGCTGCTATCTTAAGCCGTGTTGCGTCAAAAGCATGTGTTGAGCAACAACATCGTGCCGGGCTGGGGAAGGAGGGTGTCTATCACATTGAAGACATTGGACGTTCGAACAAATCGCGCGCCGGCGATGGGCCGATCTCCTGCGGCGGGTCATGATTGTGAGGCGTCGGGCGCGGGTGTAGCATCGTGAAAAAATGGCAACAGGACGGGAGGACGCCATGTGCCATCTCTTCGCGCATCAGCCCCAACGCGACTACGAGTCCCAGACCCGCTCGCTACGAATAGACGGGCATTGCACCTCGATCCGCCTGGAGATGGCCTTCTGGGACACGCTGGAGGAGATCGCCGCCAAGGAGAGCATGAGCCTCGGCAAATTCCTGACGACGCTCTATAACGAGGTCCTCGACCACCATGGCGAAGTCAACAACTTCGCCTCGCTGCTGCGCTGCTCCTGCCTGATCTACCGTTCCAGAAGCGTGACGCCGGTGCAGGAATTCAAGGTCGCGGTGACGCCCATTCTCGATGCGGCCGAGTAGGCCGATCTGTCGACGGCTCGGGCGCTCCTTCGAAAGCAAAAGCGGCTCTGTCCGGCAGGACAGAGCCGCTTCGCTATATCGGGTCTCAGATCTCCTTCTTCTGCATCGCGCCGGCGATGTAGTCGGCCTGCCGGATCGCGAGCGCGACGATGGTCAGCGTCGGATTGCAGGCTGCACCGCTGGTGAACTGGCTGCCGTCCGAGACGAACAGATTCTTGATGTCGTGGGTCTGACCGAACTTGTTGACGACGCCATCGCGCGGCTTCTCGCTCATCCGGTTGGTGCCGAGATTGTGGGTGCTCGGATAAGGCGGCGTCGGATAAGTCACGGTGGCGCCGACGGCGTCGTAGACCGCCGCCCCTTGCTTGTAGGCGTGAGCGCGCATCGCAACGTCGTTGGGATGGTCGTCGAAATGCACGCTCGCGACCGGCAGTCCGAACTTGTCCTTCACGGCCGGATCGAGCGTGATGCGGTTGGTCTCTTGCGGCATGTCCTCACCGACCAGCCACATGCCGGCCATCCGCGAATAGCCGTCGAGGGCGGCGGTGAACGGTCGTCCCCAGGCGCCGGGATTGAGGAAAGCCGCCATGAAGGGCAGTCCGACGGACAGCGTCTCCATCTCGTAGCCGCCGACGAAACCGCGCTTCGGATCGTTGGCCGCCTCATCGCGGATGATGCCGGCCATGGTCGTACCGCGATACATGTGCACCGACTTCTCGAACACTGCGTAGACGCTGCCGGTCATGTGGCGCATGTAGTTGCGGCCGACCTGGCCGCTCGAATTGGCAAGGCCATCGGGGAACATGGTCGAGGCGCTGTTGAGGAGGAGCCGAGGGCTCTCGATCGAGTTGCCTGCCACCGCAACGATACGCGCCTTCTGGCGCTGCGTCGTGCCGGTCTCGTCGGCATAGACCACGCCGGTCACCTTGCCGCTCGCATCGTGCTCGATCTTGATCACCATGCTGCTCGGCCGGACCTCGAGATTGCCGGTCGCTTCGCCCTTCGGGATTTCGGTGTAGAGCGTCGACCATTTCGCGCCGGATTTGCAGCCCTGGAAGCAGAAGCCGATCTGCTGGCAGGAGCCGCGTCCGTCGCGCGGCTGGCTGTTGATCGCCATGTTGCCGGTGTGCACGGTCTTGTAGCCGAGCTTCCTGGCGCCGGCCTCGAGTACCTTGAAGTTATTGTTGCCGGGGAGGCCGGGAATGCCGTTGGTGCGGGTCACGCCCATCTTGTTCTCGGCCTTGGCGTACCACGGCTCCATTTCCGCGAGCGTGACCGGCCAGTCCAGAAGATTCGCGCCGGGAATGTTGCCGTAGGTGCTCTTCACCTTGAACTCGTGCTCGTCGAAGCGGAGCGAGGCGCCGGCCCAATGCACCGTGGAGCCGCCGACCGCCTTGACGATCCAGGCGGGAAGATTCGGGAAGTCCTTGGCGACGCGCCATGTGCCCGAGGTGGTGCGCGCGTCCGACCACGCGAGCTGGGAAAAACTGTCCCACTCATCGTTGATGAAGTCCTGGTTCTCGATGCGGGGACCTGCCTCGAGGATGACGACCTTGACGCCCTTCTGCGCGAGCTCGTTGCCCAGCGTGCCGCCTCCGGCACCCGAACCGACGATCACCACAACGCCGCTGTCGTTCAGATCGAATTTTGCCATATGCGTTCTCCTGAACCGTTGGGGTGCGACTTAAGCCTTCGGCAGCCAGTCGATGTCGGCGAAGCCGCGGTTGATGTAGCCGCCGTGCTCGGCGGAGGAGCCCTCGTAGCCAAACCGCGGCCAGACCGCTTTCTGGTTGTAGAGCGACACGATGAGGTCTCCGCGTACCTTCTGGAAGAAGTCGCTCTGCTCAATCTCCTTCAGCAGCACCACGCGGTCGGCTTCCCAGGGCACCTCGGCATAGGGCACCTTGTGGCGGTCGCGCGCATTCTGATCGAGCCTGGCGACGCCGTTGCTGATGAGGGACTTGACGGCGGGGTCCTTGGCCGCCTTGCCGTCCCACGGCTTGATCGCGATGATGTAGTAGCTGTCGCCGAGAACGTCGTGCGGGTAGATGTCGCGTGCGACCTTCAGCAGGGTCTTCATCGTCGCGGGTGAGAGCGCGCTCGCATCATCGGCCCAGGCGCTCTCGATGCTGACACTGAGGCTGGTTGCCACGGCCGCGACTGGCACGGCCGTCGCCGCGCCCTTGAGAAAGACGCGGCGGCTGTGCTTGCTTCGACGATCGACTTCTCTCATGGATTTCCTCCCTGGATATGTGATTTGGTCAGTTGAAACGTCCGCCCCGCTGGATCACCTCGATCTTGTAGCCCATCGGGATCACTGACGAAGAAGAAGCGCGCCAGTGTCCTGCCGTCGTGCTTGAAGTCGCGCAGCGGTCCCGGCGCGAGCTTCTCGCGCTCGAAGCGGGCATGCTCGGCGTCGAGATCCTCGACCACCACGGCGAGATGGCCGTAGCCGTCGCCGAGCGCATACGGTTCCTTGCGATCGAAATTCACGGTCAGCTCCACCTCGAAAGGTGAGGAGGGGTGACGCAGATAGATCAGGGCGAAGTCTGCGAACTTCAGGTGATCGGCGACTTCGAGGTCGAAGGCGCGCTTGTAGAAGTCGAGAGATCGCGCCTCGTCGAGCACGCGGATCATGGAGTGAACCGGTTTCGCCATTCAGTTCTGCTCCTTGAGATAGGCAATGATGGCAGCGCGCGTCTCCGGCCTCGCCTGCCGGTAGGTCATGACCGCGCCGGGAATGACGGCTTGCGGATTGGTCAGCCAGGCATCGAGCCTGGCCTCGTCCCAGACGAAGTCCGCGTTCCCGAGGTTCTGTGAATAGCGAAAGCCGTCGACTTTGCCGGCCGGTCGTCCGACGATCCTGACCAGTGGCGGGCCTTGCCGCATCGGTGCTGACGTGTCCATCGTGTGGCACACCGCGCATTGCTGCTTGAACAGCGTCGCGCCATCCGGCGGCGTTGCGGCGGGCAACGGCATTTGCGCGTCGGCGACCCGCACCACCAGCACCACCGCGGTGCACAATCCCAGCACGGCGCATCGCCAAGAGTCCGCTCATCCAGATCAACGTCGACTTGCGCGAACTCTAGGCGGCGTCAAATGAGCGGTGGTAGTAGCGGGCTGTTTCGCTGCAAGCGGAGGCGCTCGCGGTCTGCGTGTGTTCCGCGCTGCCGCATATGAGGAGCAGAATTCCGCGAAATAGCCCCGAAATCCCTAAACGATGACCACACGACGCGGATTGCATGACGACCGCGCCGTTCGAGCTCTCTACGCGATGAAATGGTCCGGTGCAGACGAGCGGCGCAGGAAGCAGCCGATCCGTTCATCGCGAAAAAATCCAGGAGAAATGGATGAAGTTGGTGAAGACCTCTGTGATCGCATGCGCTCTCTCGGCTCTCATTGCGACGCCCGTTTTTGCACAAGGTGCGTCACCCGGCGCGACTACACGCGGCACTGTGCAAAGCAAGCCCATGCAGGGCGGCGCGGTAGGCAGCGAGGATGACGATGTCGGCGCACAGCCGGGTGCTGCTGGCGAGAAGACTGGCATGAAGTCCACCAAGGGGACGAAGGGCGCGGCCGGCACCACGGGCAGCGCAGCGCCCAGAGGGTCGGTCGATGGTTCCGCTTCGGGCAATGCCGCCGGCGGCAAGCGCTACTAACGCCGAGACGCGAAACAGCAAACCTCCAGTCGCTTTGCGGCTGGAGGCCTTCTTGTCACTCAATCGTCGAAGCGCCCGCCGCGCTTCGCCTTGATGTCGCTGCGACGCTTCTTGCCTTCGAGCCGGCGTTGCTTGGAGGCGAATGTCGGCCGGGTCGCGCGCCGCGGCGTCGGCCGGACCATGGCCTCGGTCAGCATCCCGACGAGGCGGTCGACGGCGTCCTGCCGGTTGCGCTCCTGGGTGCGGAAGCGCTGCGCATGGATAACGATGACGCCGTCCTTGGTCATGCGCTGGCCGGCGATGCGGGCAAGGCGCAGGCTGGCGTCTTCCGGCAGGGTCAGCCTGCTTGTGTCGAAGCGCAGTTGGGCCGAGGTCGCGACCTTGTTGACGTTCTGCCCGCCCGGCCCGGAGGCACGGACGAAGCTGATCTCGATGTCGTCCTCGTCGATGGCAAGATCGCGGGATATCCGCAGCATGGTGGCACCAGGAAAAGATTCGGGTGCGCGCAACATAGCGGTTTTGGGTGAACTTGCCTTGCTGCGCTCTATCCGTTCCCTCCTCCCCTTGTGGGGGAGGGAGCGCAGTGTGTCATGTGTCTGAGCGCGGAGTACTACGACGCCGGCTCAGTTCGACTTCGTCACCGGTGCTGCCGCGGGCTGCGCGGCGGCCTGCGGGGCGCGGCCGACGACCACGGTCAGGAGCCCCTGACCCCACAGGCGCTTGGCGGCCGCCTTCGCGTCGTCCAGCGTCACCGCATCGACGATCGCGTTGCGCTTCTCGATATAGTCGATCGGCAACTTGTCCTGCTGATACTGCAGCAGCGCCTGCGCGAGCTTGGAGGAGGTGTCGAGCGCCAGCATCTGCGAGCCCTTGAGGTAGGACTTGGCCTCGTCGAGCTCCTTCTGCGTCGGGCCCTCCTCGGCGATGCGGCGCACCTCCTTCTCGATGGCGTCGATCGTCTCGCCGGCGCGGTCGGCGCGGGTGCCGGTATTGCCGATGAACAGCGCCGAATGCTCCATCCACAGCAGCGATTCGAACACCGAGTAGGCGAGACCCCGCTTCTCGCGGACCTCGCGATAGAGCCGCGAGGACAATCCGCCGCCGCCCAGGATATGGTTGACGACATAGGCCGCCATGAAGTTCGGATCGTTGCGCTTGAAGCCGGGCCCGCCGAAGGTGATCACGGTTTGCGGCACGTCGAGCGGTACGAAGGCGCGCTGCGGCGGCTTTGCGGCTTCGATGTCGGGGACCGGTGTAAGGTTGGCCTTGGCGGGCAGGCTGCCGAAGGTGTGGTCGAGCAGCTTGCCCAGGGTCGCGGGATCGACGTCGCCGACGACTGCGACCTTCAGCGTGTCCCTGGCAAGCACGCGGCCGACATAGTCCTTCAAGTCTGCGACCGTGATGGTCGGTACGCTGTCCAGCGTGCCGTTGGTCTGCCGCCCGTAGGGATGATCGCCAAAGGCGGTCTCCAGGAACTTGCGGCTTGCCAGCGACGTCGGGTTGGTGGTCTCGCGGCGCAGCCCCGAGATGACTTGCGAGCGGATCCGCTCGACATCGACGGTGTCGAAATGCGGCGAGGTCAATGCCATCCGCAACAGATCGAAGGCTTCGTCCTTGTTGTCGCGCAGCATGCGCAGGCTGCCGCGGAAAGTGTCGCGGCTGGCGCTGAAGCTGAGCTCGATGGCACGGCGGTCCAGCCGTTCGTGGAACGTCTTGGAGTCGAGGTCGCCTGAGCCTTCGTCGAGGAGGTCGCCGACGAGATTGGCGACGCCAGCCTTGTCCTTGGGATCCTGGGACGAGCCGCCCGCGAACGAATATTCCATGGCGATCAGCGGCACCGTCGCGTCCTGGACGAACCAGGCCTCGATGCCGCCCGGCGAGACGAGATGCTGGATCTTTGCGGCGGCCTCGGACGGCGAAATCGCAGCCAGCGCCAGCGCAGCGCCGGTGACGAAGGACAGGGCGATCTGTCGTGCGGCAAGGAAGGGATGGGTCACGAACGCTTCTCCTCGCGCTTGGCGGCAGCGGTGTCCTTGATCAGATAGCCCGTCACCGAGCGCTTCTTCTCGAGCCACTTCTGTGCGGCGGCGCGAACCTGCTCGGCGGTGACGGCGCGGATGCGGTCCGGCCAGCTCCGGATGTCTTCGATCGACAGGCCCGTGGTCAGCGCGCCGCCATACCAGCGCGCCAGCACAGCCTGGTTGTCCTGGGCGTAGATCGCTTCGGCAATGAGCTGGGTCTTGACCCGTTCCAGGTCTTCGGCGCGGATCGGGTTCCGCACGATATCGGCGATGACGCCGTCGACCACCTGCTCAACCTCGGCAAAGCTGACGCCGGGCTTCGGCGCGGCCGAGATCGAGAACTGCGTCGGATCGAGCGAGATGCTCGAGTAGCTGGCGCTGGCGGAGACTGCGAGCGGCCGATCGACGACAAGCGCGCGATAGAGATAGGAGTTGCTGCCGCTTCCCATCAACTGCGCGAGCACGTCGAGGGCTGCGCTCTCACCAAGCGCTGCCGTCGTCGCCGACGGCACCAGATAGTAGCGTCGCAGATTGGGCTGCTCGACGCGTGCGTCGGCGAGCGTGACAGTACGCGGGGCGCTCGGCTCCGGCTCCTGCGGACGGATGCGCCGCGCCGGGATAGCGGGCTGGGCCGGGATCGGTCCGAAATTGCGCTCGATGAGCGGACGGACATCGGCGAGCTCGACGTCGCCGGCGATCACCAGGATCGCGTTGTTCGGCGCGTAGAAGCGGCGGTAGAAGGCGAGCGCATCCTCGCGGTCGAGCTTCTCGATCTCCTGGTGCCAGCCGATCACCGGCCGGCCATAGGGATGGTTGAGATAGAGCGCAGCCATGATCTGCTCGTTGAGCCGGGCATCGGGATTGTTGGCGACGCGCATGTTGTACTCTTCGAGCACGACGTCACGCTCGGGCAGCACGTTCTCGTCCTTGAGGATGAGGCCGGTCATGCGGTCGGCCTCGAATTCCATCATGGTCGGCAACTGCTCGCGCGGCACGCGCTGGTAATAGTTGGTGTAGTCGACCGAGGTCGATGCGTTCTCGTTGCCGCCGACGCGGAGCACGGTCTGGGAGAACTCGCCGACCGGATGCTTCTGCGTACCCTTGAACATCAGATGCTCGAGGAAATGAGCAAGTCCGGACTTGCCCGGCGTCTCGTCGGCCGAGCCGACCTTGTACCAGATCATCTCCGTGACCACGGGCGTGCGGTGGTCCGGGATGACCACGACCTCGAGGCCGTTGCTGAGCGTGAAGCTCGCGGGCGGTGCAGATGTGACCGTGGTCTGGGCGAGCGCGCTGCCGGCCGAGAGGGCACATGTCGAGAGCAGCGCGGTGAGGAGGCAGGCAATCGATCGGTATGAGGGCATCACGATCCTTGTGAAAGCCCGGATCCTGATGTCCGGGCGTAAAAGCGCGGCATGCTACACCGCGCGGCTTTGAGCTTCGCGTCACGAAGCAGAGAACGCCGTCAAGTTGAACTTAAAAATAGGTCATCTGCCGCGTCCAACCTACACCGGACAATTGCGGCAGTTCCACGCGTCCAAGCGCGCGCAGGCAAGGAGCCTATTGCTCCTTCTCCTTGCCGGACATGATGTCGTAGTACATCCGTCGCGACTTGTCCGGCCCGGCGCCATAAGCGTAGTTCGGAGACGGCGTCTGATATCCCGGCGGTGGCTCGACCAGCGACTGACGCGGGGGTTCGGACGTAAACTGCTTCTCCTCGGAGCTGTTGCCCTTGAACATGCCCAAGAGGCCGCCGGAATAGCCGAGCTCGGCCGGCATGAGCGAGGGGTTGCCGTTGGTGCCGGGCTGGATCGGATCGTTGTTCTCGCGGGTGGGCGTGGCCGTCTTGGCGGCATTCATTTCGGCCGGCGTCAGCGGCCGGGCGGCCTCCCAGTTCTCCTTTGCCTTGCTCGCCTTCTTCCGCGCGGCGATAGCCTCCTTGCGGCGTTTCTCGTCGGGATCCTTCGGCCAGTTCGGCGCAACGCTGGCTTGGGTCGAGGCGGGCGGCGGCAGATCGAGCTTGGGCGGCACGACGAGCGGCGAGCGCTCGCGGTACTCGATGCCGGGCTTTTCCATGCTCTTGGCGCCGAGGCCGGACATCAGGTTGTCGATGAGCTTCTCTTCGAAGGTCATGTCGTCATCGTCGTCGTCATCGCCGGCGCGGGCCGCGCCCGTTGCCATGACGAGGCCGATGCCAAGTGCGACGGCAGACAATTTCAGCACCCGCCAGATCCCCTGCTTGGGGTCTCGAACCATCGAACCGCTGGTCTCGGAGCTGCGCATTACTGTACCTGTTCCATATTGTGGCAGATCGCCGCGCCAGGCACGGCCGACCCTCGCAAGCACGGTTCCACCCCCGGCCGTATCGGCCGGGATCAGGGCGCTTTTGCGGCGGGTACCCCCAGGAAGGAATCATACAATAGGGCCGCCACCCCAGCAACGATGGCCACGTCCGCCAGGTTGAAAACGTACCAATTATAGATCGTTTCGCCGATCTGGATGTGAAACAGGGCAAAATCGACCACCGCGCCGTAGGCCAGGCGGTCGATGCCGTTGCCGATGGCGCCGCCGATGATGAGCCCCAGTGCCACCGTCGCGAGCCGGGTGTGCGACCGGGCCATCCAGACCGCCAGCGCGACCACGGCGACCGCCTTCACGACCATCAGCGCGATCTGTGCCGCCTGACCGTCGTTCTGGAGCCAGCCGAAGCTGATCCCGATATTCCAGGCCAGCACCAGGTCGAAAAACGGCGTGAGGCGCACCACACCGCGATGGGCGAGGTCGAAGATGTTCAGCAGCCAGAGCTTTGAAGCCTGGTCGAGCACGACCGTGGCCACGGCCGAGATGATGCCGGCGCGGAGTGGGGTCATGCGGAGGTGCTCACTCCCGTGGCCAGAAACTCCGCCATCGTCCCGGCGAAGGCCGGGACCCCCGCGCGAGCGCTCTGCGCTCGTCGCGGTAACCCCGGGTGATAGTTGTTTGGAAGACTCGGGGTCATCGACCTTCGCTACGTTGGACAGCGGTGGTAATGGGTCCTGGCTTTCGCAAGGACGGCGGGTGGAGATTTAGACCGCTACCCCCAGCGCCTTCCACTCGCGCAGCGCCTTGGCGTCGCGCGGGGTGACATCGGGATATTCAGGATCTTCGCCAACCGTCGGTGAGATCTTCCAGGAGCGGGCGCATTTGGTGCCGACCGCCTTTTCGACCACGACGGCGACGCCGGGAACGGCATCAAGGCGGAACGCAGTAGCGGGCGCCTCGCCCTCACGCACCTCATAGCTCGAGGTGATGCAGACCTCGGCGAGATCGGTGTCGAACAGCGTCATCATCGTGTTCCGGTCAGCCACGTAGATCACCGGCGAGGCCTCGAGCGACGAGCCGATATTCTTGGCGGCGCGCTCGAGCTCCAATGCGCCGGTGACGACGCGGCGAACGTTGCGGATCGTCTCCCATTTCGCGGCGAGCTTGTCGTCGCGGAGTTTTTCCAGACCTTCCGGGAACAGCGTCAGATGCACAGAGGGCTCGGCATCCGGTCTGTACATCCGCCAGGCTTCCTCCGCGGTAAAGCTCAGGATCGGCGCCAGCCATTTCAGGATCGCGTTGCAGAGCAGGTCGATCGTGGTCAGCGCCGCCTTGCGCGTCAGCGAGGACGGCGGATCGCAATAGAGCGTGTCCTTGCGGATGTCGAAATAGAACGCGGAGAGCTCGCTGTTGAGGAAGGCCGACAGGATCGCGACCACTGTCTTGTAGTCGAACTCCCGGTAGGCCTTGCGGACTGCGCTGGCGCGCACCGCGAGCTCGTGCAGCATCAGCCGTTCGAGCTCGGGCATCTCGGCCGGCGCGACCGCGTAGGCCGGCTTGTAGTGATGCAGCGTGCCGAGCATCCAGCGCACGGTGTTGCGCAGCTTGCGATAGGTCTCGACCGTGTTCTTCAGGATCTCGGGGCCGATGCGCTGGTCGTCGGTGTAGTCGCAGGCGGCGACCCAGAGCCGCAAAATGTCGGCGCCGGATTCCTTGATGACCGCTTGCGGCTCGATCGTGTTGCCGAGCGACTTCGACATTTTGCGGCCGTGCTCGTCCTGGGTGAAGCCGTGCGTCAGCACGATGTCGTAGGGCGCGCGCCCCCGCGTTCCGCAGCTTTCCAGCAGCGAGGAGTGGAACCAGCCGCGATGCTGGTCCGAGCCCTCCAGATACATCACGGTGTCCTTGCCGCCGTCGACCTTGCGCTTGATGCCGGCAAGGCCGGGGAAATGCACGGGGTCTTCGAGCACGAAGGCGTGCGTCGAGCCGGAATCGAACCAGACGTCGAGAATGTCGTCGACCTTCTGCCAGTCCTCGCTCGCGCGCGGGCCGAGGAAGCGTTCGCGCGCGCCCTGCGCGTACCAGGCGTCGGCGCCTTCCTTCTCGAAGGCCTCGCCGATCCGGACGTTGACCGCGTCGTCCTGGAGGATCTCGGCGGACCCGTCGCCCTTCTCGCGCACGAATACGGCGATCGGCACGCCCCAGGCGCGCTGGCGCGAGATCACCCAGTCAGGCCGCGCCTCGATCATGCCGTTGATGCGGTTCTCGCCCGATGGCGGCACCCATTGCGTCACCGAGATCGCCTGCAGCGCGCGGGCGCGCAGCGTGTCGCCGGATTTGGTCTTGCCGTTTACCGCGACGTCCTTGTCCATCGCGATGAACCATTGCGGCGTGTTGCGGAAGATCACCGGCTTCTTGGAACGCCAGGAATGCGGATACTGGTGCTTCAGCCGGCCGCGTGCGAGCAGCATGCCCCTGTCGACCAGCGCCTTGATCACGGCGTCGTTGGCGTCGCCCTTCTCGCCCTTGTCGTTGATGACGCGTTTGCCAACAAAACCCGGCGCATGATCGGTGTAGGCGCCGTTCTCGTCGACGGTGTAGGGGATCGCCGTGTTGATGCCGCGCGCATCCAAATCGCGCGCCTGCGCCATCCAGGCATCGAAGTCCTCGCGGCCATGGCCGGGCGCCGTGTGCACGAAGCCGGTGCCGGTGTCGTCGGTGACGTGGTCGCCCGGCAGCAGCGGCACGATGAACTCGTAGCCGCCGGCAAGGCCCTTCAGCGGATGGGCGCATTCGATCGCGTCCATGGTGTCGCCGGGAATGTCGCGCACCTTTTCATAGGCGTTCACGCGTGCCTGCTTGAACACCTCTTCGGCGAGCGCATCGGCGAGGATCAGGAGATCGCCTGTTTTGGCCCAGTTATCCGCCGGCGCATCCGTGACCTTGTAAAGGCCGTAGGCGATCTTGGGCGAGAACGAGATGGCGCGGTTGCCCGGCAGCGTCCAGGGTGTGGTGGTCCAGATCACGACACTTGCGGAGGCAAGCGCACCGTGTGCCGGAGAGATCACCGGGAATTTCACCCAGACCATGTCGGACGTGTAGTCCTCGTATTCGACCTCGGCTTCCGCCAGCGCCGTCTTCTCGACCACGCTCCACATCACCGGCTTGGAGCCGCGATAGAGCGTGCCGTTGGCGGCGAACTTCATCAGCTCGCGCGCGATCTGGGCTTCCGCCGGATAGTTCATGGTGGCGTAGGGATGCGCCCAGTCGCCGATCACGCCGAGACGCTTGAATTCCTCGCGCTGCACGTTGAGCCAGTGCGTCGCATAGGCGCGGCATTCCCTGCGGAAGTCGATCATCGCGGCACTGTCGCGAAAATCCGGCTTCTGCTTGCCCTTCTTGCGATAGTTCTC
This sequence comes from Bradyrhizobium sp. ISRA430, assembly GCF_029909975.1. Taxonomy (NCBI): domain Bacteria; kingdom Pseudomonadati; phylum Pseudomonadota; class Alphaproteobacteria; order Hyphomicrobiales; family Nitrobacteraceae; genus Bradyrhizobium; species Bradyrhizobium sp. ISRA430. The sequence goes on from NZ_CP094516.1 coordinate 6,574,195, forward strand.
CTCCTCGACCTTCCACTCGATCGGCAGGCCGTGGCAGTCCCAGCCCGGCACGTAGTTGGAATCGAAGCCGAGCATCTGCTGGCTCTTGGTGACGAGATCCTTCAGGATCTTGTTCAGCGCGGTGCCGATATGGATGTTGCCGTTGGCATAGGGCGGGCCGTCATGCAGCACGAATTTTTCGCGGCCGCGTGCGGCGGCCCGCAGCTTCTCGTAGAGGCCGATCTCGTACCAGCGCTTGAGGATCTCCGGCTCGCGCTGCGGCAGGCCTGCGCGCATCGGGAATTCCGTCTGGGGCAGGAACAGCGTCTTGGAATAGTCTTTGGCGTCGGACTTTTGCGGCTTTTCGGACATGAGGATGACTGGCTCGGAAGGGCGCGGGAACGGATGGCGACTGGAATCGCGGGGGTGAAACGACAAAATCCCGGTCTTGCGCCGAGCCGAAAGGCTCAGGCGGAAGCCGGGCCGCTAATCCCTATGATGCGCCGCGCAAACATGGGCTCTCCATAGCAGGCGGGCCGGGGAAGCGCAAAGGGGGCGGGCAGCAGGCCGTGGGCCCCTCAATCGATCGTTCCCAGCCTCGGAAATGCGTCCGGGGCGGCGGCCAGCATGGCGCGGGCGCGGGCGGAATCGTCGTCCATCTGACGGATCAGGGTCTCGATGCTGTCGAATTTCAGCTCTTCGCGGATGAAGCCTATGAAGGCACAGTCCAGCACCTGCCCGTAGAGGTCGCCCTTGAAGTCGAACAGGAATATCTCCAGGAGCGGTGCGCCGTTGTCGAAGGTCGGGCGTCGGCCGAAGCTCGCCACCCCATCCAGGCGCTCGGTGCCGCGTCCGATCCGCACTGCGTAGATTCCGTGCTTCAGGCCGCAATTGTCATCCAGGCGGATGTTGGCCGTGGGATAGCCGAGGTCCCGGCCGCGTTTTTCGCCATGGACGACCTCGCCGGTCACGAACCAGGGGGCGCCGAGCATGGCGGTGGCCTCGTTGAGCTGCCCCTCCGCGAGCGCGATCCGGATAGCGCTGGAGGAGACCGGCCGCTCGTCGATATCGACATGCGGCTGCACGTCGACCTCGATGCCGAGCCGGGGCGCCTCGTTGACCAGCAGGCCCGGCGAGCCGACCCGGCCCTTGCCGAAATGGAAGTCGTAACCGACCGCGATCCCGCTGACGCCGAGACGGCCGATCAGGTCATGGTGAATGAAATCTTGCGCGCTGGTCCCGGCGCGGGCCTTGTCGAAGGTCATGACCACGGCGCCGGCAAGCCCGGTGCCGGCCAGCAGCCGCAGTTTTGCCGCCTCATCGGTCAGGCGGAATTGCGGGGTGTTAGGGCTGAAAAACCGCCGCGGATGCGGCTCGAAGGTCAACGCCAGCGCCGGACGGCCATGCGTCCTGCCCATTTCCAGCGCCGCGGCAATCACGGCGCGATGTCCGAGATGAACCCCGTCGAAATTGCCCATGGCGACCACTGCGCCCCTCGGAATCGCGGAGGCCGGTGTGGTGTCGCGGATAACGGTAAAATGCGGGGCCATCAGGGGAATTCTCGAGGCGGCGGGACCGGTCCGGACCGTGGCTTGACCCGCCGGATGAAGTCAAGCGGGGGATACGGCCGCGTTGGAGACGATTTCAGACCTTGGTCGATAGGCCCAGTTAACGCGCTGTTTAACGCCTTGATGCTAGTCCTTGAAACGTGGAACTGCGGGATCTTCGGTCCGGCGGGTCCGATCATAATATTCCTGGGTATGCGTTGGGGGAGTCGAGATGGCGGTTGATTTGTCGATGCCGGTCCTGGTGGTGGATGACTACAGCACCATGATCCGTATCATCAGAAATCTGCTGAAGCAGCTTGGCTTCGAGAATATCGATGATGCCAGCGACGGTTCGGCGGCGCTGAACAAGATGCGCGGCAAGAAGTACGGGCTCGTGATCTCCGACTGGAATATGGAGCCGATGACGGGTTACGACCTGCTGCGCGAAGTGCGCGCGGATCCCAACCTCGCCACCACGCCCTTCATCATGATCACGGCGGAATCCAAGACCGAGAACGTGATCGCGGCCAAGAAGGCCGGCGTGAACAACTACATCGTCAAGCCGTTCAACGCGGCGACGCTGAAGACCAAGATCGAGGCGGTCTTCCCGGATATGGCGAGCGCGTAAGCGCCCCATCGTCATCAGAGAGAAGAGAGATTTGGATGCCCGGGCTTGTCCCGGGCATTTGCGTTTCTCGATGTCATTCCGGGTTGCGCTTCGCGCGTCCGGAACGATGACGAAAGGCTAGATGTTCACCACTTCAATTCGCGGATCAGCGCCTTCGGCGGGTGGCCGAACAACTCCATCACGGAGGCCGGGTCGAGCTGGTCGAGACCCTCGAACTCCTCGGAATGGATGCCGCGGGTGACGAACAGGCAATCGATGCCGAACTCGCGCGCCCCGGTGAGGTCGGTGCGGACGGAATCGCCGATTGCCAGCACCTTCTTCCGGTCGATCTGGTGACCCTGGCGTTCGCCGGCGAGCGACATCGCGCGCTCGTAGATCGGCCGGTGCGGCTTGCCGTAGAAGATCACCTCGCCGCCGAGCTCGCGATAGAGTTCGGCGATCGCACCCGCGCAATAGATCAGACGGTCGCCGCGCTCCACCACGATATCGGGGTTGGCGCAGACCAGCGTCAGCTTGCGCTCGCGCGCCTGCAGCATCATGCCGCGATAGTCTTCCGCCGTTTCGGTCTCGTCGTCATAGAGGCCGGTGCAGACGATGTAGTCGGCCTCCTCCAGCGGCGCGAGCACCGCGTCGAGACCGCGATAGATCGAGTTGTCACGCTCGGGGCCGAGCCAGAACATCTTGCGGCCGGGATGGTCGGCGACATAGAGCCGCGTCAGATCGCCCGAAGAGACGATCGCGTCATAGGTCTCGTCGGCGACGCCGAGCTTGCGCAGTTGCCGCTGCACGGAATCGGCGGGGCGGGGCGCGTTGGTGATCAAAATCACCGTACCGCCGCGGCTGCGATAGGTGTGCAGCGCCTCGCACGCCTCGGGGAAGGATTCCAGGCCGTTATGGACCACGCCCCAGATATCGCTGAGCACGACGTCCACGCCGCCCACGAGATCGCGCAGGCTTTCGACGAAATGCAGCGTGGTCATGATGCGCGCGGCCGATCAGATGCGGCGCGCGAGTGCCGCATTGCCGGTGATACGTTGTGACGGAGGCGCGGCAGGCGTCGCCACGGGGCTGGGGGTACCGGAGACATTGGATCCCTGAATGTCCTGCGCCGGGTTCGGCGAGGCTCCGGCCGTAGCAGATGCACCCTCCGGCCGCAATGGCCGGGGCGGCGCGAACAGGAAACCCTGGCCGAACCGTACGTCATAGTCGAGCAGATCAACCACCGCGCGCTCGCCCTCGATCCGCTCGGCGATCAGGTCGATGCCGAAACGGCCGAGCAGGTCGGACAGGTCGGACGGGTGGATGTCCGAGGCCGAGGCCTGCTTCGGGTCGAGCAGAAGGGCGGCCGGCACCTTGATGAAGCGCACGCCGCGGTCGGCCAGCTCGCGCGGCTCGATCCGCAAGTCCGTGACATGGTCGATCGAGAAGCGGAAGCCGCGCTGGGCGAGCGCCGCGAGATTTTCGGTCTCGGCCGGGCCGAGGTTGCGGAGCGTCGACTGCTTGAACTCCAGCACCAGCGAGGGCGCGAGTGCCCGGTTGGCTTCGAGGAAGTCGAGGCATTGCGCGAAGGTGGTGGAGTTGCTGAGCGTGGAGGCGGCGACGTTGCAGAACACGCCGACATCCCTGTTGCGCACCATGAGCCGGCGCAGCACCTGCACGCAGCGCAGCATCACCATGTTGTCGATGCGTCCGATCAGCCCCGAGGTTTCGGCAATGCTGATGAACTCCTCCGCCGCGATGAGCTGGTCGCGCTCGTCGCGCACCCGCGTCACCGCCTCGTAGAAGCGGACCTTGCGTTGCGGCAGCGTCACCATCGGCTGGAGGAAGATGTCGATGCGGTTCTCGTCGATCGCGCTCCGCAGCGTGGCCAAAAGCTGGGTCTGGCTGCGCCCGCCTGCGGTCTGCAGGGCTGCCGTCGGTCGTGGCGCGGCCGGCGGCAGGGGCGGAGCGACGGGCTTCTCCTCGCTCGTCGCGACAAATTCGAGCGGTGCGCCCGGTTCCGGCTTGGCAACCGGGGTGGCAGCAACCGGCGGGGCGCTGGTCAGCAGGTCCTCATGGGCCGATACGGTCGCGGCGAGCTGCTTGACCAGCCCGCCGAGCTCATTGATCTCGCCGACGACGGACTGGATCCGGTCGGAGTTGGTCGAGTTGGCCGAAGCGATGCGCCCTTCGATTGCCGCGAGCCGGCGCCCGAACTCGGCGACCTGGCGAGCAAGGTCGGCGGTGCCGCGCGACAGGTCGGCGATCTGGGTGCCGACGTCGCTGCGGTCGCGCAGCCGCATCGAGACCGCATTGTAGAGGATCAGGAAAGTCAGCGCGGTCAGCGCCACGATGGCTGACTCCGTGCCGCTGATGCCGGCGACCGAATACAGTACGAGCCCGAGCGAGGCCGCGACCAGAACCATGCAGATGGCGATGAAGATCGTCGAAATGCGAATCATGCCGCGCGTCACGCCCCAAGAGCTGATTGCCTCTTCCGGGAAAGCACGGGCTGCCGTTCCGACCCGTCACGCCGCATGCTCCCCCAAGCGGGGTGAGCTTAACATCATTGTTGATTCGAGGGGATAGCGGCCTCGTTGCGGCTCACGTCAGGCCGGCACGGCGGAAGCCTTCCAGGTAACGCTCGCGATCCGGGGCGAGCTTGATCGGCATGAACTCGGCGATCCAGGCGAGTGAGACATTCGGCTGGGCGCGGCGGAGTTCCAGCAGTGCCGCACGGGCGATCTCGGTATGTCCCGCCATGCCGGCGGCGGAGGTCAGTACCCTGTGCGCGCCGACGAAGTCGCCGCGCTGGCGTAAGGACTCCTGCGCCAGCCGGATCGCCTCCTCGTAGTCGGCGCCGAGGAAGCGGGCATAGGCTTTGATGCCGAAATAGACCGGCGCATAGGGGTCGCGTGGGCTGAGGCGGATCGCGCGGCGCGCAGCGGTGTCGGCGTCCTGCCAGCGGCCGCAATAGCTGAGGGCCAGCCCGTAATAGCCCTGCGCCAGCGCGAAGTTCGGATTGAGCCGCAGCGCGGTCTCGAATTCGGCGAGGCAGTCGTCGAACCGCCGCGCGAACAGATGGACGTGGCCGAGCGCGTTGTGCGCCCAGGCGTCCTCGTCGTCGGCGTGGATCGCGGCACGCGCGGCGCGTTCGGCGGCCGACATTGCCGATGCCATCTCCATCCAGCCCATATGGGCCGTGAACATGTAGCTGGTGCCGAGCAGCCCGAGTGCCTTGCCGTAATTCGGGTCGAGCGCGATGGCCTTTTCGAGCAGCGCCTGCGCGACCACATGATCCTGTCGCGTCACCCGCCAGTAATGCGACAGCGCCCGCATCAACAGATCCCAGGCGTCCATGCTGTCGGTCGGCTTGCGCTGGGCGCGGAAGCTTTCGGCGGCATAGAGCTGCGGCTCGATCGCGGCGACGATCGCCTCCGTGATCTCGTCCTGCACGGCGAACACATCGGCAAGCTCGCGATCGTAGCGTTCGGCCCAGAGATGACTGCCGCTGGCGACGTCGTTGAGCTGGGCCGTGATGCGGACGCGGCCGCCGCCCTTGCGGACGCTGCCTTCGACGACGTAACGCACGCCGAGTTCCTTGGCGATCTGCCGCAGATGAACGGTGCGGCCCTTATAGATGAAGGAGGAGTTGCGCGCGATAACGAAGAACCAGCGCAACTTCGACAGCGCCGTGATGATGTCCTCGCTGATGCCGTCGGAGAAATAGTCCTGCTCGGCCTCGCCGCTCATGTTGGTGAAGGGCAGCACCGCGATCGCAGGGCGATCGGGCAGCGGCAGGCCGGCCGGAGCCGCCTCGACCGGCTGTATCGGGATGGCGGGACTGCCGGCGATGGCGGCTTCACGCACCTCGCCGACGAAGCGTACGCCCTTGCGCGCCACGGTGCGGATCAGCCGCTGCTCCTCGCCGGAATCATTCACCGCGCGCCGCGCCGCGTTGATCCGGCTCGTCAGCGTGGAATCCGAGACGACGCGGCCGTTCCAGACCGCATCGAGCAGATTGTCCCGCGTCACCACACGCTCGCGGTTGCGGACCAGATAGATCAGGAGATCGAACACCTGGGGCTCGAGCGCAATCAGCGTGTCCGCCCGCCGCAGTTCGCGGCGCGCGGGGTCAAGTACGAAGTCCTCGAACCGGAACGCCACCTTCGCCTCGGCTCCCGCTCGGAAATAAAGCGGCTCTCAGGGTAAAATAACGAGCCTCTCAAGGCCAGCCGATCGCGTGCGCCCTATCGTCCCGGCACTCTCAACCACAGGAGATGGCCATGTCGACATCCGCAGCGCTCAGCAACAAGATCGAAACCCAACCCGACCTTGCCGCCGTCAAGCAGCGTCAGCACGGCGCCTGGTCGTCCGGCGATTATGCCATTGTCGGCACGACCTTGCAGATCGTCGGCGAGCAGCTCTGCGAGGCGCTCGACCTGCGCGCCGGTAGCAGAGTGCTCGACGTCGCCGCTGGCAACGGCAATGCCACGCTGGCCGCGGCGCGGCGCTGGTGCGAGGTCACATCCACAGATTACGTGCCGTCGCTGCTCAGGCGCGGCCGTGAACGGGCCGCGGCGGAGCATCTGATGGTCGAATTCCGCGAGGCGGACGCCGAAGCGCTGCCGTTTGCCGATGCGAGCTTCGATGTGGTGGTCTCGACATTCGGCGTCATGTTCACGCCGGACCAGGACAAGGCGGCGTCCGAACTCGCGCGGGTCTGCAAACCCGGCGGCAAGATCGGACTCGCCAACTGGACGCCGCAGGGCTTCATCGGACAGCTCTTCAAGACGATCGGCAAGCACCTGCCGCCGCCGGCCGGCGTGAAGTCGCCCGCCCTATGGGGCACCGCGGCGCGGCTCGACGAGATGTTCGGCAGCCAGGCGTCCGAGATCGCCGCCGAGCCCAGGATGTTCGTGTTCCGCTATCGCTCGCCCATGCACTGGCTCGAGATATTCAAGTCGTTCTATGGCCCGATGCTCAAAGCCTTCGCCGCGCTCGATGAGACCGGCCAGGCCGCGCTGCGGCGCGATCTGTTGAGCCTGCTCGGCGAGTTCAACCACGCCGACGACGGCACGGTGGTCGTGCACAGCGAATATCTGGAGGCGGTGATCAGTAAGCGCTGAACTGAGCGCGGCGGTGGTCAGATCGTCATCATGTTCGGTCTGACCATCGAACTAGGATGGTGCGGCGGCCCCGACCGTATCGGCCGATACCGCTTCGCTGCTGCCGAGAGGCTTGGGCTGCCCGGTGGTCCGCCGCGTCTGCCGTTCGATTTCCGAGTTCAGCTCAGCCCCGAACATGATGACGATGGCGGACACCCACATCCACATCATCAAGCCGATCGCTGCACCGAGCGAGCCGTAGGTGGCACTGTAGTTGACGAATTCCGACAGATACCAGGACAGCAGCGCCGAGCCGGCGATCCAGAGCACGGCGGCCATCACTGCGCCGATGCTCAGCCATTGCCAGCGTGGCGGGTCCCGGCTGGGGGCGAAGCGGTAGAGGACGGCAAGTGCGATCAGCAGAATGACGAACAATAGCGGCCACCGCGCGAGCGCAACGATCAGCTTGCTCTCGGGGGCGAGGCCCAGATGATTGAGCGCGAGCGGGAAGGCGACCACCGCGCCCACCATCACCAGGAGTGCCATGATGCTTCCGACCGTGAAGGCAAGGGACACCAGATTGAGCCGTATGAAGCTGCGCTTCTCGCGCTCCTCATAGGCGACATTGAGGGCGTCAAAGATTGACTTGACACCGGCGTTGGCGCTCCAGATCGCCAGCACGAGGCCGAACAGGAAGGTGGCGCCGAGCGCCGTGTTGCCTTTCGAGACCACGCGCGCGACTTGATCCTCGACGATCTGGAACGAGCCCTCGGGCAGCATCGTCGCCAGCGTCTGCAGATTGGCGCTGATCGTCGAGGGGTCGGCAAACAGGCCGTATGACGACACGAGCGCGGTCACGGCGGGAAAGATCGCGAGCAGCCCGAAGAAGACGACGCCTCCGGCGGTCGCGAGCAGGCGATCGTCACTGATGCGCTGATAGGTGCGCCAGCCGATATCCTTCCACCCCGCCCAGCGGATCGCGAACGGGCTTTTGGACCGGCGGCCGCGGCCCGTCTGCGCGGCTGCGCGCGCGGCGTTCGTCTCGGGCGAACTTGTCTCGCTGTTGCGGCGATCCGGCACAGGCTCCGATTGCATGAAGCCGGACGCCTTGAGGTAGCGCTCGGCGGTCAGGACCAGGATGGTGGTGGCCGCGACCAGAAGCCAGCTATCGAGCTGCTCGGAGCGCCGGGCCAGCATCATGCATCCGGTCGGCGGCTGTAGCGCCTGCGACGCGCCGCCGTCATGCCCAACAGCCCGATGGCTGCGAGCATCAAGCCAAGTTGCACCGAGCGGTTGCTGCCGAAAGGCGAGGGTTGACCTCTTTGCCTCTCGCCCGGTGCGAGCGGCACCAGAGGTATCGTGGTCGCGACCTCCTTGACGGCCTGCGTTACCGTCCCACGGGGGATCCGGGGCGTGGTGACCGCCACCCGCAATCGGCTCGCGAGAGGCACGACGGATTTGGCGGGACGGCGCATCTGGATCATGGCCATGCCGGCGCAGATCGCCGCGACCGCCAGCAGGACCGCGCCGACCGCGCCGAAGGCCCAGAATTGCCCGTAATAGAGCTCGATCCAGCGGAACAGGGCCATCAAGCCGACGAAACAGGCCGCGACGACGAGCAGGCCCGCGACCGCGAACAATCCGGCGGCGATCGCGTACGAGGTCATCCGGCCGGTCGTCTGGTTGGCGCGGTCGCGCAGGTAGGATTGGGTCGCGCGCTTGAGGTGGTTGGCCTTGAGCGTCAACCCCGTGCGCAGCAATTCGCCCGACGGCGCAAGCATACGGACATCCTCCGGCAGCCGAGACGTTCTTTCGGGGATGAACGTGGCGGTGTTTGACTTGTTCCGATGCTGCGCGGGCGTGCGCTGCCGGGGATCAGCCGAGGTCGGCGGCGGCGATCCAGAACACCTCGCCCTCGGACTCCTCGGTATCGAGCCAGAGCAGCGGCAGTTCCGGGAAGGCTTCGTCGAGCAACTCGCGGCCGCGTCCGATCTCGCAAAGCAGGCCGCCTTGCGGCGCAAGGTGTTTGGGCGCATCGCGCAGGATTCGACGCACCACGTCGAGACCGTCGAACCCGCCGTCGAAGGCGAGCTTCGGCTCGGCCCGACACTCCGGCGGCAGCGCGGCCATGCCTTCCGCGTCGACATAGGGCGGATTGGAGATGATCAGGTCGTAGCTGTCGTCGCCAAGGGGCGTGAAAAGATCGCCGCGATGAAGCGTGACGCGATGCTCGAGCCCGTGCTCTCTGACATTGCGCGCGGCAACCTCGAGCGCGCCTTTGGAGATGTCGACGGCATCGATCACGGCGTTCGGGAAATGATGCGCAGCGAGGATCGCAAGGCATCCCGAGCCGGTGCAGAGGTCGAGCACCCGTCCGACGGCCGAGGGATCGTCGAGGAGGGAGCCGGCTTCGCCGTCGCCGCCGAAATGCGACTCCAGCAGTTCGCCAATGAACGAGCGCGGAACGATCACGCGTTCGTCGACATAGAAGGGCAGGCCGCGCATGTAGATCTTGTTGACGAGATAGGCGGCCGGCTTGCGGGTGGTGACGCGCTTGTTGATGAGGTCGAGGATGATCTTGCCCTCCGCCGCGGTGACCCTGGCATTGGCAAAGACTTCGAACTGGTCGGGGCGGAGGTGAAGCGCCTCGCTGACCAGGAAGGCGGCCTCCGCCACGGGATCGGTGGTGCCATGCGCGAAGGCGAGCTTGGCCTCGACGAAACGGCTCACCCCATAGCGCACGTAATCGAGCAGCGTGACGAGCTCGCCGGCTCCGACTTTCGCAAGTTTTGGGATGGCGCGGCCGCGCGGTGTCTTCTTCGATGTTCTTGCCATTAGGATTTGGTCCAGCGTGCGGCGGCCGCGTCGTCACGGGCGTGGGCCTCGACCCAGCCGGTGCCGCTGCCGCTCTCTTCCTTCTTCCAGAACGGGGCGCTGGTCTTGAGGTAGTCCATCAGAAACTCTGCCGCCTGGAACGCCGCCTGGCGGTGCTGCGAGGCCGTCACCACCAGTACGATGTTTTCGCCGGGCGTGATCCGGCCGACGCGATGGATGATCGTGACGCCGTTCAATGGCCAGCGCGAGGTCGCCTCGTCGACATGGCGCCGGATCTCTTCCTCCGCCATGCCCGGATAGTGCTCGAGCGTGAGCGCCGAAATCTTCGCGCTGTCCTCGTCGCCGCGGCAGATGCCGGAGAAGCTCACGACCGCGCCGACGTCGGTGCGGCCCTTCGTCAGGCCCGCGATCTCGCGCGCGACGTCGAAATCGTCCTCTTGGATGCGGATGGTGACGGGGCCGGTCATACCGATGCCGCTAGCCGCCGGTCATCGGCGGAAAGAATGCGATCTCGCGTGCGCCCGCGATCGTGGCGTCCGGCCTGACATGGGCGTGGTCGATCGCGGCGCGGATCACCTTCGGCTTCTCGAAGGCATAGGCATGGGCCTCGCTCCGGCCGGACAGCCAGGCGATCAGCTCCTCTACGGTGCGTACGCTCGCTGGCGGCTCGACGGTTTCCTCGGCCTTGCCGATCCGCTCGCGCACCCAGGCGAAGTATTTCAGCTTCATCCCTCATCCTCCCTGATGAGGTGATGGATGCCGGCGCGGAAATAATCGTAACCGGTGTAGATCGTGAAGATCGCCGAGATCCACAACAGCAAGAGGCCGATCTGCGTGACCACCGGCACCACCTGGTCGCCGGCTTCGCCCGCGAGCAGGAAGCCGATCGCGACGAGCTGGATCGTGGTCTTCCACTTGGCAAGCTTGGTCACGGGCACGCTGACCCGCAGTGCCGCCAGATATTCGCGCAGGCCCGACACCAGGATCTCGCGGCACAGGATGACGATGGCGGCCCATAGCGACCAGCCATGGATGATGCCGTCGGCGGCCAGCATCAAGAGGCACGAGGAGACCAGGAGCTTGTCGGCGATCGGGTCGAGCATCCGCCCGAACGCCGATTGCTGATTCCAGATGCGGGCGTAATAGCCGTCGAGGTAATCGGTCACGCCTGCCGCGATGAAGATGGCGACCGCCACCCAGCGCAACCAGAGCGGCTGGTCCATGATCGACTGGGCATAGATGCACCCGACGACGACCGGGACCGCGGCGATCCGGGCGTAGGTCAGGATGTTCGGGAGGGACATCGAGCTCTTGGCGGCCCCTCGTGTCGTGGCGATGTTCATCCGCTCTACCAATACCGCTGTGGCATGAAGGTCAACCGTCCGCCCCCAAATGGGACGGGGACACGACGACCATATGACTACGATCCCCTTTAGTTCACCCCGGTTGGGGATGGAAATACTCGAAAATCCTGCGTGCGCTCTCGGCGCTCACCCCCGGAACCTTGCCGAGATCGGCGATCGAGGCCCGCTCGATCTCCTTCAACGTTCCGAAATGATGCAACAAGGCACGTTTGCGTGACGGGCCGATGCCCGGGATCTCCTGCAAACCGGCCTCACGGATGTCCTTCTTGCGCAGCTTGCGGTGCGAGCCGATGACGAAGCGGTGGGCCTCGTCTCGCAGGCGCTGGATGAAATAGAGCACGGGATCGCGCGGCTCGAGCTTGATCGCCTCGCGGTCCGGCATGAACAGGGTCTCGCGGCCGGCATCCCGGTCCGGGCCCTTGGCGACCGACATCAGCGAGACCTGGGTGAGACCGAGACTCTCGAAGATCTCGCGCACGGCGTTGAGCTGGCCACGGCCGCCGTCGATGATGACGAGGTCCGGCCATTGCGGGAAGTCGTCGTCCTTGGCCTTGGCCGCACTCTCTTCCGGCGGGCTGAGCAGGCGTTTGAACCGGCGCTGCAGCACCTCGCGCATCATGGCGTAGTCGTCGCCGGGCGTGAGGCCCTCGGACTTGATGTTGAACTTGCGGTACTGGTTCTTCACGAAGCCGTCGGGGCCGGCGACGATCATCGCGCCGACCGCATTGGTACCCTGGATGTGGCTGTTGTCGTAGACCTCGATCCGCTTTGGCGGATGCGGCAGGCTCAGCGTTCCCGCCATCGCCTCGAGCAGTCGGCTCTGCGTCGCGGTATCGGCGAGCTTGCGCCCCAGCGCCTCGCGCGCATTGGTCAGCGCGTGGCTGACGAGCTCCTTCTTCTCGCCGCGCTTGGGCGCGGTGACCTCGACCTTGTGGCCGGCCTTGATCGACAGCGCATTCGCAAGCAGCTCGCTCTCCTCGATCTCATGCGAGAGCAGGATAAGCTTCGGCGGCGGTTTGTCGTCGTAGAACTGCGCAAGGAAGGAGCCGAGCACTTCCTCCGGCGTGAAGGTCTTCTCCGCGCGCGGAAAATAGGCGCGGTTGCCCCAGTTCTGCCCGGTGCGGAAGAAGAACACCTCGACGCAGGAGAAGCCGCCTTCCTGGTGGATGGCGAACACGTCGGCTTCCTCCACCGTGCGCGGATTGATGCCCTGCTGCGACTGGATCGCGGAGAGTGCAGCGAGGCGGTCGCGGTAGAGCGCGGCGCGCTCGAATTCGAGCTCGCCGGACGCCTTCTCCATCTCGGCGGCGAGCTCCTGCTTCACCGCTTGGCTCTTGCCGGACAGGAAGTCGGTCGCCTCGCGCACCAGGGTCGTATAGCCCGTAAAGTCGATCTCGCGGGTGCAGGGGCCGGCGCAGCGGCGGATCTGGTAGAGCAGGCAGGGCCGGCTGCGGCTCTCGAAAAACGAATCGGTGCAGGAGCGGATCAGGAACGCGCGCTGCAAGGCGGTGATGGTGCGGTTGACGGCGCCGGCGGAGGCGAATGGCCCGAAGTACCGCCCCGGTCGGGTCTGCGCGCCCCGGTGCTTCAGGATCTGCGGCGCCCAATGGTCGCCGGTGATCAGGATGTAGGGAAACGACTTGTCGTCGCGAAGCTGCACGTTGAAGCGCGGCCGGAGCTGCTTGATGAGGTTGGCCTCGAGCAGCAGCGCTTCCGTTTCGGTGTTGGTCGAGACGATCTCGACGGTGACCGTGGCTGCGATCATGCGCAGGATCCGCGCCGGCTGCGGCGCGCCCACGCGGGCGTAGTTGGACAGGCGCTTTTTGACGTTCTTGGCCTTGCCGACATAGAGCACGTCGGCGTTCGCATTCAGCATGCGATAGACGCCGGCCGAGGTAGGGGCGAGCCGGACGGCGCGCTCGATCGCCTCATGGCCTGTCGCGAGCGGGCCTTCGCCGATCGCGCCGCTCTCTTCCAGCATGTCCGGCAGCCGCGCGTCGTCTTCGTCCTCGCCGCTTGCCGCGGCGGGGTCGACGTCCGGGGGCACCAGTTCCTCGGTCGGGGCACCCGGCGCCGCGCCGCGCCGAGCCTTGCGCGCGCGCGCAGTCTCGGGGTTATCGGTGGAATCGTGATCCATGGGGCAAATTTAGGCGCTGGGGGCACCGATTTGAAGTTCCGCCACCGCGGCACGCAACAGGGCGCGCGCAGTTCCCGGTAACGCTTCCTTAAGTCTGTTAAGTGCGCGGTAACCGGCCTTAACAGCCCTTTAACTTAAAACTCTCGATAAATCCCACGCGAAAGCTTTTTGGTTCCGTAACCATCGGGCAGGGCGTAGCGCGGCGGCGCTCGCCTCGCACGCGTGGCGGCAGTTGCGTTGGAGAGTGTGATGAAGAGGTTCATTGTGGGCGCAGCCGCGTTGGTTGCAGCCGGCTGGACAGCTTCGGCAGAGGCCGCCGATCTCAATTACGGGCAGCGCGCGCCCTACACCGTCAATCAACCGCTCAATGCCTATAGCTGGGCCGGACCCTATCTCGGCGGCAACATCGGCTATGAATGGGGCTCGGTGAGCAACAATCCGACCAAGCCCTCCGGCTTCGTCGGCGGCGTGCAGGCGGGCTACAATTTCCAGAACGGTCCGTGGGTGTTCGGCATCGAGGGCGACATCCAGGCGACCGGCGCCGACGACACCTTCGCGCCGTGGAAGTTCTCCAATCCCTGGTTCGGAACGTTGCGCGGCCGCGCCGGCTACGCCTTCAGCAACGTGCTGTTCTACGGCACCGCCGGTCTCGCCTTCGGCGAGCTGAAGGGACAGACGTTCGGCTTGACCGAATCGCACACCACCGCGGGCTGGACTGCGGGTGTCGGCGCCGAAGTCGGGCTTGCGCCGAACTGGAGCGCAAAGCTCGAATATCTCTACATCGATCTGTCGACGAGTCAGTTCGCAATTACTGGCGTGTCAAACGGCTATAGCGCCAGCGTTGTGCGCGCGGGCGTGAACTATCACTTCTGATAGCAACAAGAAAAGACCGGACATTAACCCTCCCGGCCGCTTGCGGCCGGGAATTTTTTCGTCAGGCTTGCTAGGACAGGATCACCAAGTTGACCGCCTTGGGTCCCTTGCCCTTCTTGTCCGGTTCGACTTCGAATGTAATCCGCTGTCCTTCGGCAAGGTCCTTCAAACCAGCTCGCTCCACAGCAGTGATATGAACGAAAACATCGCGACCGCCGTCGTCCGGCTTGATGAAGCCGTAGCCGCGCTCGCCGTTGAAGAACTTGACCGTTCCCGTCATGGCCATCGGGAAACTCCTCCCCCGCAATGCTCCTCCGTCGCAACGCAGACTCACGTCACGACGTGACCGGGCTTCACGAAGCCCGGGAGCTGGCCATCCTTGGACGGACATCTCTGTCCGTTCGGATCTTTCTTAGGCCTTCACTCCGCCGCAACCATTCGCGGAAGCGGAACGCAAAGCCAGTCACGAACACAGCATAATACGGTTCTTTGCAGATTGACTACCATTCATGCATCTTTTTCCCAAAGATGCCGGGGCTTTACGGCTTCGGCACTTCGAGGCGGAAGCGCGCCGCGCCGCCTTGGCCGAGCGGCTTCTCCAGCTCCGGTAAGATGGTCCTGAGCTCGCCTTGCAGCATGTAGGGAGGATTGACGATCAGGAGGCCGGTAGTCGTGAGTGCACCATCGACCTGCGGAGCGACGCTGAATTCGAGCCGCAGGCATTTTCCGGGCGGCTTTGCCGCGGCTGCGGCCCGCGCGACAATTTGCGCCAGCGTGTCGGTGGCGCGCCGGCTCTTGGCCGGATACCAGATTACATAGATACCGGTCGGCCATTTCGCGAAGGCGCTCGAGAAGGCCTCACCCAGCCGCTCGAACTCGTCCTTTGCTTCGAAGGGCGGGTCGATCAGCACGAGGCCGCGCCGCTCTTTCGGCGGCACAAAGGCAGGTAGCGCCACCCAGCCGTCGAGATCGACCACGCGGGCCTGTTCGTCGCGCCGCAGCACATCGATCAGCGCCTTGCGCGCCTTCGGCTCCAGCTCGCAGGCGACGAGGCGGTCCTGCGGACGTAGCAGGCCGCGCGCGATCAGCGGCGAGCCGGGATAGGCCTTGAGCTCGCCCTTCGGATTGAAGGCGCGGACGATGTCGAGATAGGGCTTGGTCAGCACTGCGGTCTCGTTCGAGAGCCGCGCCTGCATGAGCCGCGCAATGCCGGTCAGCCATTCGCCGCTGCGGCGTGCCTCGTCGCTTTCGAGATCGTAGAGGCCGGCCCCCGCATGGGTGTCGATGACGCGGAACGCGCCCGGCTTCTCCTGCAGATAGGTCAGGATGCGCGCCAGCACGATGTGCTTGATGACATCGGCAAAGTTGCCGGCGTGAAAGGCGTGACGGTAGTTCATGGCGGGGCTACGTTGTCTTACGCGGTCCCAACCCCTTGTCATTGCGAGCGCAGCGAAGCAATCCAGAATCTATCCGCGGTGGCAGTCTGGATTTGCTTCGCTGCGCTCGCAATGACGGACGCGGGGCCTAACCGCCCCGGATCGGCGGCATGGTGACCTGGTCGCGGCGGCAGGCGCGGCGTTCGATCTCCTCGCAGGCCCGGAATTGCAGATCCTTGCTGAGGCAGATGCGGACCTCGGACAGCCGTGTCCGGTTACAGGTGACCGAAACGGCCGCATTGCTCAGGCCCGGATTGGCCTTGATGAAGGCTTCCTCGACCTCGGCCGGCGCCACGGTCTTGGTCTGCGACAGGTCGAGATATTCGGCCGGAATCTTGATTGCAGCGCGTGCTTTCCGGATCGTCTCGAAATAATTGCGGTCGGTGAGCCCAGAGCAGGTGCCGTGCTTGTCCCACTCGTTGAAGATCAGGCCCGGCGCCGGCATCAGGTCCAGCATCGAAGAGACGATGCTGCGATTCAGCCGCGGCGCCGGCCGTTGGCAGTATTCCGGGAAGCCGTTCTCATATTGCGGCCAGAGCCCATGCACCACGAAGGAATAGGGCCGCCCGTCGCATTGCATCTGGGAGCGTCCGCCGCCGCGGCCGCGCTCTGCGGTCTCTTCGCAGAAGGATGGCGACCATGACAGCGACAGGACGTAGAAATCGAATTCGCCGGGTGCATTCTGCCGCTTGTCCTGCGCCATCGCAGCGCCGGCGAGCGACATCAGCACGGCGGCAAACGTGAGCGAGATCATCAAGCGGGAAAACGACTGCAATCTGGAATGAAACATGGCAACGCCCCTCAACTAGACTGCGCGAAGCCTAGCAGGCGATAGGAACATTTCAAGAACAAAATTCGTCAGGCCACGCGCGTCGGGGCGCCGTCGATCCGAATCAGGGCTTGGCGCCGCGGCAGGCGGGGTTGTAAGCCCAGTTGCGGTCGAGCCCGACCACGCACCATTCCACACCTTGCCCGAAACCGGCGAAGCCGCCGTCCTCGATGATCGAGAAATGCACCCTGCGCACCTTGCCATCGTTCAGCATGGCCTCGCCGGTGCAGTAGCGGCGCGGAATGTTGTCGGACTGCCAGGGCCGGAATGCGATCTCGTGGACGCTGGAAAAGCCGGTGATCTTCAGCGGGGAATTCCAGAATGAGCTTTCTTTTTCCCAGAACTGGGTGGCGATCGTCGGCAGGGCCTTGTCGCAATCGGCGACGCGGCCGTCATAGCGCGGCCCGCTCAGCCAGAAGTTCAGCTCCAGTGGATTGGCGGCCTTGGCCTCGCCGAGCGACAGCGCTCCGAACAGGAGGCCGAGCCCCGCGGCAAGGCGGAGCGATTTCAGGGAGGTCGAAAGGGCGCGCATGGGCAATCCAAAAGGCGTGGTCTGCGAAGGTCGGACGGTGCCGCGAAGGCTGAAGGAGGTCAAGTGCAGCGCGGCAACACTTGCCGACGAGTTGACGGTCACGGCGCGGCAGGCGGGCCTTCCGTTCTTTTCAGCGTCTCGCAGGCGCCGTAAACTGGGACCAGCCAAATGGAGTGACGGGAATGCGAATCATTGCGGCCGCGGGCCTTCTTGTCTTGGGAATGCTGGCGAGCCAGCCGGCACGCGCCGACATCCTGCCGGTGCCGCCGTTCAAGGGCAACGACACCGGCGGCATCATCGCGTATTCGATGGCGACCCAGACCGATGCGCGACAGGTCGCGGTCAATCACTGCGCGCAGTACGGCAAGGTGGTGAAATTCCTCGCCGTGCAGGCTTATGAGGGCGGCTACATCTCGTTTGCCTGCCGCTGGGTGCCCTATGGCACCGCTGACCGGCCGATCCGCACGCTCTACTGAGCCGTTGCTCGTCACGCCACGACAGATTCGGGGGCCTCTCGCATGACGCGGCAGCTTGCTTTGCTTGGTTCGGCCGTTTGCCTCGTGTTGTCGGCAGGCGCCGCCTGTGCGGACGATCTGCCGACGCGCAAGGCCGGCCTGTGGGAGATGAAGATGGTCAGTGCCGGCTCGCCGATACCGGAAATGACCATGCAGCACTGCACCGACGAGACCGTCGACAAGGAGATGAGCAACAACCTCTCCCCGATGGCCAAGCAGCTCTGCTCCAAGCAGGACATCAAGAAGACGGCGACCGGATATGTCAGCGATTCCGAATGCAGCGTCGCCGGCGTGACCACGACCGCGCATGCCGAGGTATCAGGCGATTTCAATTCGGCCTACACGGTGAAGACTTCGTCGCACGCGCAAGGTGGTGTGGCCGGCGTGGCGGGGCGCGATTCCACGATGACGATCGAAGCCAAGTGGCTCGGGGCCTGCAAGCCGGATCAGAAGCCCGGCGACATCGTAATGCCCGGCGGCTTCAAGATGAACATGCGCGACGCCGACAAGCTGAAGAACCTGCTGCCGAAGTAGCAGGGGTTGTAATCCGGACGGAGCGCCGCGAAATCCGGTTTCCGCGCCTCGGATTCTAGTCACGCGGCGCGATGCGCTCCCTTGCCCCGTTCTTACGGGAGAGGATTGGGGTGACCTCTCCCCGCAAGCGGGGCGAGGTAAGGCAACGGCTACACCGGTATCCGCACGCTCGCCCGCAAGCCGCCCATCGGGCTGTCGCCGAGCGTAATGTCGCCGCCATGGGAGCGGGCGATATCGCGGGCGATCGCAAGGCCAAGGCCCGTGCCGCCTTCGTCCTGGTTGCGGGCATTGTCCAGGCGCAGGAACGGCTTAAACACCTCTTCGCGCAGATGGAGTGGAATGCCCGGTCCGTCGTCATCGACCGTGACGGTCAAGTAACGGTGATCGCGCTGGCCGGCGATGGCGATGGTCTTGCCGTAGCGGGCCGCGTTGGTGACGAGGTTGGCGAGGCAGCGCTTGAACGAGGCCGGCTTCACCGTCACCACCGGCAGTCCGTGGAACGTCACGGTCGCGGTGTGGCCGTGGCGTTCGGCGTCGCTGCGCAGCTCTTCGAGCGCCTGCGCCATGTCGGTCGGTTGCGCCTGCTCACCGGAATCGCCGCGGGCAAAGGCAAGGTAGTCTTCCAGCATCATCGACATCTCGTCGACGTCCTTGCGCATGCCCTCGAGCTCGGGGCTGTCGCCGATCAGCGCCAGCTCGAGCTTGAAGCGGGTCAAGATCGTGCGCAGGTCGTGGCTGACGCCGGCCAGCATCGCGGTGCGCTGCTCCATCGCGCGCTCGATGCGCGATTTCATCTCTAGGAAGGCAACGGCGGCGCGCCGCACCTCGCGCGCGCCGCGCGGTCTGAAATTCGGTGCCTCGCGGCCTTTGCCAAAACTTTCGGCGGCGTCGGCAAGGCGCAGGATCGGCCTGATCTGGTTGCGCAGGAACAGCACCGCGACGATCAGCAAGATCGAGGACGTGCCGACCATCCAGAACAGGAAGATCTCCGAGTTCGAGGCATAGGCGGCGCTGCGCTGTGCGAACACCCGCATCACGGCGTCGTCGAGCTGAATGCGGATCTCGACGAGGTTGGAGCGACCGACGGTATCGATCCAGAACGAGCGCCCGATCTGGCGGCCGAGCTGCACCGAGAGCGTCTGGTCGAGCAGCGAGAAGAACGGTTTCGGTCCCGGCGGCGGCATATCGCCGGCAGGCAGGAAATCCACCACCAGCCCCAAGCGCTGCTGCGCGATGCGGCGGATCTGGTCGCGGTCCTTGTCCTGCGGATAGCCCTTGTAGACGTCGATCAGGGCGGCGATGTCCTGCACCACCGCAGCGGACAGCCTTCGCGTCACCGTGTTCCAGTGACGCTCCATGAACACGAAGGCGACGACCGATTGCAGCACCACCATCGGCACGATCATGATGAGCAGTGCGCGGGCGTAGAGGCCGGTCGGCATCCAGCCCTTGAACGCGTTGCCCATCCAGCCATTGGCGGCGGAGACGCGGCCGGCGGCGCTCCTTAGCAGCGTCAGCCCGGTATCGATCGTGCTCATCGGTCGCGCTTCACTGCTCTGGACTTACGGCGTCGCCACCAGCCGGTAGCCGATGCCGCGCACCGCCTGGAGGAACAGCGGATTGGCGGGGTCGGTCTCGATCTTGCGCCGTAGGCGATTGATCTGCACGTCGACGGCGCGCTCGTTGACGCTGCCGTTTCCGGTCAGCGCGCTGCGCGGCACGGTTTCACCGGGGGTCTCCGAGAGGATCCGCAGCATCTCGCGCTCGCGGTCGGTCAGGTGAATGACCTCTTCGCCCTGACGCAATTCGCCGCGATCGAGGTGGAAGACGTATGGCCCGAACGCGATCTTCTCGACCGTCGCGGCCTGCGGCGGCGGTGCGGCACGCTTGAGAATGTTGATGATGCGCAGCGCGAGCTCGCGCGGCTCGAACGGCTTTGCCACGTAGTCGTCGGCGCCGATCTGAAGACCCTCGATCCGAGCTTCCGCCTCGTGCCGCGCCGTCAGCATCACGATCGGCACCGACGAGGACTGGCGGATGAAGCGGGCGAGGTCGAAGCCAGTCTCGCCGGGCATCATGACGTCGAGGATCAACAGGTCGAAATGCAGTCCCATGAGCTTTGCGCGGGCGTCCGACGCGCTCGCGGCGGTGGTGACGCGGTAGCCTTCGCCGGCGAGAAAGCGCGACAAGAGATCGCGGATGCGGCGGTCGTCGTCGACCAAGAGGAGATGCGGGGCATCGTCGGCCGGGCGCGCCGGCGGACGTGCGAGAGTGGCAGCGAGCGGCACGTTCACTCCTTTGCGTCAGGGTTGCCCGAGGCGAAGATCGTCTCGAGCACCTTGTCCGGATCGTCGCGGTCGATCATCGCGCGCAGGAAGCGCTTGACGGTCTCCGCATCCTGCGGGCCCATTTCGGCGAGCGCCTTGGTGATCCGCGTGGTCTGGAGCCCGGCGAGCTTCTGCACCAGCGCCTCGCCCTTTGGCGTCGCATATAGCAGGCGCTGGCGGCGGTCGTTGTCTCCGGTCTTCTGCACGATGTAGCCCTCGTCCAGGAGCTGCTTGAGCACGCGGCCGAGCGACTGCTTGGTGATGCGCAGGACGTCCAGGAGGTCGGCGACCTTCAGGCCGGGGTAGCGGTAGACGAAGTGCATGACCCGGTGATGCGCCCGGCCGAAGCCGAAAGCCTCCAGCTCCTGGTCGGGATCACCGACGAAATCGCGATAGGCGAAGAACAGGAGCTCGATGATATCCCAGCGCAAATTGCCTCCATCGGACGCGGCCGGCCTGGGCTCGGCGGCGTCATGAGAGGATGTCGCGAAATTTATGTCAGGCATATTGACGTATCTTGGGTTCAATGTTACAAAACGATCAGCCCGCACGAAATTTTAGATCGCTTCGCGTCGGGTGGCTTCGTCCAAGTCGGCCGGGGATAGCCGGACAGACGGCGACGGCCGGATGAGATCTACCGTGCGATTGTCGAGCGGCATTTCGGCAAAACATACTGGACTTCCGCCTTCCGCAAAAGCATGTCCTCCGCGGCATGCTGGCCACGGAAACCGGCCGTAAAAAGGCTGGCGGTGGTCCGGTTCAAATTCAATCGAGCCAGCCGGGCCCGAAACAGACAGGCCGGCGCCGGAATGGCGCCGATACCGACAGCGGGAGGCAAGGAAATGAGCATGAAATTCGACATCCAGCCCGCCGCAAATCCGACCTCCGAGAAGGACCGCATGGCCAAGCTCGTGGACCCCGGCTTCGGGCGGATTTTCACCGATCATATGGCGATCGTCCGCTATAGCCAGGCCAAAGGCGGTTGGCACGATGCGCACATCGAGGCGCGCGCCAATTTTCAGCTCGATCCCGCCGGTGCCGTGCTGCACTACGCGCAGGAGATTTTCGAAGGCCTCAAGGCCTACAGGCGCGACGACGGCGGCGTGAACCTGTTCCGCCCCGACGCCAATGCGCGGCGCTTCAAGGCTTCGGCCGAGCGCATGGCGATGGCGCCGTTGCCCGAAGACGTCTTCATCGAAGCGGTCGAGCAGGTCGTGCGCATCGACCGCGCCTGGATCCCGGGCGGCGAGGGCAGCCTCTATCTTCGTCCCTTCATGATTGCGAGCGAGACCTTCCTCGGCGTGAAGCCGTCCTCCGAATACATCTTCGCGGTCATCGCTTCGCCGGTCGGCTCCTATTTCAAGGGCGGCCCTGCGCCGGTGTCGATCTGGGTGTCGGAGAATTACACGCGTGCCGCGGTCGGCGGCACCGGCGCCGTCAAATGCGGCGGCAACTACGCCGCGAGCCTGCGGGCGCAGGCTGAGGCCATCACGCATGGGTGCGATCAGGTCGTCTTCCTCGACGCGATCGAGCGCCGCTACATTGAGGAGCTCGGTGGCATGAACGTCTTCTTCGTCTTCGACGACGGCTCGCTCTCGACGCCGCCGCTCGGCACGATCCTGCCGGGCATCACCCGCGACTCGATCATCGCGCTCGCCAGGGACGCCGGCAAGACGGTGCGCGAGGAGCTCTATTCGATCGATCAGTGGCGCAAGGATGCAGCGAGCGGCAAGCTGAAGGAAGCGTTCGCTTGCGGCACCGCCGCCGTGATCTCGCCGATCGGCAAGGTACGCTCGGTGAGTGGCGACTTCGAGATCGGTGGCGGTGTGGCAGGCCCGGTCGCCATGGGACTGCGCAAGCAGCTCGTCGACATCCAGTACGGCCGGACCAACGATCCGCACAACTGGATCAGACAGGTCGTCTGAACCGGCGGCGGAATTACTCCGCCGCGTCTGCGACAGACTGAGATTTCCTGACTGAAGCACGGACGGCACGCGTCTCGCCGGGACGCGCGCGGCCGCGTGCGCGCAAAATTCAACGGCACCGGGAGAGAGCCATGGGAGTTTCATTCGACAAGATCGACGGCGTCATCTGGTTCGACGGCAAGCTCGTGCCGTGGACGGAGGCCAATGTCCATGTGCTGACCCACGGCCTGCATTACGCGAGCTGCGTGTTCGAGGGCGAGCGCGCCTATGGCGGCAGGGTGTTCAGGAGCACCGCGCATTCCGAGCGGCTGAAGGCGTCGGCGGGCATCCTCGATTTCGAGATTCCCTATTCGGTCGCCGAGATCGATGCCGCAAAACAGCTCGTGATCGACGGCAACGGCCTGCCAAATGCCTACCTGCGCCCGATCGCCTGGCGCGGCTCGGAGATGATGGGCGTCTCGGCGCCGAACAACACCATTCATCTGGCGATCGCCGCCTGGACCTGGCCGAGCTATTTCGATCCCGCGGAGAGGCTGAAGGGCATCCGCATCGATCTTGCCGAGTACCGCCGGCCCGATCCGCGCACGATCCCCGCGCTTGCCAAGGCGAGCGGTCTCTACATGATCTGCACCATCTCCAAGCATAGGGCCGAACGGAAGGGCTACGCCGATGCGATGATGCTGGACTGGGAGGGCCGGGTCGCCGAATGCACCGGCGCCAACATCTTCTTCGTCCGCGACGGCAAGCTGCACACACCGATCGCCGATTGCTTTCTGCCCGGCATCACGCGCGCGACCGCGATCGAACTGGCGCAGCGCCGCGGCATCGAGGTGGTCGAGCGCCGCATCATGCCGGAGGAGCTCGACGGATTCACCGAGTGCTTCATCACCGGCTCCGCCGCCGAGATAACTCCGGTCTCCGAGATTGCGGCGTGGAAATTCACCCCGGGCGCAATCTGCGAGCAGTTGATGCGGGACTACGCCGCGGAGGTGCAGCCCAAGGGCAAGCAGGCGGCGGCGTAGGAAGCTCTCGTGTCCCGGACGCGGTACAGCGCCGCTTCAGCGCTGTGCCGCAGAGCCGGGACCCATCCCGCCGCGTCTGGACCCCGGATCAGCAGCGCACCACGCCGCAAGCGCGGCGTGCTGCGCAGCATCCGGGGAACGCCACAGGCAGTCGAGGCGCCATGAACTCCCCCGCAAGCGTGGCTAGGTGAAGAGAACTCCGGTTGCCGCCTTGCGCGTCGGCTGGTAAACGCCGCGCATGGCCGAGAAACCCAAAAAACCCCAGAAACTGAAGGCGCGCCTGCCGCGCGGGCTCGAGGATCGCGATCCCGCCGCGATCAAGGCGACGCGCCAGATGGTCGAGAAGATCCGCGCCGTCTACGAGCTCTACGGGTTCGAGCCAGTGGAGACGCCGGCGATGGAATTCACCGATGCGCTCGGCAAGTTCCTGCCCGACCAGGACCGCCCGAACGAGGGCGTGTTCTCGTTCCAGGACGATGACGAGCAGTGGATTTCGCTCCGCTACGACCTGACCGCGCCGCTGGCCCGCTACGTCGCCGAGAATTTCGACACGTTGCCAAAGCCCTATCGCAGCTACCGCGCCGGCTACGTCTTCCGCAACGAAAAGCCCGGCCCCGGCCGCTTCCGCCAGTTCATGCAGTTCGATGCCGACACGGTGGGCTCCGCGACGCCGGCGGCCGATGCCGAGATCTGCATGATGGCCGCCGATACGATGGAGGCGCTGGGCGTCAAGCGTGGCCAGTATGTGGTCAAGGTGAACAACCGCAAGGTGCTCGATGGTGTGCGCGATGCGCTCAGCATCGCCGATGACGGTCAGTGGCTCACCGTCATGCGCGCGATCGACAAGCTCGACCGGCTCGGCCTTGACGGCGTCCGGCAGTTGCTCGGCACGGGTCGCAAGGATGAGTCCGGCGACTTCACCAAAGGGGCAGGGCTGAACGAGGATGACATCACGCTGGTCGTTTCCGCCATCGAACAGAACAAAGATGCTCCGATCGATCCGCGCCTCGGTGCAAGCGCGATCGGACAGCAGGGGCGCGACGAGCTAGAAGAGATCCGCAGGCTCGTGACCGCCGCGGGGTATGGCGAGGACCGCATCAAGATCGATCCGTCGGTCGTGCGCGGCCTCGAATACTACACCGGCCCCGTCTATGAGGTCGAACTCCTGCTCGACACCAAGGACGAGAAGGGCCGCCCAGTGCGATTCGGCTCGGTCGGCGGCGGCGGCCGTTATGACGGCCTGGTCTCGCGCTTCCGCGGCGAGCCGGTGCCGGCGACCGGCTTCTCCATCGGAGTGTCGCGGCTGCAGGCCGCGCTGACGCTGCTCGGCAAGCTCGACACGCGGCCCGAGTTCGGGCCCGTCGTCGTTACAGTATTCGATCGCGACCGCGTCGCAGACTATCAGAAGATGGTCGCGACCTTGCGAGGCACCGGCATCCGCGCCGAGCTCTATCTCGGCAATCCCAAGAACATGGGCAACCAGCTCAAATATGCCGACCGCCGCAATGCGCCTTGCGTGATCATCCAGGGGTCTGATGAGAAGGCCCGCGGCGAGGTGCAGATCAAGGATCTGATCGAAGGCGCGAAGGCGGCCGCTGCGATTGCCTCCAACCAGGAATGGCGCGAGAGCCGCCCGGCGCAGTTCTCATGCAGCGAAGCCGAGCTCGTCGCGAAGGTGCGCGAGGTGCTGGCGCGCCATGACGTGAGCTGGGGCTAGCCATTCGCAAGCGACGTCGTGCCCGGGCTTGTCCCGGGCATCCGCGTCCTGTTTGATGGCGGCCGTCAATGGCCGGTGTTCGGCCGCAAGGGAGAGAAAGATGCCTGAGATCACCATCAGCATGGCCGAAGGCCGCACCGACGAACAGAAGGCCGGCATGATGCGCGACATCACTCAGGCGCTGGTGAAGAATCTCGGCGTCGACGCCGAAGCCGTCGTCATCCAGATCAACGAAGCTCCGCTTCGCCACAAGATGAAGGGCGGCAAGACGTTTGTAGAACGCGCAGCCGCGGCGAAGAAATAGTTTCGACCACAGCGATAAGCCCGGCTGCTGAAGCAATCACAGCCGTCGTCCCGGCGAAGGCCGGGACCCATAACCCCAGGGAGCGGTTGTGGGCGTGAGCTATGAGTTGCGAGTCTTCGCCAAACTCAAGCTTGTGGTTATGGGTCCCGGATCCTCCGCTTCGCTTGTCCGGGACGACGATTTGGATGGAGCAAGCATGGACGCACGCGACTTCATCAAAATCGGCATGAGCGCCGAGCGCACGCTGGTGGTCCCGGCGGAGCGCACGGTCGGGCATTTCGTGCCCGGCATGCCGATGGTCTATGCGACGCCGATGATGATCCTGGAGATGGAGATGACCTCGGGCGACGCGATCCGCAGCGTGTTGAGGCCGGGTTGGGTCACGGTCGGCACCGAGGTCGATATCCGCCATCTCGCAGCAGCCCTCGTCGGCGCGACGGTGCGGACCACCGCGAAGGTGGTCGCGGTCGAGCGCCGCGTCATCCGCTTCGAGGTCGAGGCGTTCGAGGGCACGCGCAAGCTCGGCGAGGGCCGCCACGCTCGCGGTCTCGTCAATGTCGAGCTGTTCAACAAGCGATTGGGCGCATAGCCGCGGGCTCGAAACCGTAGGGTGGGTTAGCCGAAGGCGTAACCCACCACGGTCTGTTCCAGCGGAAGCTAAAGTGTGGGTTACGCCGAGCGGACCGCGCTTGGCGCAGCCGCCGGGCTAACCCACCCTACGAAACTTAGCTACTTCGCCAGCTCCTTCGATCGCTTCGTCGCTGCGGCGATTGCGCGGATCATCAGATCGCGCAGGCCGGGCTCGCCCATCAGCACTTCGAGAGCCGCAGCGGTGGTGCCGCCGGGCGAGGTCACGTTCTGGCGCAGCGTGCTTGTCGCAAGCTCCGAGCGGTGCAAGAGCTCGCCGGCGCCGGCGGCCGTTTCGCGTGCGAGCTTGGTCGCGAGCGCCTCGGGCAGGCCGGCTTCCACGCCGGCGCGGGCAAGCTCTTCGGCGAGCAGGAAGACGTAAGCCGGGCCCGAGCCGGAGACGGCGGTCACCGCATCCATCAGGGTTTCGTCGTCAACCCATTCCACCGAGCCGGTGGCGCGCAGCAATGCATCGGCCACCGCGCGCTGCTGCGTGCTGACATTGCTCGCCGCGACCGCAACGGTGATGCCGCGGCCGATCGCGGCCGGAGTGTTCGGCATCGCGCGCACCACCGCGCCGCCGCAGACCTCCTGAAGCGAGGCGATCGTGGTGCCCGCCATGATCGACACCACCGAGGTCTTGTCCGAGACGAACGGCTTCAGCCTGGCGCCGGCCTCGCGGAAGGATTGCGGCTTCACCGCGACGACCAGCGTCTCGACCGTGCCGGCCGCCGTCACATCGGGGTTGAGCGCAACGCCCTTTGCCGCGAGCGCGCTGATCTCCGGCGAGAGGTGCGGATCGATCACCGCAATGCGGCGCGGGTCGAGCCCGCCCGCCAGCCACCCGCTCAGCATCGCGCCGCCCATCTTGCCGGCGCCGGCGAGGAGGATGGTGCCGGTGACGTTTTGAAGAGTGCTGTCGTTCGCCATCGCTGTTGCCACACGTAAAACCGTCGTCCTGGCGAAAGCCAGGACCCATTACCCCAAGGGGTTCTAGTGGATGAAGGGCAGAGCAACAAGGCGTGCCACAAGCGGCATCACGCGGTATGGGTCCCGGGCTCGCGCGGAGCCTGTCATCGGGTCCCGCTTCGCGCGGACCCGTTGGCGCGTCCCGGGACGACGAGGGCCTTACGCCTCTCCCACCGTATCGAACATCGCCGCGTCCATCGCTTCAGTCGTGGTCTTGCCTGCCCACACTACGAACTGGAACGCGGGAAAATAGCGCTCGCAGGCATGGATGGCGCCGGCGAGCATGGTCTCGCATTGCGCGGTCGAGGCGGTCAGGCCGGCGGGCAGCACCAGGGCCTGACGATGCATGATCATGCCGGTGTTGGTCCAAAGATCGAAATGCCCGATCCACAATTGCTCGTTGACGGCAGCGACGAGCCGCTGCACCTCCGGTCGGCGCGCGAGCGGAATCTTCATGTCGAACGCGCAGGCCAGATGCAGCGCCTCGATGTCGCCCATCCACGTGAAGGAGAGCTGATAGTCGGTCCACTGTCCCTTGGAGACGATGGTGAGCTCGTCCTCGCCGGAACGTTCGAACGGCCAGTTGTTGCTGGCGGCGATGTCCTCGACCACCGCGAGCGGATGGTTTCGGGAATCGATAGTGCCTTCGAGCAGGGACATGCCGTCTCGACCTCTTGCCTTCTTGTTGTCTTTGATACGCACGCGGTTGGCCCGGCGCACGCTCCCTCAACGTCGCTACGCGATCCCCTCGGAGTCGCTGTTGCGATCCCTCGGATCAACGCGGGCCTGTCGCGATCAAGTGATGTGATTTGCGGAATCTGCGCAACTGGGTCCCGAGTCCGTCCACAACCTCGGACTCGTTCGTCCACAGCTCATCTCCGCCACAATTCTTAACGGGAAGAACAAACCGGAATCGGATTCCCGAAAGGGCAACCGCTCACGAATTCCGCCCTGCGGGGCGGGACCGACATGGCGGCATGGGACCATGCGGTTTGCCTATGCGGAACGCACTTGCTGCGGCCGCGCACCCGCGTCATATTTCCGTTCAGGTCGCTCATCCCGGGCGGCCGATGTTCTCAGGGCGGGGTGAAAGTCCCCACCGGCGGTAAGGGCCCAAAAGGCCTAAGCCCGCGAGCGCCTTCCAGCCGGGTTTTCGCCGAATGGAAGGGTCAGCAGATTCGGTGCAACTCCGAAGCCGACGGTCAAAGTCCGGATGAAAGAGAACGGTCGGTGGCAGACGCATCGCAAGATGCGGCTGTTTGTCGTTCCGTGTGCCCTGATTCTGGTCCTTAACCGAGGAAAGCCATGAATCAGATGTTGCAAGACCCGCAAGTCGAAGCTTCGCAAGCCCAAACTTCCGAACAAGCCCAAACGCAACCGCCGCCGGTTCCACAGGATCTGCCGCCGGTGCTCGAGCATCCACGCTTCGCCAGGCCGCAACGCGTGGCCTTCGTGCAGGCCTGCTGGCATCGCGAGGTGGTCGAGGAGGCCCGCATCGCCTTCCTGAAGGAGGCGGAGGCACGCCACCTCAATCATGTCGACGTGTTCGAGGTGCCCGGTTCGTTCGAGATTCCGCTGCATGCACAGATACTCGCCAAGACGCGGCGCTATACCGCGATCGTGGCAGCCGGCCTCGTCGTCGACGGCGGCATCTACCGTCACGAGTTCGTGGCCGACACCGTGATCAAGGCGCTGATGGACGTGCAGCTCCGCACCGAGGTGCCTGTGTTCTCGGCCGTGCTGACGCCGCAGCAATTCCATGAGACCGAGGTGCATTACGACTTCTTCCGCAAGCACTTCGCCATCAAGGGCACCGAAGTCGCGCAAGCCTGCGCCAACACGCTGCTCGGTCTCGAGCGCCTGCGCGGCCAGGTCGCGGCGGGAATCGTGGGGTAAGCTGCTTGATCGGTGAGGGACGGGACGGGAGGACCGCGCTCTCCCTCGCCCCGCTTGCGGGGTCGCGACGAGCTTCGCTCGCGCTGAGAGGGTGGGGTGAGGGGAGTCTCCGCAACGTCGGTGAGGGCGGGACTCGCGGAAGCTCCCCCTCACCCGGAATTCAAGCTTCGCTCGAATTCCGGCCTCTCCCCGCAAGCGGGGAGAGGCAAAGAAAAAACTAGTCGAACAGGCTCGAAACCGACTCTTCCGCGGCGGTGCGCGTGATCGCGTCCGAGATCAGGCTGGCGATCGGCAGCGTGCGGATGTTGGCCGACTTGAGCACGGCCTCGGTCGGCTGGATCGAGTCGGTGATCACGAGCTCCTTGAGCTGCGAGGAGGCGATGCGTGCCGCCGCGCCGCCGGAGAGCACGCCGTGGGTGATGTAGGCGTAGACTTCCTTGGCGCCCTTGGCGAGCAGCGCGCCGGCCGCGTTCACCAGCGTGCCGCCGGAATCGACGATGTCGTCGACCAGGATGCAGGTATATCCGGAGACGTCGCCGATCACGTTCATGACCTCGGACTCGCCGGGACGCTCGCGCCGCTTGTCGACGATCGCGAGCGGGGTGTTGATGCGCTTGGCAAGACCGCGCGCACGCGCGACGCCGCCGACGTCGGGCGAGATCACCATCACCTTGGAGAGGTCGAACCGCTCCTTGATGTCGCGTACCATCAGCGGTGCGGCGTAGAGGTTGTCGGTCGGGATGTCGAAGAAGCCCTGGATCTGGCCGGCATGCAGGTCGAGCGTCATGACGCGGTCGACGCCGGCCTGCGTGATCAGATTGGCAACGAGCTTGGCGGAGATCGGCGTACGCGAACCCGATTTACGGTCCTGGCGGGCGTAGCCGAAATAGGGGATCACCGCCGTGATACGGCGCGCCGAGGAGCGGCGCAGCGCATCGGTGATGATCAGCAATTCCATTAGATGGTCGTTCGCCGGAAACGAGGTCGATTGCAGGATGAAGGCGTCCGAGCCGCGGACGTTCTCCTGGATCTCGACGAAGATTTCCATGTCGGCAAAGCGCCGCACCACCGCTTTGGTCAGCGGCAGATCCAGGCCTTGCGCGATGGCTTGTGCGAGGGCCGGATTGGAGTTGCCGGCGACAAGCTTGATTGAGCCGTTCTTGGCCGACATAGACGTTTCCTCCCGCGCTTTGCTGGATACGACTTTCAACATCTCAGACCCACTGGAAGCACGGTTTACGACGGGCGAGGAAATATCAGGCCCAAGGCCGCACTGGCAACCCGGGATGCTACGTTTTCCATGCGAAAATCCCGAGTCGGGCCAACGGTTTGGCCGGGACTTCTGAAAATACCTGGGGGCGTGGTTTAGCGCTGGTTATCGCTGGCATAGCCGAGTGCGGAGGCGGGCATGTCCGGCGCTATGGCGCCCGGCAGCACACCCGCCACCGCCGGTCCCCTCAGCCCCGGGGCAGCCCCCGGCACATCCGGCGAAGTCCCGTTGATCATATTGGAAAGTCCGCTGAATCCGGCCTGGGCGATCTTCCGCAGGACGAGGTCGTCGGCGGCTAACCAGGGGTCGCGCCCGCCCTTGGCCGAGGCCGGTTCCTCGCCCGACAGCCGCAGCGCGCGCTGCTGATTGGCGTCGTAGACGTCCCAGACCCAGGCGATCACGGTCTTGCCGCGCACGACCTGGGCGGAGAGGTAGCTGCGCACGCGGTAGGCGGCCGCCCCTTCGCGGGAGACGATCGACAGGCTGCGCAGCTTGGATTCGCTGTCGAGCACGCCCACCATGCGGTCGAACACCTGCGGCGGCGGCCCGTCGATGGATTCGAAGGCCACGGTCGCGCCGCTGCCCGCGCTCGGCGCCATCGCATACGAGTTGCTCGGCGCCCCGCCGCCGGCACAGCCGCCGAGCGCGCAAGCAATCGCGACCGATGCGGCCGCGATTGCGGCGCGCACGGTTGTCCCGGTTTGGCGCAGACGGGTTGACGCTTCCCTCATTGCGCCTTGCGATATCGTTAAAATACCTTAACGTCTAGGGCAGGCGGGACACAGGGCTTAACTGATCAAGCCAGTGCGCATGGGGACGGTCGGATGAGGGGCTTGGCGTTCGGCGTGATCGTCGCGTGCCTTGGGTTGGTGCCGGCTGCCGCTGAGGAGAGTGCGGCGGAAGTCATTCGATCCTTTGGATTGATCGGGACGTGGTCGGTCGATTGCAAACGGGATCCAAATCAGGTTTGCACGAACAACGGTTGCGGCGCGCGACTGACCTACGTTGTACCCTTCTCCGGACCGCCGACGATCAGAAACGTCATCGGCACGTTTTCACCAGGGCAGGTCAGGACATTCGTCAGCACGATCTATTCCGCAACTCGGGTCGCGGACGACAAGATCAAGATCGTGTCGGTTCAAGACCCTCCACCTAGCACGACGCTGGTGTGGTGGCGGCAACCTGGCGAGGTCTGGGAGATCGTCCTGCTCAAGGTCGGCGACAAATATCGCACATTTTCCGCACATCGCGAGGATCGGAAGAAGATTGACGTCGAAGAGGGTTTTGAGGTCCGGCCGCCACCGCCACCTCCACCCGCCAAGGCCTACGATGTGCTGCTGACGCAATGGGTGCGCACGCAGCGGCAAATGCCGCTATTCGAGAAGTGCAGCGACCAATGAGGGATGAGACGCGGTGGCGATTTGGCCTAACGTCATCGTCGTCTCTGGAGGCTCTTACCCTTCCAGCGCGATGGCGTGGATGTGCCGGCCGTAATCCGGCTCCTTGCGATGCACTGAGCGGCGGTAGCTGAAGAAGCGTTCGTCGGCATAGGTGTCGAGACCGAGATCGTCGATCATCAAGATGCCGGCGGCCTCCAGTCGCATCCGGATGAAGCCGGCGAGATCGAACATCGCATGGCCGTCGCGCACCGAGGGGATGAAGAACATCGCGTTGTCTGCATCCGCCTCGATGAAGCGCGCGACGAACTCGTTGCCGACTTCATAGCTCTCCTGGCGGATCAGCGGGCCGACCGCGGCGATGATGCTGCTGCGCGCAGCGCCGAGCTTCTCCATCGCCGCTATCGTCTGTTCCAGCACGCCGGTCAGCGCGCCTTTCCAGCCGGCATGCGCGCCGCCGATGACGCGCGCATGGGGATCGACGAACAGCACGGGCCCGCAATCGGCGGTGGAGACACCGAGCGCGATGCCGGGCGTCCTGGTGACGAGCGCATCGCCCTTGGGTCGCGGCCCGCTCGGCCACGCGCTTTCGGCGACGAGGACGTCGGGCGAATGGATCTGGTGCAGGCTGAGAAAGCGCTCCGGCGCGACGCCGACATGCTCGGCCATGCGGCGGCGATTCTCCGCGACGTGGGCCGGATCGTCGTTGGAGCCGAGCCCGCCGTTGAGCGCGGCATAGATGCCGCCGGAGACGCCGCCCTCGCGGGTGAAGAAGGCGTGGCGCAGGCCAGGCACTGCCGACAGCAGCGACGAAGCAATGGTCATGAGGCCCCTCCAGCCTGTTCGAGATCGCTAAGCCCCGCAATTCCGGTCAGCCGCGGCTCGGAGATGCCGAGCACCTTGAACATCGAGCCCATGCCGCCGCGTCCGGTGTCGGTCAGACGCTTCAGCGCCACCGAAATGTCGCTGGCGATGTCCGGCGTCGCCTTCTGCATCAAGGCGGCCGCGCGGGTTTCGATGCCGATGCGCTTGAGGAAATCGCCCTGCGTCACCGGGCCGTGTACGCGGGCGCCGACGTCCTCGGCCGCGCGCGCCAGCGCCTGGAAGTCGACATGGGCGGTGACGTCGGCCCGGCCCGGCGCTTTCAAGGGATCGGCGAAGGAGTGGCGTGCGATCGCCTGGAACGTGTCGCCGGCGTCGCTGCGCAAGTGGCCGTAGTCGATGATCAGCGCCGCGCCGTCCTGCTCGCGCACCCGCCTCGCGAGCTTCATGACCTCGGTGTCGGGGCGCCATTCGAACACGGCGCCGACGGGCGCGGCGCGCACCAAGCCCGGCAGCAGCACGTCGAAGCGCGGCGTCGGGTCGGCCGCCGCGCCGAACTGAAGCCTGCCGTTGTCGTCGATCTCGATCACGCGCTCATGCCAGCCGTTCTCGTGCCGGACCATCTGGTGGATCGGCAGCACGTCGAAATATTCGTTGGCGAGGATGATGCTCGGGCCTTCGGGCACGTCGTCGATGGTCTCGTGCCAGGTGATGTTGCGCATGCCAGAGAGCGTCGCCCTCTGCCGTTCGCGCAGCACCGGGTTGACTTCGACCATGTGGATATGAAGCGCCTGGAAGAGCGGCGGCAGCACGCGAAGCGCGCGCAGCGCATCCGCCATCATGGTGCCGCGGCCCGGGCCGAGCTCGATCAGCCGCAGCATCTGCGGCGAGCCCATCTGCCTCCACACCGACGCGCTCCACAGGCCGAGTAGCTCGCCGAACATCTGGCTGACTTCGGGCGCGGTGGTGAAGTCGCCCTCGCGGCCGAGCGGATCGCGCGAGACGTAATAGCCGTAGCGCGGATGCATCAGGCACAGTTCCATGTAGCGCCAGACCGGCATCGGGCCCGACGATTTGATCAGTGCCTTGATCTCGTTCAACAGCGGCGAGTCGGTCACGGCCTGCCTTCTCGAAAGGAACTAACGAACGGCCTCTGCCGGCCTCGGCGCCCCGCGCCGCACAGCCCATACAATAAGTATGCCGCCGACAATAAGCATCGGGATCGACAGCAGCATGCCCATGGTTAATCCGCCCCACAGGAAGCCGAGCTGGACGTCCGGCTCGCGGAAATGCTCACCGGCGATCCGGGTCAGGCCATAGATCAGGATGAAACTGCCGAGGATCATGCCCGGTCGTTTCAGCGCGCCGAGGCGGATCATGACCGCGAGCACGGTGAACAGCAGGATACCCTCCATTCCAGCCTCATAGAGCTGACTCGGATGGCGCGGCAAATGCGTGGGATCGTTGGGGAAGATCATAGCCCAGGGCAGGTCCGGGTCGGTGGCGCGGCCCCACAATTCGCCATTGATGAAATTGGCGATGCGGCCGAGCAGCAGCCCGACCGGGGCGACCGCGGTGGTGATGTCGCCAAGCGACAGGATCGAGATGCCGTTGCGATAGGCAAACCACATCACCGCGACGACGCAGCCGAGGAAGCCGCCATGGAAGGACATGCCGCCCTCCCACAACCGGAAGATCGCGGCGGGATGCTCGATGAAGAAGGGCAGGTTGTAGAACAGCACGTAGCCGGTGCGGCCGCCCAGGATGATGCCGAGCGTGACCCACAGGATGAAGTCATCGATCTGCACCAGCGAGATCGGCGCTGGCCCGCTCCACAGTTTCTCGTTCTTCAGCAGCGAGCGCGCATAGAGCCAGCCAAATACGATGCCGCAGATATAGGCCAGAGCATACCAGCGGATGGCGAACGGTCCGATCGCGATTGCGATCGGATCGAAGGACGGGAAGTCGATGAGCAGGAGGGGCATCGCGCCTTCTGTATCTAGACGAGATTGCGGCGATAGAGTGCGAGCAGCCGCTCCCAGTGCCGCTCGGCCGCGTCGCGGTCATAGACCGGACGCTTGGGGAAGGCGAAGCCGTGATGGGTGCCAGGATAGATCTCGACCTCGGCCTTCGCACCGCTCATACCCTGCTTCACCTTCTCGATGATCTCGGCCGGCGCATAGATGTCGGTCTCGGCGCAGGCGAAATAGAGTTCGGCCTTGGTCTTGCCGGCGGCGAGATGCGGGCTGTCGTCCTGGTCCGTCGCAAGCTGCGTGCCGTAGATCGAGGCGGCCGCTTTCACGCGATCGGGAAAATGCGTGGCGGCGTTGACCGCGTAGCGGCCGCTCATGCAATAGCCGACGGTGCCGACGATCTTCGTGTTCGCGGCGGCCTGGCCCTCCGCATAGGCGAGCAGGGCTTTGCTGTCCTCCATGATCATGGGAATGCTGAGCGAGCTCATGAGCTGGAACATGCGCTTGCGTTCCGGCGCATTCGGGTCGGCCGGTAGCGCTCCGAGCTCCATTACGCCGGAGCGGTAGTAGAGATTCGGCAGCATCACGTAATAGCCCGATGTCGCGAGCCGGCGCGCCATGTCGCGCAGCTCCTCGCGGATCGCCGGCGCATCCATGTAGAACAGGATGACCGGAAACGGCCCGCCGCGTTCGGGATGGGAGATGAAGGTTGCGGTGTGGCCGTCCTTGGTGGGAATTGCGATCTGCTGGTCGATCATCTCTTGCGCCTTGTGATTCTTCTTATGCAGGGACGTTGAATACGATTGCAAGGAAACCAGGGCATGACAAGGATACCTCCGGGCCGGGCAAAGGCCCTTGAACCGTCCTGTCCGGATTGCCATTGTTCCTTGAGCTGTTCGCGCAAAGTTTATCGGAGGCCGCCATGACCCAGACCACCAATCGGTTTTTCGACGAGATCGGCCGTCTGATGAACGACGCCGCCGGTGCCGCCCAGGGCGTCAAGCGCGAGTTCGATACCGTGATGCGCAGCCAGGCCGAAAAATTCCTGCGCGACATGGATCTGGTCAAGCGCGAGGAGTTCGAGGCGGTCAAGGACATGGCGCGCCTCGCCCGCGAGGAGAACGAGGCGCTGAAGGCACGGATTGCGGCGCTGGAGGCCAAGCTGGGCGGAACATCGACGGCTTGAGGGGCTCATCAATTGCCCGTACCCGGATCCAGCGCAGCGCAATCCGGGAGCCGCGTTCCACCCGGATTTCGCTGCGCTCCATCCGGCCTACCCGGTACTGGTCGGCGGCCCATTCTCCTTGTCATTTCCGCATCTTCCGGGTAAAAGCCCGCCACGTCCGCGGCCCCCGCACCCCTGGAGGCTTGCTGTGGACAGCACCATGGGCCGCCTTGCGGCCCATTAACTTTTGCAAAAACAAGGACTTAACGTTATGGCGACCGTCAAGGAATTGAAGGCGACTGCACGTCCGAAGAGCGGCAAGGGGGCCGCCCGGGCTGAGCGTCGCGCCGGGAGAGTGCCCGGAGTGATCTATGGCAACAACCAGCCCCCGCTCCCGATCTCGGTTGACCATCGCGAACTGCGCCAGCGCATCCTCGCCGGCCGGTTCCTGACCACGCTGGTCGACATCGACCTCGACGGCAAGAAGCACCGCGTGATTCCGCGCGACTTCCACCTCGATCCGGTCAAGGACTTCCCGATCCATGTCGACTTCATGCGGCTTGGCGAAGGCGCCACCATCCGCATCAGCGTGCCGCTGCATGTGGTGAAGGCGGAAGGCTCGCCCGGCGTGAAGCGCGGCGGCACGGTCAACATCGTTGCCCACGCAGTCGAGCTCGAATGCGGTGTCGAGAACATCCCGCAGTTCATCGAGGTCGATGTCGGCTCGCTCGAGATCGGTCACTCGCTCCATTTGTCGGACGTCAAGCTGCCGAAGGGCGTGAGGGCGCTGACCCGCGAGGACGCGACCCTCGTCACCATCGTGCCGCCGTCCGGCTATGCCGAAGAGCAGAAGGCGGCGGCTGCGGCTGCGGCCGGTGCTGCGGCTCCGGGTGCTGCGGCGGCTGCTCCGGCGGCTGGCGCGGCTGCGCCGGCTCCGGGTGCTGCGGCTCCGGCGGCGGCTGCCAAGGCTCCCGCCGGCGGCGACAAGAAGAAGTAATCTCTCAAAGCCGGCGCGCGGTCCTGATCGCGCGCCGAGCGAGGGGCGCGCCGCGTCATGCGACTCTTTGTTGGGCTCGGCAATCCCGGCGCACGATACGCACGCAACCGGCACAATATCGGCTTCATGGCCGTCGACGAGATCGCGCGGCGTCATGGTTTCTCGCCATGGCGCCGTCGCTTTCAGGGCGAGACCTCGGAAGGCGTACTCGGACCTGAGCGCGTCATCCTGCTCAAGCCCACGACCTACATGAACGAGTCGGGCCGCAGCGTTCAGGAGGCGGCAAGCTTCTTCAAGATCGCACCTGGCGACGTCACCGTGTTCCAGGACGAGCTCGAACTGCCGCCGGGCAAGGTGCGGGTCAAGATCGGCGGCGGCATCGCCGGCCACAACGGTCTGCGCTCGATCTCTGCCCATATCGGCAATGAGTACCGCCGGGTGCGGCTCGGCATCGGTCATCCCGGCGTCAAGGAACTGGTGCACGGCCACGTGCTGTCGGACTTCTCGAAGGCCGACGGCGAATGGGTGGCGACGCTCTGCGATGCGGTTGCCGAGCACGCCGCGCTCCTTGCCAAGGGCACGGACGCGACGTTCGCGAACAAGGTGCATCTCGCCATGCAGGCGAAGGGGTTTTTGACCAAGGACGACAACGGCAAAGAGTAGGGTGGGTTAGTCGATCGCGTTCGCCGAAGCTTCAACAAGCGAAGGCGGAAGGCGTAACCCACCATGCCACGGCGGGAAAAGTGGTGGGTTACGCTACGCTAACCCACCCTACGATTGCACTGCGCTAGAGGACACGATGGGATTCAAATGCGGAATTGTCGGGTTGCCCAACGTCGGCAAGTCGACCTTGTTCAACGCGCTGACCGAGACGGCTGCAGCGCAAGCTGCGAACTATCCGTTCTGCACGATCGAGCCGAATGTCGGTGAGGTCGCCGTGCCCGATCCGCGGCTGGAGAAGCTGTCGGCGGCCGCGAAGTCGGCCCAGATCATCCCGACCCGGCTGACCTTCGTCGACATCGCCGGTCTCGTGCGCGGCGCCTCCAAGGGCGAAGGCCTCGGCAACCAGTTTCTCGCCAACATCCGCGAGGTCGATGCGATCGCCCATGTCGTGCGCTGCTTTGAAGACTCCGACATCACCCATGTCGAGGGCAAGATCGCGCCGCTCGCCGACATCGAGACCATCGAGACCGAGCTGATGCTCGCCGATCTCGACAGCCTCGAGAAGCGCGTCGACAACCTCACCAAGAAGGCCAAGGGCAACGACAAGGAAGCCAAGGAGCAGCTCGACCTCGTCAACCGCACGCTGGTGCTGCTGCGCGACGGCAAGCCGGCGCGCCTCGTCGAACGCAAGGCGGAGGAGGAGCGCGCCTTCTCGATGCTCGGCCTGTTGTCGTCGAAGCCCGTGCTTTACGTCTGCAATGTCGAGGAAGGCTCCGCCGCCACCGGCAACGCTTTTTCCAAAGCGGTCGAAGAGCAGGCTGCCAAGGAGGGGGCGGTCGCCGTCGTCATCTCCGCCAAGATCGAATCCGAGATCGCGACGCTCTCACGTGAGGAGCGCGTCGATTTCCTTCAGACCCTCGGCCTCGAAGAGGCCGGCCTCGACCGCCTGATCCGCGCCGGCTACAAGCTGCTCGACCTCATCACCTACTTCACCGTGGGGCCGAAGGAGACACGCGCCTGGACCATCCATCGCGGCACCAAGGCGCCGGCGGCGGCCGGCGTGATCCACACCGATTTCGAAAAGGGCTTTATCCGCGCCGAGACCATCGCCTATGACGACTATGTCGCGCTTGGCGGTGAAGCCGGCGCCCGCGATGCCGGCAAGCTGCGCCTCGAAGGCAAGGACTATACCGTCGCCGACGGCGATGTGATGCATTTCCGGTTTAATACGTGAGTTCTTGCGGGATTCGTAGGGTGGGTTAGCGAAGCGTAACCCACCACTTCTCCCGCGGCGATGAAAGCGGTGGGTTACGCCTTCGGCTAACCCACCCTACGGCGCCGGTGCCTGCCTCACTTCATCCCGCCGCCCTGGTCGCGGATCGCGCCGAGATGCTCGTTGATGCGGAAGACGATCAGGATCAGCTCGGCGGCGATGCGCGAGAACACGATGCCGACGACGACGCTTGCGATCGACGACAGCAGCACCAGGAAACCGCCGAACGGGCTGATCGCCATCGTAGCGAGACCGGAGAAGACGCCGGAGAGGCCGAACAGGCAGATCAGCGCGATCACCAGCCAGTAGAAGGTCTTGATGATCGTCGGCGTGATGAAGCGGTCCCATTGAAACAGATCGCTGAATGAAAACATTACTCCCCCCAGGGCAAATCGGGCCTCGGCCCTTGGTTGATCCGACTCAAAACCAAACGACTCGGACCCAGGCCGCCGCGTCGAATGTAGCACGAGCCATGCGGGCCGGCGGGTTGAGATTGCCGCAAAGTGCGGCCACAATCTGTCAATTCCGCAAAGCTTTCCCAAGATGACCCTGACCTTCGAAGACTTCCCGCCCGGCCGGTTCGGCACGTTCGGCCCGCGCCATGTCACCCGCGACGAGATTCTGGCCTTTGCCGCCGAGTTCGATCCGCAGCCCATGCACCTGGACGAGGAGGCGGCAGCTAGAAGCATGCTGTGCGGCCTGTCCGGCTCGGGCTGGCACCTCTGCTCGCTGATGATGCGGATGATGGCCGATGGCTTCATCACCCGCGCCGCCTCGCTCGGCTCGCCCGGCGTCGACGAGGTGCGCTGGCTCTCGCCATTGCGGCCCGGCGATGACCTCACGCTCGACGTCGACGTCGTGGAAGCGCGCACCTCGAAGAGCCGGCCCGCACTCGGCATCGTCAAGTTCAAATGCGTCGCGCGCAACGCCAAGGGCGAGGTGCTGTGCGAGATGACCTCGCCGATCCTGATCAAGCGGCGCGAGGGGGCGGTCTGATGTGGTTCTTCGAAGAGATCGAGATCGGCCAGCGCCGCGAGATCGGCGCCTATACGTTCACGGCCGAATCCATCAAGACGTTCGCCGCGAAGTTCGACCCGCAGCGCTTCCATCTCGACGAGGAGGAGGGCAAGAACTCGCTGTTCGGCGGGCTCGCAGCATCCGGCTGGCACGTCGGCTCCGCCTGCATGAGCCTGCTCGTCGCGGACGGCCAGCGGCTGGCGAAACAGGCGGCCGCGCGCGGCGAGGAGGTCGCTGTGTGGGGGCCGTCGCCGGGATTCCGCGATCTGCGCTGGATCAAGCCGGTGCTGGCCGGCGACACCGTCAGCTACGTCAGCGTCATCATCGACAAGCGCGCATCTGGCTCGCGTCCCGGCTGGGGTATCCTGACGGCCCGCACCACTGGCACCAACCAGCGCGGCGAAGAGGTCTACTCCATCACCGCCACTGCGTTCGTGCCGATGCGCGAGAAGGGCGGTTAGACCAGTTCCAATCTCAACGGCGGAAATGAATGGCGGAGTGTTGCTCGCGCGCTATGGACGCGATTCAGGCCGGCTGCCATAAGCCTTTTCGAAACGGCGCCGCCCGCGAAGCATCCGGCGGAACCACCAGTTGCTAACCAATTATGAACCTGTCGCAGCCTATTTGAACGAATAGGCAGAGGACAGGGGACGAGAACAATGGCAGACCGCGGCGCACTTAAGCTGGTCGGATTTATCTTCGCTACCGCGACGCTGGCAGTGATGCTGGTCGCCGGCATGGTGGTGAAGGGCTATGCCGACGGTGGCTACACTCTCGAAGCCTCGACCGTCGAAGCGAGCGACTAAGACTTCGTTAACGCTGTCGAGCCGGATTCCCCGGCATCGCCGCTCAGCGGCTGTAGACGAACGCCAGCACCGCAATCGCGATGGCCAATAGTCCGACGAAGCGCAGCATGATCGTGCCGAACTGGGTCGGCGCGGGCCGCAGCGGAATCGGGTCCGTGTTGTCGGGCCGAATGCTTTCCATGTGTCTTGTCCCCTGGCCCGGCCGCAAAGGCTGCGGGCGCTTGGCATTGGTCGTCGGGGCGTTGGGGAAAGTTCAAAGCGGGCGGGGGCCGGTCTGACTGCGTGGCCGGTGCCGCAATCTCCGCCGTCATGCCCCGGCTTGACCGGGGCATCCAGTACGCCGCGGCTTCTCGGCTCCAGCCTCGTTGTCTCTGGAATACTGGATCATCCGCCTGCGCGGGTGATGACACCGACTGTGGGGCGCCAGCGTGCCCCACGCATCCCCCCAAAATCAAAACCGCCGCGCCCGTTGCGGGAGCGCGGCGGTCCATGACGTGTGAAGCGTGATCAGCTATTGCGCAGACCGTCGGCGGCGCGCTTCCATTGGGAAACGTTGTCGGCGATCATGCGGGTCGACTTCATCGCGGCCTGGCTGAGCTGGGCGTAGCCGGAGATCTCGCGCTGGACGCGCTGGCCTTCGGCGTGGAGCAGGTCACGCAGGCTCTCGAGCTCGGAGATCAGGTTCTCGATCTCGGCGAGCGAGGTGCCGGCGACGCGCTGGATCAGCGAGTTGACGTTGTTGACGGTGGCCTCCGCGTTGGGATCGAGCGCAGGCTCGCTGCCGGATGCCGGCCGGCGCAGATAGGCAATATCGTTGCGCACGAAATCGCGGATGCCGGCCTCGACCTCCGTCACGGCGGCAAGGTTGGTGTCGACCGTCTCGGTCTCGGTGGATTCAATCTTTTCCGGGCGAGTGGCGTTCATCGTTGTTCCCCTGTTCGCGTTGAGCGCAGCGCGAGTCTCCCCCGCACGACGACGTCTGTGAGGCGACCTCCATCAAGGCGTCCGATTTTGACAGCAACTAGGCCAAGATGCGGCAAGGGCGGACCATTCGGGGGCTTTGCCGTGGCGTAAGGTTACGAATGTCTGAAGGCTTGCCGCCGGCGGGGAGGGGCGAAGAGGACTCACCAGCTCGTCTTGAAGCCCGCGGTGAGGCTCTTGTTGATCGCACCTTGCGAGGTCTCGCCGACGGAGCCGGAGACGGTGACGTTGTCGAACAGCTTCTGCTCGGCGCCGAACTTGCGCAGCCATTTGTCGTCGGTGGTCGACAGCGTCTGGCCGGCGGTGATGCTGGTGCCGGTGTCGGTGATCG
Source organism: Bradyrhizobium sp. ISRA430 (assembly GCF_029909975.1). Lineage (NCBI taxonomy): Bacteria > Pseudomonadati > Pseudomonadota > Alphaproteobacteria > Hyphomicrobiales > Nitrobacteraceae > Bradyrhizobium > Bradyrhizobium sp. ISRA430. The sequence continues at coordinate 6,615,973 of NZ_CP094516.1, forward strand.
TGACCTTGGCGGACTGGTCGGTCTCGTAATTGCGGATGGTGTGCCCGCCGATGCCGGGGAGCGCCGTCGTGCCCTGCTGGTTCACGCTGTAGCCGTTCTGAAGCGTTAGCGAATAGTCGCTCGAGAGCGGCACCGACTTGGTCAGGGAGGCACCGAGCCGGCTCTGCTCGGCGCCGGGATCGACCCGGGCTTCCACCGCGGTCTTGTCCCAGATCGAACCCGCGCCCGGCGCGGTCGCTTTCGCCCAGGCGCTGCCGGAGGATTGCGGCAGGCTGCCGCCATTGGCGGCCTTTTCCGCCAAAAGCTCGGACATCGTGGTCGGCTCGCTCGCCACCGTCATATCGGCGCCGATCCGCGTGTCCCAGAACGAAAACACCGACCGCTTCACGGTGACGGCGGAGGAGCCGTTCGCGTTGGGGTTCGACGACCAGTCCAACCCGTCCTTGGCTGCCGCCTGCGCGCGCTTCTTCGCGGCGATGATATCGTTGAGCGTGCCGGCGTCGACTGCGAGCTGGCTCCAGTCGAGCTTGTCGACGTCGATCCCCTTGAGCACGTCGGTGTCGTTGACATCAGGCGTCGCCGCAGCCTCCGCCTCGTCGTCAGGCGCAGCGGCGGCCTGTGGAATGATCTGGGCCGAGGCCGTCAGCACCGAGCCGAAAATCAACGCGGCCGCCAGCACTGGCAGCCTCCAGCCAAAACCTGTCGAGAATTCCATCGTCCTGCCCGCGAGCCCCGGCGCATGCTTTCAGAACCAATATAGAGCGGCATTCCGCGAAGACCATGCGCCATTCGGTCCGTGTCGAACATGCGGTTATATCATTGCGAAATTGTGGCGGCAGTTATTGAGGCCGCGAACCAACGGGCCGCGCGGCAGGCGCGCGCCCGATGACGAACTCTGCGCGACGGCATCCGGCGGGGCTGGAGGCCAGGACATCGCGAGCGTCGCCATCGGTCCCGAAAGCGGGGCCCGTTGGCGTCCCCCTCACCCCACGCTGGTCATCTTGGGCAGATGAATGGCGCGGCCAAGTGCCTGCTCCACGAGGTCGAAGGTGTCGATCAGCACGCGCATGTTGACGAGGCGGCCCGCTTTGAACTGGGCGAACTGCGCCACCCGCAGCGAGAGCGGCTTGTCGGAATCGAGTGCGGTCAGCGAATAGCGCAGCATCGAGGCGGCGGAATCGATGCCCAGCATGATGCTTTCGCGATCGAAGCGGCGGACATGGAAGTTGTCGGCGAGCTGGCGGATGACGTCGAGCACCGCCTGCTTGCCGTGGCGCGCGCCGAAGAACGGAAACATGTCGATCGGGCCATAGAGTGCCCAGTCGACGTCCTCGTCGATCAAGGCCTCGATGTCAGCGAAATGCCGGTCGTTGATCGCGCGATGCAACGCGCGCGAGAAACGCCAGAGGCTGTGCTCTGTCATTTTGGGCAGTCCTGAAGCTGGCTTGCAAAAAAATGGAAAACAGCCCCATGCAGTGCCGCCGGGCCCGTCAACTCATTGGTGCGCGAACAAATACGGGATTTCGGCCAAAACGCAATTCACGTTTTTGCAATGCACAATTGTGCGTAGTTTGTGAGATTTGCAATAGAACCCCGTATTTTGCCGGTCGCCACCGCGCGTCGGCCCGGGCGCGGGCGCCACGCATTCCGTGTCGTCCTGGCGAAAGCCAATACAACGTCAGCAAATTACTCCACCCTCGCGCCCACGATCAGCGGTCCGATGTCGCGCTCCAGCACCTGCTGCACCAAATCGTAGGAATCGATGATCTCGCGGATCTCTGCCACCAGCCCGCCCCGGAAGGTGTAGAACACGGCCATGTCGAACTGCACGATGCGCTCGTTGCTGCGCTTCTTGAAATAGGTGTGCATGTAGGTCGCGACCTCCTCGCCCTCGGTGACGATGTGCGGCGTCTTGTAGCGAATTTCGGAATAGCGCGACCAGATCGTCTGCCAGAGCTCGCGCAGCTCCTCCTTGCCGTGCCGCGGCACCATGTGCGGCAGCACGTCGATCGGCGCGTGGGTGAGGAAGTCGACATCCTCGGTGCAGCACGACAGCGCCGCGTCGAGATCGCCGCGCGCAAAACTGTCGAGCAGATGGAGCACGCGCTGTCTGTTCAACGATTCAACCGTCATGCTACGTCCGCCTTCGTCGGCCGTCGATCGCAAACGCTATCGCGCAGTCCGTGCGCCCATCAATCCGCAAAACCACAGGGGATGATTGCAGATTGTATGACGCACAAACGCAATGCCAGGTTCATGGGGTGCAGCGATGGGTTGCGCATGCGGCTGCGCGCACGCATTCGGCCCGGCGGCCGTCGCCGCACGCACATTGCCCGGCGCGTCCCGCCGGTGACGGCGAGCCGCTCTCCTCACGCAGCGAGCAATCTACCTCTTCTTCCACCCACCCCGTCGCCCCGGCGCACCGCCCGTCGACTTGGGCGCCGGTCCGAACTCCGGCCCCGACTGCCGCGAGTCGGTCGGCTGGATGATGCGGCTGCTTCCGCCGAACGGCTTTGACGGCCGGGCGCGGCTTGCCCGATAGGGCAACGACTCCGGGCCGTGCATTTCGTCGAGATGCGGCTTGTGCACCTTCGAGCCGCTGCCGCCGCCGCTGGCCTTGAGCGCGGAGCCCACGGTCCTTTTCTTCATGGCGCTGACAGGAAGGTTGGCAGCGTCGCCGTATTTCCTTGTACCGGCATAGGCGCCGGCCTTGCTCTGGACCGCGCGCTGCTTGGCGGTGGGGTCGTCGACCACGGCGAGCTCGGTCGCACGCAGGCGCTTGACCTCGTCGCGCAGGCGCGCGGCTTCCTCGAAGTTCAGATCGGCGGCGGCCTCGCGCATCCTCGTTTCGAGATCGGCGAGCACGGCCTCGAAATTGTGGCCGATCGAGATGACGTCGTCGGTCATGTCGTGGCCGCCGACCTCCACCAGCACGTGGTCGCGCTCGTAGACGGAGTTGAGGATGTCGCCGATCTGCTTCTTCACGCTCTCCGGCGTGATGCCGTTGGCGTTGTTGTACTCGACCTGCTTCTCGCGGCGGCGATTGGTCTCGGCGATCGCGCGCTCCATCGAGCCGGTCATGCTGTCGGCATAGAGGATCACCTTGCCGTCGACGTTGCGCGCGGCGCGGCCGATGGTCTGGATCAGCGAGGTCTCGCTGCGCAGAAAGCCTTCCTTGTCGGCGTCGAGGATGGCGACCAGTGCGCATTCGGGAATGTCGAGGCCTTCGCGCAACAGGTTGATGCCGACCAGCGCGTCGAACGCGCCGAGGCGCAGGTCGCGAATGATCTCGATGCGTTCGATGGTGTCGATGTCCGAGTGCATGTAGCGCACGCGAATGCCCTGCTCGTGCAGATATTCGGTGAGGTCCTCCGCCATGCGTTTTGTCAAAACCGTGATCAGCGAACGGTAGCCCGCCGCAGCGGTCGCGCGGACCTCACCGACGAGGTCATCGACCTGCGTGCGCGCGGGACGGATGTCCACGGGAGGATCAATGAGTCCGGTCGGACGGATCACCTGCTCGACGAAAACGCCGCCGCTCTCGTTCAGCTCCCAGCCGCTCGGCGTTGCGGACACCGCGATGGTCTGCGGCCGCATCATGTCCCATTCCTCGAAGCGCAAGGGACGGTTGTCCATGCAGGAGGGCAGGCGGAAACCGTATTCGGCGAGCGTCGCCTTGCGGCGGAAGTCGCCGCGGAACATGGCGCCGATCTGCGGGATGGTGACGTGGCTCTCGTCGGCGAAGATCAGCGCGTTGTCGGGCACGTATTCGAACAATGTCGGCGGCGGCTCGCCGGGGCGGCGGCCGGTCAGGTAGCGCGAATAGTTCTCGATGCCGGCGCAGCTTCCCGTCGCCTCCATCATCTCGAGGTCGAACATCGTACGCTGCTCCAGCCGCTGCGCCTCCAAAAGGCGCCCCTGATCGTGGAGCTGGTCGAGCCGCTGCTTCAATTCGAACTTGATCGACTTGATTGCCTGCACCAGCGTCGGGCGCGGCGTCACATAGTGCGAGTTGGCGTAGATCTTGATAAATTCGAGCTCGTCCTGCTTGTGGCCGGTGAGCGGATCGAACTCCTCGATGTTCTCGACGGTGTCGCCGAACAGGTTCACGCGCCAGGCGCGGTCCTCATAGTGCGCCGGGAAGATGTCGATGATGTCGCCGCGCACCCGGAACGTGCCGCGGGTGAAATCGGCCTGCGTGCGTTTGTATTGCAAGGCGACGAGGTCGGCGATGAGCTGGCGCTGGTCGATGCGCTCGCCCTTCTTCAGCGCGAAGGTCATCGCGGTATAGGTCTCGACCGAGCCGATACCGTAGATGCAGGACACCGAGGCGACGATGATGACGTCGTCGCGTTCGAGCAGCGCGCGCGTCGCCGAGTGGCGCATGCGGTCGATCTGCTCGTTGATGGACGAGTCCTTCTCGATATAGGTGTCGGTGCGCGGCACGTAGGCTTCGGGCTGGTAGTAGTCGTAATACGAGACGAAGTACTCGACCGCATTGTCGGGGAAGAAGTTCTTGAACTCGCCATAGAGCTGGGCGGCGAGCGTCTTGTTCGGCGCCAGGATCAGGGCAGGGCGCTGCGTCGCCTCGATCACCTTGGCCATGGTGTAGGTCTTGCCCGAGCCGGTGACGCCGAGCAGAACCTGCGAACGGTCGTTACGCTCAATGCCTTCGACGAGCTCGGCGATCGCGGTGGGCTGGTCGCCCTTGGGCTGGTACTCCGACTTGATCTCGAAGCGCACGCCGCCTTCGGACTTCTCCGGGCGCGGCGGCCGGTGCGGCGTCCACACTTTCATGGAGCCGTCGTCCTTGCGGAACTCGGGGCGGCCCTCTCGGATCAGCGTCTCCAGCGCGTCCGCGGTCGCCTTCACGCCGAGCGCTTCGGTCCTCGAACGTGGCGGCCGCGCCAGCGCCTCGGCATCGTCCTCTTCGGTCGGCAGTCCGAGCTGCTTTGCCAGTTCCGGGTCGAGGAACGGCACCGTCGCGCTCGTGCCGTAATTGGCTTGCGGCGCCTCTTCCAAACCACCAGTCTCTCCGCTCCCTCCCCCCTTGCGGGGGAGGGCCGGGGAGGGGGGTGAGCCGCGAGTCGGCTGACGAGAGTCCTGCGGAAAATCCTTCGGCGTCGAGGCCCGCGCGCGATGCGCAGCGGCCTCGCCGCCGGCGCGGCGGTCACGCGAATTGTCCGGCGGTGGCTGCAGGCCGGTGCCCGATCCAAGCCCGGCATCGCCGCGATTGATGGCGGGATTGAGCAGCTCGGCCAGCGCCGGCGCGATCGGCTGCACGTCAGGCCGTGACGCGCGAGAATTTGGCGCCTTCGAGTTGGGCGTCTTGGTTTTGGGGGATTTGCCGGATTTTTCGGAGGGTGCAGGTTTCTTCGCCATGCTCCGAATATGGGACGAGTTCGCCCGGCAGAAAAGGGCGAATGCCCTGTCCGGCTCGGCCTGCTGACAGCAGGTTGGCAGCAGGCGCGGGCGTCACGCCGCCGGCAGCGGCCCGTCGTCGTCCTCGCGCACACTGCGCGGTTGGAGGATGTCGAGATGGATCCCGCCGCAACTAGTGCAACGCATGGTCCAGTATTCGCATCCGGCGCGGCCGCCGATCACGCGGAGCACCGCGAGATCCTCGTCGCACTCAGGACATTTCGCCAGCACGGACCGCGCGTAGGATCGTGCCAGCGGCTGTGTCTCTTCGATTTCGATGTACGACATCCCCGGTTCCTCGTTTCCCGCCGCGTTGTCGCTGCGGTCCTTCGCCATCCCGCTTGCTTACTCGTCGTCGTTCTCGGCGCGGCGGCGGAAGCGGTCGATGTGGTGCTTGGCATCGGCGATCGCAGCGTCGGGATCGGGCCAGGCGAAGCCGACTTCCATGGCCGGAAACAGCACGCCGTCGATGGCAACAGGGCTGAAGTCGGCGCGCCGGATCCGGGCGTGCCACAGTCCCTTGCCTGCCTCGAAGGATTCGATGTCAAAGCCGTCGTAAAGGGTCGTCATAGTGGTCCCCCACGTTTCTTGTTGGGAAATTAGGGGACCACGTTTCCAGATTTGCGTATGTGAAACGGTTCACAAGCCGCCGGCTTTTTCGCCCAAGATTCGCCCAAGAGCAGATTGACCCCTTCAGTTCCGTGCGGCGGCGCGGCCGATCCGCCTGGCCGGACGCGCCGCGGGCTCGGCCGCGGCACGCATGATCCAGCGCCGGAACGCGGCAAAGTCGCGCTGTTCGGTCTGGAAGCTGCGATACACCAGGTACCAGCGCATGCCCTTGGGCACCGAGATGTCGAACGGCGCCACCAGCCGGCCGGCGGCGAGATCGTCGTCGATATAGGGCCGGATGCCCATGGCGATGCCGAGCCCGTCGGCAGCGGCCTGCAGCGACTGGCCGTAGAACTCGAATTCAGGGCCGCGTGCGTTGATCCGGGTGAGGCTGGCCGCCTTCAGCCAGATCGGCCAGTCCTCTGGCGAATGCGCGACGCGGATCAGGCTCGGGCCTTTCAGGTCGGCCGGCCGTCTCAGGCTGGCGGCGAGGCGCGGCACGCAGACCGGTGTGAGGTCGCCGGCGAACAGCGGCTCGGCGACGAGGCCGGGCCAGTCGCCGGTGCCGAGCTTGATGCCGCAGCTCCAGTCCTCTCCGAACGGCACCGCCGCACCGCCGGTGGTGAAGCGCACCTCGATGTCGGGCTCTTCGTTGCGAAACTCCGACAGCCGCGGGATCAGCCAGCGCATCGCAAAGGTGTGTCCGACGCCGATGGTGAGCACGCGGACGCTCGAGGACGCCGTCACCTGGGCGGTGAGGCTTGCGAGCGCGTCGAAGATCGGCGTCAGCCCGCTCTGATAGGCGCGTCCTGCCTGCGTCAGCACGAGGCGGTTGGCCTTGCGCTCGAATAGCGCGACGCCGAGGCGCTTTTCCAGAAGATGCACCATGCGGCTGACGGCGGCGGCCGACACGTTCAGCTCGACGCCGGCGGAGGCAAAGCTGCCGGTCCGCGCCGCCGCCTCGAACGCCTTGATGCCGTTGAGAAAGAGCAGCCGCCGCAAATGCCGTACCCTCAGGAAAGCTGATGCCAGGCCAAGATAACTCAGTTTGCGCGAGGGGAACAAGCGAGGCACAACTTGCAGCGTAAATTTGTGCTGATCTGTTGAAGCGAGGATGGCGGCCTTCGCCTCTCCCCGCCTGCGGGGAGAGGCCGACGCGCAAGGCGCGCCGGGTGAGGGGGAGCTTCCGCGAGTCCAACTGTCACCGTGATCGCGGACGCAGCCCCTCACCCCAACCCTCTCCCCGTAAGAACAGGGAGAGGGAGAATGGACAGCCTGCGTCCCTCACTTGCCACAGGAGACCTTCGTGACGCCCATCATGATCGCTGCCCTCGGATTGCTGATGGTCGGCACCGCATTCCTGTCGGGGCTGTTCGGCATGGCGGGCGGGCTGATTCTGATCGGCGTGCTACTGGCCTTGATGTCGCTGCCGACCGCGATGGTGCTGCATGCGATCACCCAGATGGCGTCGAACGGCTGGCGCGCCTTGCTGTGGCGTGCGCATATCCGGTGGCGGCCGGTGTTCGTCTATCTGATCGGCTGCGCGCTGGCCCTGGCGCTATGGTCGATCACGCGCTACGTGCCGGACAAGCCGGTCGCGCTCCTGATGCTTGGCGTCACGCCGTTCATGGCGCGGATGATGCCCGCGGGCATCAAGCCGAATCCGGACAGCATCTGGCAGGGCGCCTTCTACGGCTCGGTCTGCATGGGTCTGATGCTGATGACCGGCGTTTCGGGTCCGCTGATGGACACGTTCTTCCTCGGCGGCAAGTTCGGCCGGCGCGAGATCGTGGCGACGAAAGCGACCTGCCAGGTCGCGAGCCATTTCACCAAGCTGCTCTATTTCGGCGGCATCGTCGACCAGGCCGCCTCGCTCGATCCGGTGCTGGCTGCGGTTGCGATCGCCGCCTCGATGCTCGGCACTAGCCTCGCCCGCCGCCTGCTCGAGGCGATGAGCGACCAGCAATACCGTGTCTGGGCGACGCGTCTGATCACCACCATCGCCTGCTATTACATCGCCTATGGAGGCTGGCTGCTGGTCCGCACACCGGTGCTGGCGGCCTTCGACAAGGGAGGACTGCAATGAGCGAGATGGCCGATCCGCTGGTGCTTGATTTCGTCGAGTGGATCGCGCGCGAGCCGCGCGCCTACGCCGAGGTGGTCTCGACCTGGAAAACATCCTGCCCGCGCCTCACCATCTGGGAAGACGCCGCTGATCGCGGCTACGTCGCACGCGAGACCGTTGCCGGCGTCGGGTTGATCATCGCGGTGACCGAAGACGGCGAAAGCTTTTTGCGCGCGAACGGGCGGTGACATCCTCGCCTCTCCCCGTCAGAACGGACAGGGGAGAAGAAAGCGCGCTCCTGCAATCACGCGGCCGTCATTGCCGGAACCATTGACACAGGCCGGGCTTGGCGCGAAGTTCATGCAATCGCATCTATTTGCGATCGCTTTTCCTTCCAGCCCGGGACATCCAGCCATGATCGACCTGCACTACTGGACCACGCCGAACGGCCACAAGATAACGATGTTCCTCGAAGAGACCGGGCTGAAGTACAAGATCATTCCGGTCAACATCGGCAAGGGCGAGCAGTTCAAGCCGGAGTTCTTGGCGGTAGCGCCCAACAACCGCATTCCCGCGATCGTCGACCACGCGCCGAAAGGCGGGACCAAGCCGCTGTCGGTCTTCGAATCCGGCGCCATCCTGCTTTATCTGGCCGAGAAGACCGAAAAATTCCTGCCGGCCGATCTCTATGGCCGCTATGACGTGATCCAATGGACGTTCTGGCAGATGGGCGGCCTCGGCCCGATGGCGGGCCAGAACCACCATTTCCGCAACTACGCGCAGGACAAGATTCCGTATGCGATCGACCGCTACGTCAATGAGACCAACCGTCTCTATGGTGTGCTCAACAAGCGCCTCGCCGATCGCGAATTCATCGCCGGCGAATATTCGATCGCCGACATGGCGTCCTATCCCTGGGTGGTCGGTTATGCGAACCAGGGCCAGAACATCGACGACTTCCCGCATCTGAAGCGCTGGCTCGAAACCATCCGCGCACGCCCCGCCACCGAGCGCGCCTATGCGCTCGCGAAAGACGTCAATCCGAACTTCGGCAAGCCGGCCATCCGCACCGAAGAGGAGCGCAAGATCCTGTTCGGGCAGACGGCGTCGGTGGTGCGGTAGGATTTCCGTCGTCATCATCCGCGAAGGCGGATGATTCAGTAATCACAAGCGGCAGTGGGTCATTCGACCGCCGCGGCGTACTGGATGCCCGCCTGCCGCCTTCGCTAAAGCTTCGGCGGCCCAGGAGCGTAAGCCCCGGCGAAGCCTTGGCGTAGCCGGGTCGCGAGGACATGACGACGGAAATTGGTGTACGCACTTCTCTCCACATCGTCATTGCGAGCGCCGGCGAAGCAATCCAGAATGTTTCCGCGGCGATAGTCCGGATTGCTTCGCTTCGCTCGCAATGACGGAGACTGTGGAGCCTGCCATGTCACTCAAACTGTACGAACTCGTCGGCACCGACGCCAGCCGCCCCTTCAGCCCGTATTGCTGGCGCACGCGCATGGCACTCGCGCACAAAGGCCTCTCTGCGGAATCGCTGCCCTGGCGTTTCACCGAGAAGAGCGCGATCGCGCCGCATGGCTCGGAAAAGGTTCCGGTGCTGCTGCATCACGACAAGCCGGTGGTCGAT